>CAYSOV010000001.1:0-12538 GCA_964432785.1 uncultured Gammaproteobacteria bacterium
CGATAAGAAGAGTATACCTTGCTTATTATGATTCGGGTGAACCCCAAGGATTCCTCGAGCCCATTGTTGTTTTTGAAGGCGACGGCGGCTTCCTTGCTTATCTTCCCGCAGTTACAGATCAATATTACGGAGGGGACTAACCACCAAACTCCAGAAAATCACAAACACCCCAGGGGACCAAAATCCGAAGTTTTACCATAAATTGAGAAATTTTAGACAGTATTTCTTGCAGGATAGTCCTTAAGTAGCGGTTTATCCTTAAAACCCCGGTAAAGAGCTAACTGATAATGATATGCAATGCCTTTGTTTATCTGCCAAAGTTTGGGGGCATCGGCTCTGACTTGCTCAGCAAGCTCACCTCCGCCTTGAGAATCCGTCCTTATTCCTTTAAACCTCCAGCCGTATTTCTCATACCATTTTGCAGCAAACTTTTCATAAGAGCCTAAATCAGTATTTCTAACTACTTCTAGGCTTCTTCTTGTTGCAAAAGCGGCAATATTTTCATTTCCTTCCGTCACAAGCATCAAGGACCTCCTTGTATCTGAAGGCCTCTGCTGACCTAGAGAGTAGAGAAGCCCATAGAGGTCTGATAATGAGAAGGACCCTAAACCCTCGCTGGTTTCTATAGAAGGGATGTGCCAACTTGGGTCTCTAAAATCTTTCGGGTGAGAGTGAATATCTCCAACCAAATCCGTAATTCCTCCCCTTGTTTTGGCCTTATCTATTCCGGCAGACATGACCTCATAAGGTACTGAATGGCTTATCCCTTTTTCGGCTATTCTTGGTAAGATTAGTCGGCGTTGACCCGCTTGGAAACCAACCAAAGCCCAGCCTTCTGTGGGTACTTGCCTTATTTGGTTGAACACTTCATGCCATGGTCGACTCAACTCTATTTTGGAGGGGTACTCTTCAATAGGGAGAAGGAATTCTTTTCCTCTACTAAGAGCCAAAAGGTATTCTCTAAACATTTCATAATCCCAACCGAGAAAAACCGGATGTTGTAAAACATCCGGTTCTGGTTTTGAGGCAAAATTCTTAAATCCCAACCACCTCTTTATAGAACCGATAAGTCCCTCTGTGCTTTCCATTTACGGCGTCGGGGTAGGGCCGGTATTCCACTCGTAATTTGAATAAATCCAATCAATAAGTTTTCTTGTTTCTCCGAAGCGGTCATCGCTTGACAAAACCGAAAGCATAACTTTATTCCCATCCCGCTCAACAAGGGTAACAAGTGCTTCCCCTGCGTTAACCGTCCAACCGGTTTTAACACCTATAACACCGGGTACTTTCCCCAAGAGCTCATTGATATTATTTAATTTATGAACCGTTTTTCCGTCCGCACTTTTTACCTCTACCTCTTGGGTTGAAACAATCTCCGAGAATACCGGATTACCGACTGCATAAGCGGCGACCTTTACCAAATCCTCGGCGGTTGAGAAATGAAGATATTCGTCAAACCCGACGGGGTTCTTAAAATTGGTGTTTTCAAGACCAATTCTTTTTGCCAAACTATTCATAGCATTGACAAAATTTTCCCTGCCTCCCGGGTAATTTGCAGCTAGAACCTCGGCCGCGTCGTTTCCCGAAAAAACCAAAAGTCCGTAGAGAAGATTACGGACGGTTATTTTCTCTCCGTTTTTAAGTCCCATTCTGTGTCCGTCCACATTACCAATATTGACCGCCAAAATATCATCCAAATTGTAGTGCGAAAGGGCAACCAGGCTCGTCATTATTTTAGTTGTTGAGGCGGGCAAAAGCGGTTCCTGGACATTTTTCGAAAAAAGAATTTTTCCGCTTTCAATGTCAACGGCATATACAGCCCTGGCCGATAAGGCAGGTGGAGCTATTCCCTTATCTATAACCACGGGTGTTTCGCGAGCTGCTATTGGGGCAGACACAACCCCTCTTTTTTCTTGAGAAAGAAGTATTCCTGATACGGCCGTAAGGATAAAAACCAAGGCCGTAAAAAGGAGGAGCCACGAAGAGTCTGGATTTCCGGTGGGCCCCTGTACCATTCGGTACGGGGCAGGCAGTTTTGGTTTCATTTCTTCTTGCTTTGCTTTTTAATGATTTCTATTCCTAATTCGCGCAGTTGTGCCTCATCGGCCTCCGAAGGTGCATCCATAACTGCGGTTTGACCGGAAGCCGAAGTCGGAAAAGCCATTGTTTCTCTTACCGAGGGCTCGCCATACGCGGCCATTAAAAATCTATCAATTCCCGGCGCAATACCGCCGTGGGGCGGAACGCCGTAGCAAAAGGCTTCAAGAAGATGCCCGAATTTTTTTTCTACCTCCTCCTCCGTATGACCGAGGATGTTAAAAATTTTCTTCTGCAGGGCGGGGTCGGTAATTCTTATAGACCCGCCTCCAACCTCAAAACCGTTGCAAACCAAGTCATGCTGCCAAGAACGAGCCTTCAACGGCTCCGTGTCGAGAAGCCCCATATCTTCGTCTTTGGGAGCCGTAAACGGATGGTGGGAGGGAACAATACTCCTATCTTTTGAGGTTTCAAACAAAGGAAAATCCAAAACCCACGCAAACGCTAAAACATCCTTGTCTTTTTTGTCCCGCAGGTCAAATTTATCATCCCCGAATTTATCAATAGCCTCTTTGTAGGTAAAGCGCGGGAAGGGCTTTTGCAATACCCTCTTGCCCAAAACATTCTCTGTTACCATTATAAAAAGCTCCTCGGTAATAGCCAAAATATCCTCTTGGATTACAAATGACATTTCCAAATCGAGCTGTGTAAATTCGCCGTACGCACGGTCTCTTCGGGGATCCTCGTCTCTGAAACATCTTACAATTTGGAAATATCGCTCAAATCCGGCAACCATAAGGAGCTGTTTATACTGTTGAGGCGATTGGGGAAGGGCATAAAATTTGCCCGGCTGAAGGCGGGAAGGAACAAGAAAATCCCGCGCGCCTTCCGGGGTTGGTTTTGAAAGAACAGGCGTTTCCACTTCAATAAAATCTTTTTGCGCGAGAAACTCTCTTATCCTTTGGATCACCCGGTTGCGAGCCCTTATCATTTGTTGGAGTCGCGGTCGGCGCAGGTCCAAATAACGGTATTTAAGACGGAGTGCTTCGTCAATTTCGTATCCGGGGCCGTCAATAGGGAAAGGAAGATCCCTTGCTTTTGCCAGAACTTTCGCTTGGGAAACCTGGACCTCTACTTCTCCGGTCGGTATTTTGGGGTTTATGAGATTTTCCGGCCTTTTGACAACTTTACCTATTATCTCTACAACATCCTCCGCCCCAAAACCTGAAAGCTCTTGGCCGCCAACCGTCTGCACAACACCCGTCCGGTCCCGAAGATCAACAAAAACAATTTTTCCGTGATCCCGTCTGGTTGCAACCCACCCAACCAGCCTAATGGTCTCGTCTACTTTCTGTGCCGTATAACCGGCTAATGTTCTTTCCATATAGATATTATTCTACCTTTTAATACCGCTATTTCTCAAATACTTCTTAATTTGTTGCCTTGCGGTGCCTGTCACAATAAAGTTTAACCAATCGGGACTTGGAGAGCGGGGGTTCTTTGACTTCAAAATTTCTACAACTTGACCGCTTGATAAACGAAAATCAAGCGGTGCTATCTTCCCGTCAATCCTGGCTCCTCCTACCTGATAACCCAACTCCGTATGCACCGCGAAGGCAAAATCTACCGGTGTGCTGCCTGCCGGCAAATCAAAAACATCTCCTTTTGGTGAAAAGACAAAGATTCTGTGGCTTAGAGCGTCAAATTTTATCGCTTTCAAAAACTCTTCGGAGTCCGTCATCTCCTTTTGCCACCTGACAAGTTCTCTCATCCAGGAAAGCTTGTTTTTTTCTGCAAAAATTCCTTTCTCAAGCTTCTCATCGGAAATCCCCCGGGTCTTCGCCTCCGAATATTCCCAATGTGCGGCAACGCCGTACTCGGCGTGGGCATGCATTTCATATGTCCTTATTTGAACCTCAACAATCTCACCTCCCGAACCAAAGACCCTTGTGTGAATTGATTGATAGCCGTTGGGTTTGGGTTGAGCGATAAAATCGGAGATGCCAAGATGGGGAACCGGTTTATACGCTTGGTGAACTATGCCTAAAGCACCGTAACAGTCGGGAACGCTTGATACAAGAATGCGTAGGGCAATAATATCGTAAATTTTTGAAAAATCCTTGTCCACTTCCGGCCGACTTAATTTCTTCCAAAGAGAAAAAAGGTGTTTTTTCCTCCCTTGTATTTGCGCTTTCAGGTTTTCTTGGGCCAGGAGTTTTAATAACTTCCTTTTCATCGCCTCAATGGACTTCTCGGCCTTTCCAAAATACGGTTTTGACTCCCTGACAATCCGTTTATACTCCTCGGGGTAAGCATAAGGGAATGCCAAATCCTCAAGCTCTCCCTTTACCGTACCTATTCCCAGGCGCTCGGCCAAAGGCGCATAAATTTCCAGTGTTTCTTGCGCTTTGGCAATACGCTCCTCTTCCGGCAATTCCCAAAGGGTTTTCAGGTTTTCAAGCCTGTCGGCAAGCCGGAGAAGAATAACCCTTACATCCTTGGCTATAACAAGAATAAGTCTTCTCAAATTCTCAACGAATTCTTCTTTCTTGCTGCCCTTCAGTTCCAGGCCGTCAATTTGACTAACCCCGCGGATAATCATCATTACATCCGGCCTAAACTCCTTTTCCAAATCCTCGGTTTTGGCAGCGCCCGCGAATATGGCATCGTGTAAGACGCCTGCAATAATAGTAGTCGTGTCAAGCTTCCAATCCCCAAGTAGCGCGGCAACCTTTAAGACATGAGAAAGCCACAATTCTCCCGACGGCCTCTTCCCTTCGCCATGGGCCAGTTTTGCAAACTCCCATGCTTCCCGAATTTCTTTCGGGCTGATTTTTGGGTTATATTCACCGACTTTGGCTAAAAGTTCCTGAAATTTTTTTTCCAATTCATCCATGGGGTTTTAAATGTTTTATCTTGAGCTGCAGCCGACCGGCGCCGTTCCAGTTATCCATAGCAACCGAGTATATAATATCAACGGGCTTATCCGGCGAAAGCTTAGTATACCACTCTCCCATCCCAAATCCGACCGCTTCAAGCCTCAAGTCGCTCTTTTGCCTTTGGGCCACAACAAGTTTTAGATGCCCGTTGTCTTTTCCCACAAGCCTTGCGTCTTCAACCCAAACATTACGGGTTCTAAAAGTCGGCTCGGGGTTCCCGAACCCATGGGGCGCAAATTTTTGAAGCTCCAAAAAAAGGTCCTTTGTCACACCGGAAAGTTCAAGTTCACAATCAATTCTCACATCTCGGACAAGGGAGCTTTCGTTTATCTCTTTTTCAGAAAGTTCGGCAAGGTTTTTACTAAATGCTTCTATGTGTTCTGTTTTTATTGTGAAGCCGGCGGCCATTTTGTGTCCGCCGACACCTACAAAAAAATTCTCCCCGACTTTTTTTATTAACTCTACGATATTTACCCCGTTAACCGACCTTGCGGATGCTTTTGAAAACTCTTTCCCTTTTGTCATAACAATCGCCGGCCGCCAGTACTTCTCAACAAGTTTCCCGGCAACCACGCCGATAACTCCTTCTTCATAGGAACCATGGTGAACAAAGAAAAGTTTGGGCATACCACCGGTTGCCCACAAAACTCCAAAATTATCCTCGATATGTTTTAGAATTTGATCGGTTTTTTCTTGCCGAAGCCTATTGATTTTTCCAAGTTTTGCGGCCAGTTCTCTTGCTCTTTCCTTATTTTTTGTGCAAAGGAGGCGGAGCGCATCCAGAGCGTGCTCCAACCTGCCGGCGGCGTTAAGCCTTGGCCCGATAATAAAACCAATATGATAAGTGCCAATGTCTTCTTGTTTTATACTCGCCTCCTCGCAAAGAGCTTTTATTCCCGAGCGCCCGGTCTTTCTTAATTCTTTTAGCCCGTGCACTACAATAGCACGGTTATAGCCAACAAGCGGCAATATATCAGCAACGGTCCCAAGTGCCACCAACCCCAAATGGTCAGAATTTCGAATTTCGAATTTCGCCTGTCCGCCGAAGCCTCGGCGCAGGCGGGAATTTCGAATTTTCGTAACTGAAGTTGCGAGTATCCATGCTAAAGCGCTACCCGATATTTTTGTTGTATGCACTACGGCACATGCCTTCGGTTTCGTTTCTCCCGGTTCGTGGTGATCGGTGACAATTACATCAACACCAAGGGTTTTAGCAAAATCCACCTTTTTATGGGCAACAATCCCGTGATCGACCGTGATAATCAAACCAAGTTTTGGGTCGTCCTCTTTAAGCTTTTTTATGCTTTCTTCGTTTAACCCGTATCCTTCCGTAAAACGGCTTGGGATATGGGGCAGGACACTTGCCCCAAAGGCAAAAAGCGTTTCCCAAAGAACCGCGGTTGCGCAAATCCCGTCAACATCATAATCTCCGTAGACAATTATTTTCTCTTTGTTCTCAATAGCCTGTTTAATTCGCAAAACAGCTAAATTTAGTTCCCGGGGGTTAATCCCCACTTCCTTAAGGGTAAATTCTTGCGGATGTTTCGGATTAAAAAACTCCTTTTTTTCTTTCTTGGTCTTAATTCCACGATTTTGCAAAAGAGTATTTAGTATTTCTTGTGTTCCCCGTTTTACTTTTTGCGTTTTGCGTTTCACCTTTTACTTCTCCTGCGTTACAATACCAATAATACCATGCAAGTAAATCTACCAGAATTTGTTCTCCAAATAATCAAAAGGTTTAAAGACAAGGGGTTTGAAATCTATATCGTCGGGGGCGCTGTCCGGGATCTGATCATGAACAAAAAAGTTATTGATTGGGACTTTACGACAAATGCGACTCCCGAGGAAATCCTAAAACTTTTTCCGGAAGGGTTCTATGATAACCAATTCGGGACGGTCGGCATAGCCCACGAGAGCTCTCCCAAACCTTACGAAATTACCACTTTCCGCCGCGAAATCGGATATTCGGATAAAAGAAGACCGGATAGGGTTGAATGGGGGAAAACCCTTGAAGAGGACCTGGCAAGGCGGGACTTCACGATAAATGCAATGGCATTAAAAGTCTACGGACTACCGACTACGAACTACCGAAAAACCGTAGACGGTAGACTGTTGACAATAGACTGCAATCTAATTGACCCTTTTGGCGGACAAGAAGATTTAAGAAAGAAAATTATAAAGGCCGTTGGAGACCCTGTCGCACGCTTTAATGAGGATGCCCTGCGGATGATGAGAGCAGTGCGGATAGCAGCAGAGTTGGGTTTTACCATTGAGCATGAGACATTTGAAGCAATAAAGCGGCATGCCGAGTCCATAAAAATAATCGCGGCAGAAAGGATAAGAGACGAGCTCTTTAAAATATTAAAGTCCGACTACCCGTACGAAGGAATAATTATAATGCGCAACTGCGGACTCTCGGAACAAGTGATGCCGGAATTTGAAGAAACATTTGGTGTCGAGCAAAAAAGTCCCGAAAGACATCATATTTACGATGTGGGGACGCACTCTCTTCTGGCGTTAAAAAATTGTCCTTCGAAAAATCCGCTCGTTCGTTTTTCAACTTTAATCCATGACATCGGGAAGCCAAAAACGCAAAAGGTCACGGAGGGTGGGGTAATCACCTTCTATAACCACGAGGTGGTCGGGGCAGGAATAGCAAAAAGGATTGCCGACCGATTGAGGTTCTCGAATAAAGAAAGGGGTAAACTCTTCCGGCTTGTCCGCTGGCATCAGTTTACGGTTGACGAGCGCCAAACAGACTCCGCAATAAAAAGATTTATAAGAAATGTCGGGACGGAGAATGTCCAAGATATGCTTGATCTTCGGGTTGGAGACAGGCTCGGAGGAGGCGCAAGAGAAACCTCTTGGCGGCTTGAAAAGTTTAAAAAGCGGCTTGAAGAGGTCCAAAAACAACCGTTTTCAATAAAAGATTTAAAGGTTGGCGGAAATGATGTTATGCATATTTTGGGAATAAAGCCGGGACCAAAAGTCGGAGAGGTTTTGGAACAGTTATTCAAAGAGGTAGAAGAAAACCCGTCTAAAAACACCCGCGAACATCTTCTTCAACGAATTAAAGAATGCTAATTAACACGCGGTAACTACCACACACCGTAGCGCGGTATTTACCGATTGGGTCCTATCCGGTGGGTTCTTAACCACCCCCGAATTTCTTCCCAAGTTGCAAGGAGCGGGACCGCCACAAACGGCGAGGAATAAGTTCCGGAAATAGTGCCTACAAGAAGAGCGAAAACAAACCACTTAATGCTTGCTCCGCCCATTAAGAAAAGGGCAAAAAGCATAAAGATTATAGTTAGGGAATTATTGACCGAGCGAACCATCGTCTCCGAAACAGCCTTGTTTACAAGCTTCTCAAACGGCAAGTCTCCCAGCCTTCTTGCGGACTCGCGAATACGGTCGTAGACAACAATCGTGTCGTGCACCGAAAAAGACAAAACGGTCAACATAGCAGTCACAAAAAGAATATCCACTTCAACGCCTTTATAGTGTCCCAAAATTGCAAAAGTCCCAAGAAGAACGGTTGTGTCATGAAGCATCGCAAGAATCGCGCAAATCCCAAACTTTATGCTCCTAAATTGAAAGGCTACCCAAAGAAGAATCCCTAAAGAAGCTATTGCTATTGCTATGTATGTTTTATTTAGAATTTCTTTAGAGAACGCCGGGCCAACTATTTCAAATCGGACAACTTCGGGTTTCTCGGCGAATGCACCGCCTATTGCAAGGGCTAAAACCTCGGCTTTTTCTTGAGTAAACTCCGGACCAAAGCGAAGCTGGATGTTCTTGTCGCCGAGGCTTGCCATATCCTGATATTCATATTCTTTTGCCTGAAGCGCCAAAACGGTTTTCAAAAGCTCCGGGGCAACGGGGGCTGAAAAACGATACTCGGCTACGGCGCCGCCGGTAAAATCAATAGAGGGTCTAAATCCCCATACAAAGATAGAGTAAATAGACAGAGACAGAGCTAGTCCGGAAATCAAAAGGTATAGTGGTCTAAACTTCATCCAATTCATAGTTAGAACAAAGTACAAACAACACACAACATAGGTTTTGTTTTACTTTTTTAGGACTTCTTCATCTTTGTTCTTTGTTGTATGTTGTATGTTTTTCCCGCGCAAATATCCTCATCAGTGTCCTTGTTACAAATATCCCGGTAAATAAACTAATCAAGATTCCCAAACCAAGCGTTAACGCAAACCCGCGAACAGGGCCCGATGTATGCAAAAAAGTAAAGTTTAGCGGATTTAATAAAATAAAGACGGTTACCAATGTTGCTATATTTGCATCCCTTATTGAATCCCAAGCCCTGCCAAAACCCGCCTCCATGCTATCCGGCCATGGTTTGCCGGCTCTCAATTCTTCTTTCATTCTTTCAAAAATCAAGATATTGCTGTCAACGGCCATGCCCACCGACAAGATAAGGCCAGCCACCCCGGGCAGTGTCAAAACAACAGGAATAAATTTGTAAAGAGCAATTGTGACAACTCCATAAATTAAAAGTCCTACGCTTCCTAAAAATCCAAGTTTCCCGTAATAAAGAACCATAAAAAGAACAACCATTGAAAGGCCGACAATGCCCGCGGCGATACTCGCTCTAACTTGCTCCTTTCCAAGGCTTGCTTCAATAGTTCTCTGCTCTATAATTTTTACCGGCACGGGAAGCGCTCCCGAGTTAAGCTGTATGGCAAGCTGTTTTGCCTCATCAAGCGTAAAATCACCGGTTATAATCGCATTCCCTCCCGAAATTTCCTGTTGTACGGTAGGGGCGGTAATGATTTGGTTATCAACTAAAATCGCTACTTGTTTCCCAATATTTCTTTTTGTGATCTCTTGAAATTTTTTTGCCCCTTCGCTGTTGAACTGCAAACCCACAACCGGCTTCCCCGTTTGAGAATCAAACTCGACCCTGCCTCTTTCCAAATCCGCTCCGCTCAAGTCCGTGTCAACAATCCGAAAGGGCACGGATGACTCCGTGCTATTCTCGGAAGGCACGCTCTCGAATTCTTTAAACTCGAGTCTTGCGGTTTGACCTATCAACTCTATTGCCCCCTGGGAGTCTTTAACTCCCGGCAAATCCACCTTCACGCGCTGAGCGCCGCCAACCTTGGCCGTTTCAACCTGCGCCGCGGAAACCCCGAAAAGATTTACCCGCCTTTCTATAGTAGCCCTTGTTCCTTCAATAGCGGCTTCTCTGTCTCCGGCGGAAATTTTGGACATATCGGCTTCAAAAACAAGGTGGCTTCCTCCCGCAAGATCAAGCCCCAACTTTAATTCCAAATCCCTTCGAAAGGATACATTCCCGGAACCCAAATTGAGTCCCGGCAATTGAATAACCCTGTCAAAGAAAAAATTTTGAAAACGAAATTTTATAGGGAGCTCTCTCGGAAGCGCAGCGAACAAAGACAAACCGGTCAGCAAAAGTATTATTAAAAATCTTTGCCTGGAGTGTTTCATCTTTTAGTTATTTCTTTCCGGATTTCAGAAAAGATGTGTCAAGAAGTAATTGCCGGTTTCCTGAAAATTGCAAAATAATCCTTGACTTTTCTCGAATTTCTTTAACATTTACCTTTTCTCCGGCTCTTATCCCGACAACCGACGCGAAACCCGAAGGAATCGTAACGGCTAAGCTGTTGCCTGTTCTAAAGACTTTTTGGATCATATCCCGCAGCTGGGCTCTTCGGGAAAAAACACTTTAACTCACAAAGCTCTGCTCATCGCCAATAATCATCACTCTGCTTCCTTGGAGTATGGATAAAATAAAAGGGTCGCGTCTTGTCTTTCTAAATTCAAATTCGTCTTTGGTCATAGGAGTATAGTTTATTTCCTTTTTTCTTTTTGCTTCCTCTTGCCGGACAAGGCTTGCCAGCTCCGGCAAAACCACATCGCCAACAACCAGCACATCAACCTGATCATTGGTTTTTCTGTCCAGGTTTCTGGCAAATTCCCCGGAGAACATGACAAAACTTATCTTGCCTAACTTGCCCCTATTTCCTCTTATAGCAAGACCAAGAGCGGTTGTCTTGCAAACCATATTTAGAAGTTCGGGGAAAAACGGATAATCTGCTCTTGCCCAGTAATAGAGTCTGTTGCCTCTTGGCTCTTTCCTGACCATCCCGGCTTCTTCCATTCTCGCAAGTTCGCGCCTGACAGCATTTATTTCCTCACCAGTTTGCCGAACAAGCCCCCTGACGTGATACATCTCTTTTGAATCCTCAAAAAATATCTTGAGAAGTTTGACTCTTACTTTCGAAACTATGAAGTCAGATAAACTTGCCATATATAGCAAAGGGTAAAAGAGCGGGAGAGCAGGAGAGTAAAAGCCAGAAACTTATACTCCATATACTCTTATATCCCTCAATTTAGCAGGTCAAAATTTAATATTCTACATCAGTTCCCGTAGCCAGAACCTCAATCCAAATAGGCCCTCTCGCAAAATTTATCTCCGCTCCCTTTTTATCCAAAAAGCGCGTTCTTTCCGTCCGCGACTTCTTGCTCCAGGTCGTCTCAACGACATCCCCGTTTTGAAAGACCAATGCTTTGCCGCCGCCGGTTGTAGTGTAGAGCATATGTTTCAGTTCATCTATAGGGCCCTTAACCCCGGTAAACATAACCACTATATTTGAGGCCGATAATTGCTCTTGATTATTAAAGTCGAGGTGCGCAGCATCTCCGTTTTCTCTTTTATAAAAATTGGTTGCGGGGTCATATACCCAAGAAACCGCGTAATCCTTATATCCTTCCCAGAAGGAAAACGATATCCTAGCCGCAGAAGGCGATGTTGCCGATTTCCCGTCCGTGAATTTCCAAGAGATGAAACTATCATCCCATTTTTTGCCGTTTTTGTCCTCGCTTGTTAAACCTCTTTCTTTTGCAACCTCCCACAGCTTATCCGTTGTCGAATACATCGTATGCTCTGTGGCAACCGGCCGGCCAAGCCGCTCATAATCTCTCCAAAAGGTAGGAAACCCTATGGAGAACTGATTCATATCGTTGTACACATCCCAGCCGTATTTTCTAATCTGCCCCAAGGCATCGGCCGGCCCCGGTTTATTCGCTCCGCCGACATGAACATACAAAGGGCTCGTGCCATATTCGGAAATCCAATCAAGATAATATGTTCTTGCCGAACGAACCGGGCCGACTTGGACCTCTTCTGCCGATACGCCGCAATAAAACAGCGTCATAAATCGGGTTATCCCGCCTTCTGCTATTGCTTCGTAAACAACATCCGCTTTTGAGAGCCCCGACTGCGGCCTTGACTCCTGGTGGTTTTCAATCATTACCCCCAGGGGACGCCGAGTCTGCCAAATGTCTTTTTCCGCTTTCGTGTACTTTTTG
The DNA here is from genome assembly GCA_964432785.1 of uncultured Gammaproteobacteria bacterium. Lineage (GTDB taxonomy): Bacteria > Patescibacteriota > Microgenomatia > UBA8517 > UBA10165 > CAYSOV01. The sequence continues at coordinate 12,330 of CAYSOV010000001.1, forward strand.
CCATTCAGAGGGCACTCCTCGGTTTTTGGCCCCGAAACATCGATACCGGACCTTTTTTGTTCAAGAGCGGCAGGAGAAATAAACTCCGCAGGGCCTTTTTTAAGGTACGAAAAGGCAAAATAAGAAACCCCTGCTGATAAGAAATAAAGTCCTACTATTCCCAAAACAATCTTCGTTTTTTGCGATGCGAGTAAATTACTTATATTCAT
>CAYSOV010000001.1:12638-32986 GCA_964432785.1 uncultured Gammaproteobacteria bacterium
CTATTCCCAAAACAATCTTCGTTTTTTGCGATGCGAGTAAATTACTTATATTCATTATTCAAAATACACTATACACAATACATCTATTTACTCTTCCTTGCTTCCTCAACGGCTTTTGTCTCTTCCTTGGACAGCTCGTATCTGGATTTTCCGGCCTTAACAGTCTTGGCATAAATTCTTGTTCCCTCCCGGCTGTGCAAACTTAAAATTACAACCCCCGAGTCATTCTGGTCAAGAAGCGAAAGGGCAAAAGACTGATCTCCTCCAGTCTCGGAAAACGGATTAAAGCGTACAACCCCCATTTTTTGGAAATGCCCTTCCCCTTTCTTTTCAAGATCTGCTACCACTCCTTCAAGGTTTTTCAGATGTAAATTAACCTTCTCCTGCTCGTCAAGCAGTTTCTCAAGAGCCGCTTTGAGCTCCAATTTTCCTGTCGCACGGATAAGTTTGGAATAATGCGCGGATGTTTTATAAACCCAAAAAGAAAGTGCAATAAGCCAAACTGCAAGCCCTCCAAACAAAGGTATTGCCCACGATTCATTGAACAACATTTAGACTCACTCATTTTATGCCGAGCGTTTGCTGTAAGTCAACTATCTTTTTTGCGCCATTGAGAAACAACGGGTCAAGGTTTAGCGCTTTGTCAATCGCCTGTCTTATCCATCCGGAGGATGAGAGTTTGCCAATTTGCTTGTCAAAAACACCCGGCTCGGCTTTTTGAGCAATACCAAGATTCGTAAAGACACGGCCAACATTCTCCTCCCATTCGCCCCAGGGCTCAAGTAAAAGCAAAAAGCAGCCAGCGGCCGCCGCGTCATAGGCCATATCTCCCGAAGGCTTGGTCAAAAAACCGTCAGCCCAGCCGAAAACATGGTCAATTAAGGCCTGGTTGGCGTCAATAATGCTCGGGTAATATAAAATTCGCACGTTTGCATCTTCGTCCTCAATGCTTCCTTCCCGAATGTCAAACTCCCGGGCTATATCGGAATATAATTTCTTAAAATGCAGGAGTGTGCTCGCGTATAAAACTACCCGAATATCGCCTCCCTTAATTTGCGGGGCAATACTTCTTAAGGCCTTTTCAATCTCGGTCTTGTTTTGCCCTAGGCCTCCGGTGGTTACGGCAAGCCGCAAACCGCGTTTACCCACCGCTTCAGAATCTTTTTTCCGTCTGCTTTTTACTATTCTGGGGTCAACCGGCGGCCCGGTAACAACAACTTTTTTAGGGTCAACGCTTTTACCCAGCCTTTCTGCTCGAGCCAAAAAATCATCTTTTGTCTGCCGGTCAAAAACCGCAAAGTAAATATTTTCTCTCTGGGCCTCATAGAGGTACTGGGGTCTAATGTGGGGATCGGTTATAACTTGTAAAACTTTTTTCCCGTCTCTTGCTAAAATATTGCCTGTTTCGTAATGAAGCGAAATAATGGGTTTGGAAGCCCTTTCGGTTGCATAAAGAAGCGGGGAGGTTATCGCTTGCGTTAAAGGCAGTTTTCCGCGGGCTACGGTATCCAAAAAATCCTTTATTTGTTTTAAGACCGGGAATTTGGCAACAAGATACCCTGCTTGCACAAGCAATATAATTTTTTTCCAGTCCCTGTCCGAAACATAGTTTATAGGGTCCACAAGCCAAGCGGTCAATTTTCTCTCGGTTGCCTCCCTCATTACTCCCACGGCCATAGAGAAATGGGCTCTTGAAAGTACAATGTCGTTATCCACCAAACGAGGCTCTTCTTTAAGACTTCTTGCAATGGCCCTGCGGAAACTTGCCGAAGTGGTGACAACCGGAACATCAACTTCTTCAAAACGGTGCCTATCGTCGTGAAGTGTTTTTGATAATTCAAGCTGGGGGGGAGGAAACTCGTGCTTGCGCTTTATTGCCATACTGCATATTGTATAATACTTACAAAATCTCCCATTGTCTATTTTCCAATGCCGAGAAAAACCAGAAAACAAAAAGAAAGGACGGAAAAAAGAAGAATCGGAAAGACTAGCCAAGACTCTGTTCAAGGCATTCCTTCCGGGGTTGTCAAGAGGGAATTCCATTTTTCGGCAAACGATTTCTTACAGCCTCAAGACAGGGGTTCTATTGAAAAAAAGTTCGATAAATCGCTCCTTGTAAATAATCCCCTTTTTGTTGGCCGCGACATACTCAAAACAACGATAATTGCGCTTTTTATATTTGGCCTTGAGGTGGTGTTATACTTTGCCTGGTTCAAACAGGCACAGTTTTAAAGCAATATTCGGTTAATAGAAATCCCCTGCCCCTTGTGTTTTTTCCTTGCTAACTGGTTAACTTGTTACCTTGTTAGAATCCACAGCGGGTTAACAAGATAGCAAGACAGCAAGGTAGCAAGGTTTACGGGAAAGGAGGTGAAGGCAATTATGGCGATGTATTGTGTAAAATGCCGCTCAAAACGCGATGGCAAGAATGCCCAGAAGGTTACCATGAAGAATGGCAAACCCGCAACAAAAGCGCAGTGTGAAGTTTGCGGCACAACAATGTTCAGAATAGGAGGCTGAAGCTCCTTTTCTTGAGTAGATCCAGAGGGATCCCCGCTATTCGGGGTCCTTTTGGTGTTGTAATATGCTAAAATCGGTACCCGGTACTATATTCAAAGTTTTTAAAAAGCACTACCGGGAAATTCCGCTTATTCCGGTATCAAAAACTCCGTTCCAAACGCTAGCCGCAGTTATGCTCTCCAGCAGAACCAGGGACGAAACCACAGCAAAAGTGTGCCGAAGGTTATTCAAAATAGCTCCTACTTCCAAAAAATTAGGTCAATTAGGTGAATTAGAAATTAGAAATTTAATTTATCCAGTCGGGTTTTATAAAACAAAGGCAAGGCACCTTAAGAAGTTAGCGCAGGATATTGCTACCAAATTCCACGGCGAGATACCACGGACGCTCGAGGGTCTCACTTCTTTGCCCGGCATAGGTCGGAAAACCGCAAACATAGTCCTTGCCCGCGCTTTTAATATCCCCGCAATAGGCGTTGACACTCATGTACACAGAATCGCTAACGCTCTTGGGTGGGTAAAAACCAAAACCCCCGAGCAAACGGAAAAAGAATTAATGAGAATTCTTCCAAAAAAATATTGGGTTGAAGTTAATAATCTTTTTGTCTCGATAGGACAGCAATATAGAACTAACAAAAATCTGGAAAAATTCTTAAAAGAGAACGGTTTAGTCTAAAATATAAAAATGAAAGAAAAAATCCCTTTCTTAATAGGTATAGCGGGTGGAAGTTGTAGTGGCAAAACAACAATTATAGAAGGGTTAAAAGCTCGACATGGCGATAGTCTAACTACTTTAATGTTTGACGACTACATATACAGTAAAAAAGAAATAGATTATTCAAGGGTTGTTGACTGGGAAAGAATTGACCTTTACGATTTGAGAAGGTTGGTAATCGACTTGACGAGAATTAAAAATGGCGAGGTAATTGTTTATTCCTCAAATTCAAGAGAAAGCACCCAGGCGGGAATTAAAAAGAGGGTTGCAGAACCAAAACCATTGGTTGTTATCGAAGGTTTTTTACTCTTTGCTAATCCGGAAATTCGTAAACAGCTCGACCTCATGATATTTCTAGATATTCCAGAAGAAGAAATGCTACGAAGACGATTTGCAAGAAGAATAGAGGGAAATCCGTGGGATTCCAAAGAGTATATCTACACTTGCTTAATTGAAGGACATAGAAAAAACGTTTTACCAACCAAGGTTTTTGCCCATCACATCTTGGATGCGACAAAGTCCCCAGAAGAACTAGTTGGTGAGATTGATAAGTTGATACGAATTTATAAGTCGGTCAGAGTTAAGACTTAATAGAAACAAATTGGTAGAAAATAGGCTTACTATGTAATATAGTTTAAGATGTGTTATTATAAAATAAATGGTGAAGGAAAAGTTAGGTGAACCCGCCTTCTTTGTGGAACAGTTAGATTATAGTCCAGCACGCCCAGTACATCTTGTTCCCTCGGGCTTGGGATTTGAAAATATTCCAGATGCCACAGACTGCGGACTATGCGGGGCACCTGCACAAAAAGAATATCTTGAATTTGAGACATTTTCCCCCAGATTAACCGTCGTCGTTACCGCCGTGCCTGGTTTTGGATGTATTGGGAGCGATTGTGGACTTAAATATTATGACCCTCAGGTAGCAATTAGAGTCCTGAGAATAGCAGCTGAAGAGTTCCAAACAGCAGGTGAAGCAGAGAAAGCTGACCAATTAAGGCAGGAAGCCTCCCGGCTGGAAGAAACTCATACCTCTGCCGCTTCAATGATTTAAACTATTAAAGTGAGATTAAGAAATTTGGAGAACATATAAACCGTTCTTCTTAATACTTGCCATTGGGGTATTCTAAAATTATAGTTACAGGGCCGTCGGCGATGTTTTCAATTTCCATATATTCCCCAAAACTTCCGGTGGAAACCTTGATATCTTTTGCTTTTAACTGTTCCACAAACCTTTCATACACCTGTCGAGCCACCACCGGTTGGGCCGCTTTAACAAAAGACGGACGGTTGCCGCCTGATGTGTCAGCATAAAGCGTGAACTGGGAAACTACCAAGATTTCCCCGCCGACATCTTTAACAGATAAATTCATCTTTCCCTCTCTATCCTGTATAATCCTCATCTTAACCAATTTCTCCGCCAAGAAATCCGCATGCTCCGGTTTATCTTCCTGCCCGACCCCAAAAAGAATAAAAAGGCCATTGGCGATTTCTCCGACCACATCACCGCCTACTTTTACTCTTGCCTCTTTCACCCTTTGGATAACCAAACGCATGGAAGAAATTAAACCCTATTTACTACCTCACGGATAAGCATCCAAAGCAGATTATAGATGCCCAATACCCAAACCAGAGAATTGAGAAGTGTACCAATAATAACCAAGGTATATGCCCGCATGCCCTTAATCCCCAAAAGCCAGATGAGCGGAGCGCCGGCCATGGCAGGGCCGGAAAACAAATAAACGGTCAGAACGGCCAGGTTCTTCCCGTGTTCGACAGCCTGCACTTTTTTCTCAAGCGCAAGTATTTTTCCGGCCCTTTTATGCACCCACATCTGAAGATCTCTCTCAAGATATAAAAGATGGAGAAAGATAAGATTTAAAGATATGGCGACCAAACCTGTTGTAATTACTGCAGTTGTGGGACTCGAACGGATAATCATAAAGTTGGCAAAGAAGGCGACAATGATATCTATTGAGGGCCAAAAAATAACGGTTACAAAGCGTCTTAGCCAAGAAAGCATTAAAAATAGTATATCAAAACTCGGTCCCTGCGGCCAATTAAAAAATCAGCCTCTCTTTGTATGATGGCCGAAAAACCAGCCGGCTGCAAAACCTCCGATGTGGGCAAACCACGCAACTCCACCCAAGCCTGCCATTCCCGAAACTACCGTTGCGGTTCCTGAAAAAAGCTGGGTAAAAAACCAATAGAAAAGCATTACAGAGGCGGGTATGTCAACAACCGTCAGGAATCCAAAAGTAAGAACAAGGGTCTTTATTCTGTGGCGGGGGAAAAGCGCAAAGTAAGCGCCCAAAACCCCGGCGACCGCTCCTGAAGCGCCAATCATAGGAATATCGGCATCGGAAACAATAACATATTGCAGAAGACCGCCGATTATGCCTGAAAAAAGATAAAATACCGGAAACCACAAAAATCCAAAGCGCTCTTCTATGTTGTCGCCAAAAATCCAAAGAAACCACATATTTGAGGCTATATGAATAAATCCGCCGTGTAAAAACTGGCTGGTTACAAAAGGCGTAAGTGTTGCCAAACTCGAGAAGCTGACATTGGCAGGAATAAGGGCATATTGCCTGATAAATTCCTCGGGAGAGGCCGCCAACATCTCCAGTAAAAACACAAAAACATTAACGGCAACTATTGTTATTATCCAGAAAGGAAAAATCCCCGCAGATTTTGTATCGCGCAAGGGAAACATATGGAAATTATACTATCTTTCGCTTACGCTACGGGGCTACAGCATCACATCCTCTTGTCTTGGCCTGTATTGGAGGGCCTCGGAAACATAGGTGGGGGATATTTCCCGTTCGGCCTCAAGATCGGCAATTGTACGAGCGATTTTGATAACTTTATAATAAGAGCGGGCGGAGAGATTCATTTGGCTTGCTGCCTGGCGCAAAAGCCTTTCGCATTCCGGCAAGAGTCGGCAGAATTCCCGGACTTGTTTGGTCGACATTTCGGCATTCGATTTAACCCCGTTTTTTCCAAATCTGGCAAGTTGCTTCTTTCTTGCACTTTGAGCCCTTTTTCTTATTTGTTCCGAGCTCTCCAATCTTAGACTTGAATTTGGATTGCTAACTAATTTTTCTATTTTTACTTGAGGAACATCTATATGGATATCAATTCTGTCCAAAATTGGGCCCGATATGCGTTTTTGATATCTTGAGATTTGGCCGGGCAAACAGCGGCAGGGCCTAATATCAGATCCGTAGTAGCCGCAAGGACAAGGGTTGGAAGCAGCAATCAAAGAAAAATTAGCCGGATAGGAAACGGTTCCTGCGGCCCTGGAAATTGTAACGATGCCGTCCTCCATTGGCTGGCGGAGGGCCTCGAGGACATGTCGGGGAAACTCCGGAAACTCGTCCAAAAACAAAATCCCGCGGTGAGCCAAAGAAATCTCTCCGGGCATAGGACGGGTACCCCCGCCGATTAAGCCGATGCGGGAAGTAGTATGATGGGGGCTTCTAAACGGTCTTGAACGCACGATTGACTGGCCGGGGGCCAAATTACCCGTTATTGAATAAATTTTAGTAACCTCAATTGCCTCCTCTTCCGTCAAATCGGGCATTATCCCCGGAAAAGCGCGGGCAAGCATGGTTTTGCCGGCTCCCGGAACTCCCCTCATAAAAACATTGTGGGCGCCCGAGGCGGCAATTTCCAAAGCGCGCTTTACATGCTCCTGGCCTTGAACCTCCGAAAAGTCAAACTCAAATGCCGCGTTGTCAAGTAGTTTTCTAAACGGGATGGGGCGAACGGGATCTATTTTTTCAACATTTGATAGATGACGAAAAAGATGAATTAAGCTCCGGACAGGATAGACTTTTACGCCGTGCACCACGGCCGCTTCCCTGCTGTTGTCCGAGGGGAAAAAGACACTTTCAAAACCTTTCTCTTGAGCAAGAAGAACAACGGGCAGGGCTCCTGCTGTATGGCGCACAGAGCCGTCAAGCGATAACTCGCCAAAGAATATACAGCGGGAAAGATCTGTTTTGGGCAGCTGCTCGGAGGCAAGAAGAATGCCCACTGCCATAGGAAGATCAAACGCCGGTCCTTCTTTTGGGAGATCGGCCGGTGCAAGATTGACAGTTATTCTTCTTGACGGAAAATCGGCACCGGAGTTCTTAATCGCCGAACGGACCCTTTCCTTTGCTTCCTCTACCGCTTTGTCCGGAAGACCAACTATATTGAAGGCCGGAAGGCCTTGGGAAGCGATATCAACCTCGACCTCAATAAGAACCCCTGAAAGTCCAACCGTTGTACCAGAGAAAACCTTGGCAAGCATGCATACTAACTATATCAGAACGGAGAATTTTGAGGAAAGGTTTCTTAAATGTCTAGCGGGCAGGAGGCGGAGATCTGTCAAGAACCATTTTTACCTCCTTCTTCCCTAACCGGCACAGCTAATCCTAATCTTTCTAAAAATTCTACGCAGTAATAAGGCTCACCGAAAGTATGTTAGATTTCTAACATGGTGTATAATTAACAGCAGGTGGGCAGAGTTACCCATAGAACTTTAGAAAACTTCTTTAGACAGTTCAGGTTGGCTAGGTACAAAAAAGGAGAAGTAATCCTTCATGCCGGGGATCCACCCCCAGGAGTTTTCTATCTTAAAAGCGGCTTCATAAGACTTTATTCAATATCTGAAGAAGGCGAGGAGTTCACGCATAGCATCTTCCAAAAAGGCGATTGCCTCCCTTTGATTTGGGCAATGGGAAATATGGAAAATTGGCATAACCTTGAGGCAATGACAGAGGTTGAAACTTGGCGCGCGCCAAAAGATCGCTTCTTGAAATTTATTAAAAGTAAGCCCGAATTATTGACTATTTTGATGCGTGTCACCCTGACCCGCTTCGCATCGCTTTTGGTAAGAATGGAGCACTTGGTTTTCGGCAATGCCCGCGTAAAGGTTGCCTCCATACTTTACCTCCTGGGAAAGTGGGTTAGCAAAAAGAAAGGACAAAAGATAATTATTAAAGTGCCTCTTACTCACAAAGATATCGCCTCTCTTGTCGGTCTGGCTCGGGAAACCACAAGTATAGAAATAAAAAAGCTTGAAGATGAAGGGTTGATTAGCAACCAAAAGGGAATACTGGTTATCAAGAATCTCAATAAGCTCAAGAAGGAATCTTTTATTAACTCTTTCTAGCTATTTCTGCAGCTTCTTGTACCATTCATCCAAAACCCTGGCGACCATATCCTTGCTTCCAAGTCCTATAGATAAGCCTAAAACCAGAACCAGCGTCCAAGTCAGTCCCTGGAAAAAGGTCTCAACAAGAGCCGGCGCAATTTTCAATTGGTCAACTGCTGCGAAAAAGGCAACAAGTACGACTGCCCATCGCGCGAGTTTGCCAACCGGCCGGGCCGCATCATGATCAACGCTTGCCAAGGCTCCTCTAACCAAACCGTCGGCAAGGTTTGCAATAAACGCCCCGGCGCCAAGAATAAGCGCTGCGGCAAAAACATTTGGGACATATCCAAGAAGGCTTGTTAAGGTTGTTGAAACAATTGCCAAGCCAAGAATCTCGGCAGCCGCTATAAAGAAAACCAAAAGCAAGAGCCATTTTACAACCGCGCCCAAAAGCTGGGTTGCAGTCAGGCTTATCTCGGCTTTCTTCAAATACTCGGCAAATCCGGAACTTTTTGATAAGTCCTCAAGTTTTAAGACCTTTAATATCTCCTCTATAAGTCTCCTCCCCCAAGCAGCTACCAAGATACCTATAACAAATATTAAGATTGCTCCGATAAAAGACGGGAGAAAGCCTATAAAGGAAGACCAGACCTGATTCCAGGAAAGAAGTATTGCTTCCTGCCAAACTTGAAATAATTGCATTTTTTCACCTCCACTCCTTTATTTCTCCATCCCGTTCTATTGTGAAAAGAGAGGGAGAGATTGTCAAGTCCCCGATCTTGTGCTATAATATAAACTGCTTTAGGAAGCAGGGCAATCGCCCCGCCGTAGCGCGCCATGAGCCGCAGTAGAAATCTACTAAGGCGAATGGGAAGCGAATGGCTGGGGAGGAAAGTCCAGGCAGCAGGAAGCAGGGGACCCCGGGCAATCGGGGACGGATAACCCTTCGGTAGAACTCAGGGTAGCCTGAGCGAAGTCGAAGGCTAACCGCTAGTGTCTTGAGGGTGAAAACCCGATGGAACCCAGCCTGAAATGATGCCGTGATAAAACTTGGCATCACGCTGAGCAAAGGCGAAGCGCGACAGGCTTGGAGAGTCACAGAGACGAGCATTGACCTGTAGCCAGACGGCTATGGTCGGTGGGTGAAACGTGACAATCCTACCCGCTGCAACCTCCGAAAGGCGCGTTATTACCAGCTTCCGGGAGCGCCGAAGATTGAGGGCGTTAGATTGATGATTGCCTAGAACAGAACCTGGCTTACTCACTTCCTAAAGCAACAAAAAACCCGTATTTAATACGGGTTTTTTTATATTAAGATACCAGACGGCAAGAGGAGCGCGACCAAGTCTAACTTAGTAAGAACTCTTGCTCGCTAATTTCCTACCCAAGTGCTCGGGGGAAAATGAACTCTGTGGCCAAAACATGGATAACTATGACTACCGGGACGGCCAAAATGGCCCCCAAGGGACCGGCAAGATGAAATCCTATAGCCAAAGAAAGTATGGTAACTAACGGATTAACTCCCGTAGCCTTCTGCATAACCTTGGGGACAACTATGCTGTTCTCAAGCTGCTGGACCAAAAAATACAAGGCTGCCGTAGCCAGGGCCATAACAGGAGACAGGGTCAGCGCTACAATAACGGCGGGTATCGCGGAAATGACAGGCCCGATATTGGGAACAATCTCCAAAAACCCCGCAATTATGGCAAGAGGAAGAGCAAAAGGAATGCCAAGAAGCCTAAGTCCAATATAGGTTAACAAACCTATTATAAACATCAATATTAATTCCCCTCTTACCCAACCTCCAAGCCGAGCCTCAAGCCGATCAACAAAGAGCTTTGCCTTTTTCTCTCCCCCGTTTCCAAAAAGAACAACAAGATATCTATCTAAATTCCTTCTTTCGACAAGAAGGTAGAAGGTTATAATAAGGACGGAAAAAACGGCAATTACATTCGAAAAAAGCGAGATTGTAAAACGAACCAGGTTAATGGGTATTGTGCCTATTTGTGAGATCTGGGACTCAAGAAGGCTCTCGTCAACTCCGGCAAGACCAAGGCTCTCAAGCCAACCCCCAAGCTGTTCGACAAGAAAAGGCAACCTGTTTACCAACTTGGTCGTTTGATCAACAAACGGCGGAATAATCCAAACAAGGCCAAGGACAACAATGGTAATTAACAAAAGATAGACAATAAGTATCGCAAGAGGCCTTGGGACTCTCGCATGAACAAGCTTCTCAACCGACGGATTAAGGGCTGCCATTAAAAGAATGGCTATAAAAAGACCGACAATAATCGGGGCTACTTGAACCAAAAACCAAACAAGTCCTAAAAAAAGGACGGTAAAAATCACGGTTCTGTGGGAAAGTTCGATTGTTCTGGGCATATTCGCTTCGCTCGGACCGAAAAACTAAAGAACTAAAAAACAAAGAACGAAAGAAATGTTTCTCGGTTTCTTGGTTTTTAAGTTTTTAGTTTTTCGGTCTTTATGTTTCTCTGTTCCTATGATACCAGTCCCCGGCTGTTTTTTCCACTTTTTCCCGCCATTTGGAGCCCGTTATGTCAAACCATTTTATTCTCCTGTCTTTTTTAAACCATGTCAGCTGTTTTTTTGCATCGCGATATTCCGCCGTTTTCCAAAGGGCGACTGCCCCGCTAAGCGTTTCTTTCCCCCCGAAATACCTTCTTAATTGCCGATACCCTGTGCCGGTCATTGCCTCACTATTCCAAGATACGCCTTTCGCAAAAAGTTTTTTTGCCTCGCCAAGCGCTCCTTGCTTGAGTCTTTCTTCAACGCGCCTGTCTATTCTCTTCCGAAGAGTGCCGCGGGGCGCAATAAGCCCAATTAGCAAAGCATCGGCTTCTAACTCTTTATGAGCAGGTATTTGGCGACTGCCCCGCCGAAGAGCAATTTCAATTGCGCGGACTAGCCTTCTTGGGTTTTTTCTATCGGATTCATTAAGAGATATTGCGCGTTGGTAATCGGATTTTTGCAGTATCTCCAGAAGTTCTTCTGTTTTCTTGTTTTTCAGTCTATCCCGAAGTTTTTCATCCGGTGGAATATCGATTGTCTCTATGCCGTCAAGCAGGGCTTTAATATAAAACCCTGTCCCACCGACAATAACCGGCAGTTTTTTCTCCTTCCAAAGATTATATATAACCTTTTTTGCGGCGCCAACCCATTGCGAAACGCTAAAATCCTGCCACGGTTCCACTAAATCCACCAACCAAATCCTTACCGTTTTCTGCGTCTCCCAGTACCTAATTCTTTTCCTGCTCCATTTGACATTTGCCCGCCCCGCTTCGCTTGGCGAGGCCGGGGATATTTGCAATTTGGAACTTACGGGCAAATCTTTGCCCGTGATAATATCCATTCTCTTATACACTTGTCGGGAATCCGCGGATAAAATATCGCCGCGAAACTTTTCCGCCAAAAAAAGCGCCAGAGCGGTCTTCCCGGTTGCCGTCGGCCCGCAAATTACAAGTATTTTATTCATTATTATTTTCTATTTTAGCCGATTTAGTACCAAAAAACACTGATTTAACGAGGCGATATCAAGATGGGTATTGACATGTGTTTTTATTTTCTTTTTAATGAATTTACACAAAAATTTATATGGAGTTTCTTTAGCAAAAGAAAACAAAACAAAAAAATGCCCATACCTGATTCGTCGAGAAGATATCACATCATTATCGACGCCTACAATTGCCAACCGAGCCACCTTTCGGATAGAGATAAAGTAGATAAAGTAATTAGAGATATTACAAAGCTTTGCGGGATGACCTTGCTACATGGTCCTGTTGTTTTGGAAGGAGTTCCGGAAAACCCAGGAATAACAGGATTTGCAATAATAGATTTCTCCCACATTTCAATTCACACATTTACAAACGCAGAAGAGCTTTGCATTGATATATTTTCCTGCAAACCGTTTGACTACGAAAAGGTCAAAGACTATGTGCAAAAAACATTTGCGCTGGATGGCAAATATATTAAATATATTGAAGTCGAATATCCTAAAGAGTCGGAATTGCAAGGTATCAGCTACTCGCGCTTGAATATCGAGAAAGCGCCCAGTTCCAAAATTTTAAACTAAGCCAAAAAAGAACAACTCCAAATCCAAAAGAAAAAAATACCAACGGTAAAGAAAGCAAACCCATAAAGGCCTTTGCCGGAAAAGTCATCATTACCCCTACCGGAATTACAAAAGTCAAAAGCGCACGAATAAACTGATTATAAAAATCGACCGGAATTCGGCCCATTGAGGTCAAATCCCTATAAATCCACATTGTATGGTCTACCGCAGTAGTTAATACCCCTATTGCAAGCGCCGCAATATGGAATGCCGTTGCCAAAAGAAGGGCGTTGGCCACCAGTAAAAGGTAAAGACCCGCGGAAAAAACATCAAGCGGACCGACTTGTCCCGCGTAATAGACAACGAGGGCAAGAAGTGGGACAAGAGTAATCATATCCAAAATGTCGACACCGCCTAAAAGAATTCTTAACAGCGGATGTACCGGTTTTACCAGCACTAAATCCAAATCACCAGAGGTAACTAATCCGCGAAAGCGATATGCCTCCCTATATAAAGCTTGGGCAAGGATATCAATAAGATTGAAGGTTAGAAAAAAGAAAATTACCTGTGAGAGGCTATACCCTGCCAGAACTTTTGTTTTCCCGACCACGATGACGATAAAAAAGAAGAAAAAACCAAAGCGCACTATTTTACCAAAGATAAACAAAATGGCCCCCCACCTTGAGGCAAAGGAAGTTTGAATGGAATTAATAGTCATCAATAACCAAGCTTTAAAATATCTATTCATTGCCCTTCTGCCGCGTAAACGCGGAGTCCCCTATGCCAAACAAATTTGGCCGCAAAATAAATAATTACCAACCAAAGAGAAAGAATAGCCGTTCCCTGCCAAATCTCCGCAACGGGCAATTGTCCAAGATAAATCTTAAGCGGGAAAAAGACAAGATAAGTAAAAGGCAAAAACTGCAAAAACGCAAAGAGCTTTACCGGCAGGATATCAAGGGGAAAAACAACACCTGACAAAAACTCAAGTAAAATCATAATCAAAAACCGCGGCGCCCATACCTCTCTAACCCAAAAGGCCATTAAAGAGATAAGAAACGACAGATAAAAATAAAGAACAAGCGCCAATATTACCGTTAATAAAGTTAACAGTAATGTTACTGGGTTCAACTGAATAAATATCGGTGGTTTAAGGAGGAATAGTAAAACCGAAATTTCTAAAAAAACAAAAATAATATTCAAAAACTTGTCGGCAACATCCTTTGCGAACCAATATCCCATGTAGGAAAAAGGCCGGAGAAGAAGATTGCTTAATTTTCCCTCAAGAATCTCTCCTGCTACGCTTGCGCTTTGAGACGAAAGCACAAAAGAACGGATAATTGATGTTCCAAGAATATAGGTAAGGATTGTGGAAGCAGTATATCCGAAAAGTCTATCTTGATCCTTAAAAACAGACGACCATAAAAAATAAAGAACAAGAAGATAAAGCATTGCCCGAAATCTCCATAACAAAAAATTAACCCGATAAACCAGGTGCTCCTGCCATGAAGCATGAATAACAATCGCGTATTTACTAAAAAGTTTATTTAACTTTTCCACCACTAAACACCTCTCTAATAATCTCTTCTATCGGCGTATCCTCAATAGTTATGTCTGCGACAGAAAATTTCCTCAAGATCTCTGCTGCCGTAACAGGAGTTGACTCGTTTGGAATGGACAGGGTAGCGCGGGGAAAATTATAATCAATTACATCTCCAATCGAGGCCAGTTTTTTAGGATCCGGTTCTTTTGAAAAGACAATATTAATAATCTTTTCTTTAGCAAAGCGCCTTACCACATCCTCAAGCAACCCGTCATAGATAATCTTTCCGCGGTCAATAATAATCACCCGTTTGGCAAGCTCTCGCACATCTCCCATATAATGGCTCGTTAAAATAATTGTTGCTTTGTATTTTTCGTTATATGTTTTAATAAAATCCCGCAGTGTCTTTTGCATAACCACATCAAGCCCTATTGTCGGCTCGTCCAAAAAAAGTATTTTAGGGCTATGAATAAGAGCGGCGATAAGCTCCATTTTCATTCGCTGGCCAAGGGAAAGTCTGCGGACCGGTATTCTTAACAACCCTTCAACCTCTAAAAGTCTACTCAACTCCGAAAGATTTTTCTCAAACTTTTTATCCGGAATTTCGTATATTGCTTTGTTTAAAAGAAATGTTTCAATGGCCGGCAATTCCCACCAAAGCTGGTTTTTCTGGCCCATGACAAGCGAAATTTGTTTTAGAAAGTCGGATTTTCTTTCCCAAGGAGTAAACCCTTCTACCTTTACCGCACCCGCTGTTGGATAAAGAAGACCTGACAAAACCTTCAGAGTGGTTGTTTTTCCGGCACCATTTGGACCGATAAATCCGACTAGCTCGCCCGCCCCAATAGAAAACGAGATCCCGTCAACGGCCTTGACATCCTTGTACTTTCTTGCCCAAACCTGCTTTATGGCTCCTGAAATCCCTGGTTCTTTCTCAAAAACCCGGTAGTATTTCTTGAGATTCTTTACCGAAACAGTTTGCTCCATTTTGAAAAAGGCCTGGAAATCTGTTGCAGGAATATTATATACTACCTCTCACAGATGCTGGCACAGGAAACTATTCATAGACGGGTAGAAGAACTTACAAAGCTGACTATCACAAGGGATATTTGGTCGTGGCTTAACAAGAAATTTGAAGGCGTAGACGGCAGGCTTCAAAAGGCGAACCTGCGTGAATCCGCAATTGCACTTCTCCTCTTGGCACAATTAATCTCAATCATCCAAAAAGAACTGCCCGAAAGCTCCGAGATCAAAGATATATTAAATCACTATGATCAAGATGGATACCAAACGAACTTGGTTGTAAGAAGACAAAATCCTTGGAAAGCGATACACGAAAATCACACCGGACCATTGGGAGAAACCCAGCACGGATTCTTCACAATAAGCCTTCTCGCGGGCCCTAAACCCCAACCCGATAAAGATCCGCAGCTTGCCCTTGTAGAAATGTATATTCCCTACTCGGGTGTCCTTGAAGGACGGGATAGCCAATTTAAGAACACGGGGTTAACCGCCGCTATGGTTACCAACTCCGACCGAAAGGATATTAATAGGCCGGCGACGAAAGACGAGCTTCGTCTTGTAGTTGGTATAGTAAAGAACGCAGCCCTTGAAAAAATCTAAATGAATAATATTGAAGTGGCGCAAAGACTTAAAACCGAAGTCAACATCGTTGGGGGAGCAAGAGAAATGGGGCAGGAACTTCTAAAAAGGTTGCCGCTTATAAACAACGAGTTTTCTTCCGCCGAGGTCCTTAACCGTCTTGGGAGATTTGCCGAATGGATCCGCGAGCGGACCTCTCTGGAAGAGCGCGCAAGGCTTTTTGTTCTTCTTGAAAACACAATTAAAGAGGATGTCCTTCATATACAATTTCACCTTGCCGCCAAAGGAGACAAATTCAAAAGGATTATTTTGGATCTTATTTTTTCCGGAAACGAAACAAGATTTACCGCTTACGAGAACAAATTATATGTCGCTGTCCCTCCAAAGGGGAGACAAGAAGAAACCGCTTCCCCAACTATCGTGCGAGAATTTTTTGGATTCTTAAAAGAAGCGCTTGAAGCAAATCCCGCACAAGCTATTTCTTAATCACTCTTTTTAAAGACTTCCCGGGGCGGAAACGGGGAACCCTGTGAGGAGGGACTTCTTCTTCTTTGCCCCGCAAAAACATTTTCTTCTTTGCCCGCTGGTCTACATCAAATGTTCCAAAACCGGAAAGGACTATCTTTTCTCCTTTAACTAATGCCCTTTGCACTTCGGTAAGAAAAGTTTCTATGGCCTCGGTTGCCGCTTTCTTGGTTAAATGGGCTTTTCTTGAAACCTGTTCTATAAGCTCCTTCTTGGTCATACGATAAGAAGAAGTTTACCAAAATAAAAAGTAAAGTCAAGAAAAAAGGGCGAGGTATCGGAGTTATTTTGCTTTGGTAGTTTCGGAGACCTGGGTTTGGCGAAGGCCGGTAACCTTTATCTGGCCGGCATAGTCCACTTCCTGCTCAAGCCTTTTGGCAATATTGCGCACTAAAACCGCAAGCTCATCGTCCGAAACATCCTCGGGCTTGACAATTACCCTTACCTCACGGCCTGCTTGAAAAGCAAAAACCTGATCAACTCCGGAGAATTCTTTTCCTATTTCCTCTATCTTCTCCATGCGCTTTACATAGTCTTCATGCGGTTCATAACGCGCGCCGGGACGGGCGCCGGAAATCGCATCGGCAATATAGACAATGACGGATTCCATAGAAGAAAAGGGCTGGTCCTCGTGGTGCTCTGCGACAGCGGCTATAACTTCTTTTGCAATTCCGTATTTTTTGAGAAGATCGACTCCGAGCTCGACATGGGTTCCTTCTTCGTCCGTAACTACTTTCCCGATATCGTGCAGTAAGCATCCTTTGCGGACTATCTCTACATCCGCCCCCGCCTCGCTTGCTATTTGGACGCCTATTTTTGTTTCTTCTATTGTGTGCTGGGCCAAATTCTGGCCGTATGAAGTACGGAAATGGTATCTGCCTATGACACGGAGCAACTCAAGAGGCAAATCGTAAACCCCGCAGGAATGCGCTATTCTCTTTCCCTCCTCCAGCAAAAAGTCGTCAACCTGTTTTTTTGTTTGAGCGACTATCTCATCAATTCTATTCGGCTGTATTCTTCCATCTTTGACCAGCTTCTCCAGAGACCTTTTTGCAACCTCGCGACGAATGGGATCAAAGGAAGAAAGTCTTATATCGTTCGTTTCGTCAAGTTCTATCTCAACTCCGGTTGCCTGCTCAAACGCCCTTATGTTTCTCCCTTCTCTGCCGATAATTCGGCCTTTAATTTCTTCATCCGGCAGGCGGATAGTCGAGATCGTGTATTCTGCAACATAATCTGTTGCTCCGTGCCGCATGGCATCAACTAATATTTCCCGCGCTTTTTCCTGGGCCTCAAGTTTGAGGCTTTCCTCCATCTGCCTTATGCGCCTTGCTTTCTCGGCAACAAGTTCTCCTTCAAGCTCCTCAAGTAGTCTTTGCTTTGCCTGGTCGCGTGTAAAGCCGGAGGCTTTCTCTAATTTTTTTAGATACTCTTCTTTCTGTTTATCGTTGTTGCCCATTTAACGAGAAATTGCGTCAGGAGAGGACAAAACAGCAAAAATCCGACCTTAACGGCCGGTCATCCGAAGGGGCTGCGGCGAAAATAAAATAGTCATCTTTTCTCCTCTCCTAACAGCTCTTGGGGGTATTTTACTCCTTTTCCAACAACTCGTCAATTGCCTCTTTTGCCGTATTATAAGAAAAACCGCGCATTGCAAGAAACGCCAAAAGCCTCTTTTTTTTATCTCTATCGGGCAAACCGGAAACCGCTCTAAGCTTTTTTAAACCTACCCTTTTCGCAAACTCCACCTCGGAGGATTTATCCATCTCTTGGAGCACCTCGTCTATGGTTTCTTTAGCAATACCCTTTCCCCTTAACTCGCTTACCAATGCTATTTTTGATCTTGGACGAAACTCTCTCCTTTGTCCAACCCACCATTTTGCAAATTCTTCATCACCGACCAACCCCATGCTCTTTAATTTATTAAAGGCACCCGCAACCAACTCTGGATCTATATTTTTTCTTTTAAACCAGAGTTTTATCTCCTTTTCCGAACGGGGACGAATTGTCGAAAATCTTAATAATCTGCCGTAAACTTTTTCTAAATTACTTTCCTCTTTAAACTTTCTTATTGCTTCTTCGTCTATGTCTTTATCTTTTTTAATCCCATGTTTTAACAATGTTTCAAAGGACATACCGAAAGAAAATTCACCGTCGATAAAGACATTAACTCTCCCTGTCTTTTTCTGTTTCTCAATACTGGTTATAGTGGGCACTATTCTTCTTTTTCTTCCCCGAGTTCTTTCGGAAGTTTTTTTGCGGATGCGGCGGTTTCTCTTATTTTTTTCTCTATTTCCAAGGCAAGTTTTTTATTCTTTTCATCACTCAAAAAGCCGACGGTGCCCAACTTACCTTGCCCTAAAATTGTGCCATTGTATTTATAAAACGCGCCGTTTTTTTCGATAACCTTAAGCTCTGTCCCGACATCAATTATCCCACCGTACCTTGAAACGCCGGAGTCGTTCAATATGTCAAATTCCGCGGTTCTGAAAGGAGGCGCAACTTTATTTTTGACAATGCGCGCTCTATGGCGGGAACCAACGACAATTTCTCCTTCTTTCAAAGACTCAATTTTGCGAAGATCGATTCTTAGAGATGCATAAAATTTAAGGGCGAGTCCTCCGGGGGTAGTTTCGGGATTGCCAAACATTACCCCTATCTTATGGCGGATTTGATTTGTAAAGATAAGAATCGTGTTTGTCTTGGATATTGCACCGGTCAATTTGCGAAGGGCCTGGGACATCAAACGGGCCTGAACGCCTATTACAGCATCTCCCATCTCGCCTTCTATTTCAACCCTTGGAACAAGTGCCGCAACAGAGTCAACAACAATAACATCAACCGCACCCGAACGAACCAGAGTCTCAACAATTTCCAAAGCCTGCTCTCCGGTATCGGGCTGGGAAATTAAAAGATCGTCAACATTGACTCCTATTGCCTCGGCGCGCGAGGGGTCAAGGGCGTGCTCCGCATCAACAAAGGCGGCTGTCCCGCCTTTCTTTTGGGCTTCCGCAACAATATGAAGGGCAACGGTAGTTTTACCCGATGCTTCAGGACCAAAAATTTCAATTATTCTACCCCTTGGTATGCCCCCGACGCCAAGCGCCAAGTCAAGGGCTAAAGAGCCTGTTGGTATAACATCAATCTGTCCTTGCATTGAAACTTTTTCTCCCAGGCGCATAATTGAACCCCTTCCATATTGCTTCTCGATTTGCTCCATAGCCACTTTAATTGCCTGAAGACGCTGTGAAGTATCGGCGTGTACAACATCTGTTGCCGCTGGAGAATTTCTCTTTGACATCCAAGGACAATATAACCCGAAATTTCAAGAATCTCAAGTGGGAAAAATTCTTCACAAACCCAAAAACTGCATGGCCGCAGCTATTCTTGGGACATAAGCCTCCGTGTCGTCATTGAATGCGTCTTTTGCTTTAAGTTTTTCTCTTACTTTCCCCGAATTTACTAGTTTACTAAAAGTGATATTGTAATCCCTTATTAATTTAAATGTTCCCGGAGTCTCTTTATTTAATAAAACATCGCTGACTGGGGTTTTGGGTATTTTTATGTCTTCCGTCAGGTGGGTTTCTATGGCTAATGCCATATTTCCCTCTCCCAGATGGTACGCCCAAAATGCAATTCCTAAATCAGGAAATAGTTTGGTATATAAACGGTCTAGATATTCAAGCGCAAGCGTAATGCTGGTTTCCGGGTCAAACAGAGAGTCCGTATTTATTTGCAAACCTGACTTTCTTGCAGTCTCTTTTGCAGTGTCGGGTTTCACTTGGCATAACCCTCTAGCTTTATTTTTATCTTTCTCTTTTATTTCCTCGCCGCTCTTTCTATCTGGCTTATCGGCAATAGCGTCGGGGTTACCGCCGCTTTCAACGAATATAAGGCCTAAAAGCAATTCCGGCACCGGCGAATCTTTTTTGAAACCAAGTTTTCCTGCAACAGTCATAACCATATCTTTGTATTTCAGTGTTCTAGTTATGCGGCCCGTTAAATCTTTCTCCACCTCTTTGTAATGGCTGATCTGTGCACCCACTTTTTCTTGTCCGTCTCGGGTTGTTTCTTTATCCCGTTCGCTAATAAAAAATAGCTCCCTTTTGAAAGAAATTTGTTCCTTTGGGGTTTCCGGTTTTTTGGAAAGCGGTGTTAAAGTTTCTTCCGGAGTAATATCTGAAACAGCGGGAGTAGTTGAAACAGAAACAGAAGCAGGAGGAGCAACCGG
>CAYSOV010000001.1:33086-81239 GCA_964432785.1 uncultured Gammaproteobacteria bacterium
TGATTTGTGTAGAAATTTGACTAAACCGGAATTACGTAATTAATTACGTAATTATTCTAAGTGGTAAATAACAAATGTCTAACTTGGTCGGGGTGCCCGGAGTTGAACCGGGGCCTTACGCACCCCATGCGCAAATACTACCGCTATACTACACCCCGATGATAAAATTTCAAATCACAAATCTCAAATTCCAAACAAACTAATAAATTTTGTGCCAAAAATGAATGAGTCTACCGCTTTGGTGACTGTTTTTTGCGCCTTGCTTTTCCTCCTGTTCCGACTTTTCGGCGTTCGCGCGTCCTTGGATCGCGGGTTAAAAGACCGTGTTTTTTTAAAACCGGCCTGAATTTGTTTCTATCGAGTGCATTTAGGGCTCTTGCAAGCCCATGGACAACTGCGTCAAGCTGGGCCTCTTTCCCTCCTCCCGCAACCTTGACGGTTGCAAAATATTTCCCCTCTGTCTGGGTTAACTGAAGGGGTCGGGGCCAAAGTCTGCGGGCAACCTCGCCCGGGAAATATTCTTCAATAGGCTTATCATTGACTATTGTTTGCCCCTTCTTGGGATATAGGCGCACGCGGGCAACGGCGCTTTTTCGGCGGCCAACGGCGAAGGTATAACCTTTGTTTTGCTTTTTTTCTACCATATGCTTTAAGATAATAAATCCGAAATTCGAATATCGAAATTCGAAATAATCCGCCAATCGGCAGACTAAATTCAAATTTCCAAATGACCAAAATCGTTTTGAATTTTAGATTTTAGGCTTTGAAATTTGTTTCGGATTTCGTGCTTCGTGCTTCGAATTTATTCCGATATGAATGTTCTTCTCCTGCAAATACCTTAAGTCTTGCCATTCTTCTTTTCCTCAACCTATTTTTAGGCAGCATATTCTTTACCGCAAATTCTACAATCCTTGCCGGGTTTTTCTCCCTTATCTCCTCAAGCCTTAATGCTTTCAGGCCGCCGGGGTATCCGGAGTGGCGATAGTAGACTTTTTGTTTTTCCTTCTTGCCGGTAACTCGCACCTCTTTTGCATTAACAACCGTTACCCAGTCTCCGCTGTCAAGATGGGACGAGTAAGTCTTTTTGTGTTTTCCTATTAGAAGTTGAGCCACGCCGCTTGCAAGCCGCCCCAAAATTTCACCTCTGGCATCAATTATATGCCTTCCTCTTTTTATGTCTTTTGCTTTCGGCTGATAAGTTCTATACAACATTTTCTATTTTTTATTTTTTATTTTTTCATCCGCTTTTTGCGGAGCCTCTGATACTTTTGATACCTTTAGCGCCCTCTCTTCTTTATCCGTCCACTCTATCCTAACCCTAAACGAGCTATCGCCGCGGCGACTACCCAGAGGAATGCTTCTCGTAAAACCGCTTGCTCTTGCCCCGAAAGCCGGAATCTTTTGGAAAAGCTTTGAAGCAATCTCCTCGTCTTGAGCAAGGCTGGAAAGCACCTGTCTTCTTGCTGCAAGTGTTCCTTTTTTCGCAACCGTTACCAAACGATCGACAAACCCGCGAAGTGTTTTTGCCCTCGGTCCCGAAGTTTCAATAGCACCGTGCAAGACCAAGGAACGAAAAAGGCCTCGCAAAAGCCCCCTTCTTGCGCCATAAGTTCTTCCAAGCCTTCCCCCTATTGTTCTTTTGCGCATCTTTTACTCCTTCCAAGACACTCCTTTTGCCTTTAGGGCGGTTCTTATAATTTTAATTGACTTTTCGCCCAGGTTTCTAACCTTAACTATGGATTCGATATCGGCTCCGACTATGTCATTAACGGTTTCGTATCCTGCCTTAACAAGGGCGTTTGCAATGCGCGTAGGCAGGTTTAATTCTTCAACGGAAAGAGTGCTTAGTTTTACGGGGAGAGCATCCTTAACCTGAACCTTTTTCTCGAGTTTCGCGGGCGATACTATCTGCCCGAGATACCCAATAAGCGTTTCTGCAGATTTTCTCAGGCTGTCCCAGGAAGAAACACTGCCGTCCGTCCAAATCTCCATAGTCAATTTATCATAATTGGTAAGACGGCCGACGCGCGTCTCCTCAACCTTGTAGTTCACTCTTTTTATCGGCGAGAAATCCGCGTCAAGCGGTATTAATCCTATGGTATTTGTTTTTCTATCCTCGGCAGGGGAATAGCCAAGCCCCGTCTCAACCTGCATATCTATATCAAGCTTGCTTTGAGCGTTGGCCAGGGTTGCAATAACAAGATCCGGGTTCGCAATTTTCACTCCGGCAGGCGCGTTTATCTTCGATGCCTTAACCTCCCCCTTGCCCTTTGCCGAAAGAGTAAGTTTTACCGGCTTACTGCCGCTGTAGCTGACCCTTAAGCTTTTAATATTAAGGAGCAGATCAACACCGTCCTCGCGAACTCCTTTTATAGTACCGAATTGGTGCTTTAGACCGGAAACCCTAACTTGGGTTACCGCAGCTCCGGGGATGCTTGAAAGCAAAACACGGCGCAGGGAAGAACCGAGAGTGTGACCGTACCCTTGCTCAAGCGGCTCTATGGAAAATTTTCCGTAATCATCCTTTGTCTCTTCGCTTTTAATTTGAAATACTATATCACTCATTCTTATCAATCACCTCCTTCGCCTCCGCTTGCTTCAGTTTAAGATAGTGGCGAACCCTTCCGTAGCTTTAGCGGAGAAGGGTTTTCCCTTTGCTTGGCTACGGGGGGAGGGGCAAGCCTACCCACTATCTTGAGTAAGAGTTCTCGGCTCGGCCTTAAGGCCTCGCCTACGCTCCTCTTGCTCTCTTAGTCCGCCTTGGCGGACCAAGCTTTGCTTATCGAGAGTAAAACTCAATTATAGCGTGTTCTGAAATAGGTTCAAGTATATCTTCTCTTTTGGGTAAGTTTTTTACCCTACCGATGGCGCCTTTTCTTTCGAGCCAACTTGGCAGTTTCGGCTCCTCTACGACAAGAAGCTTTTTAATTTCAGGGATTTCTTGGGCTTTTGCGTCCAAGGCAATCGTTTCTCCCTCTTTAACTCTGTAGGAAGGAATACTCAATAACTTGCCGTCAACCAGGATGTGTCTGTGGGAAACCAGCTGTCTTGCGGCGGGTCTTGTCGGAGCAAACCCCAGTCTAAAAACAACATTGTCAAGTCTTGTTTCAAGTAGCGCTATAAGCATTTCCCCCGTATTCCCTTTAACCTTTCCCGCGCGGGCCACCAAACCGCTAAACTGCTTTTCCGAAAGACCGTAAAATCTTTTCGCTCTTTGTTTTTCCCTAAGCTGCTTGCCAAACTCGGAAGTTTTTCTGGCGCCCTTTGGCCCGTGTTGCCCCGGAGGGACGGAGAGACGAGTAAGTTTTGCCCCTTTCCCGAAAAGGTCAAACCCTTCCCTCCTTGATAATCTGTCTTTTGGTCCTGTGTAACGCATAATAGTAAAAGGTTAAAAGTGATAAGTAAAAAGCTTTCTGCCCTTTTGCTTTTTGCCTTTCACTTTATACCCTTCTCTTCTTTTTTGCCCTTGGTCCGTTATAGGGAATCCCCGTAACATCGGCTATCAGACCCATGTGTAAACCGGAATTTTTAATGACCCGCAGTGCCGCATCGCGGCCCGGACCGGGACCCCGAAGATAAACATCCACGCTCTTCAGTCCAAAACTCTCTTTCCCTTTCTTCAGAATCTGCTCTACAGCCGTCGTTGCGGCATAAGGAGTGGATTTTCTTGTGCCCTTAAACCCGGCCCTTCCCGATGAGCCCCATACAAGAACATTACCGGCCTCGTCGGTTAATGTGGCCAATGTGTTATTAAAGGTAGCGTTCACAAAAACCTTGCCGCTTGATACCTCGGTCTTCTTCTTTTGCCGGTTGCTCTCGTGCTGTTTGGCAACGGGGCCGGCGGATTTTTTCTTGTCCTTCGTCATTTTGATTATTCCTTTCCTTTAACTGCCTCTTTCCCCTTCGCGCCCCTTGACCCCGCGGTCCTTGCCAAAGCTTCTTTTTTAAACGCTCCTATGGTCTTTCTTTTGCCTCTCTTGGTTCGAGCATTGGTCTTTGTTCTTTGCCCCCGAACGGGTAAATTCCTGCTATGGCGCATGCCGCGATACGAACCCGTATCCTTGAGTCTTTGCAGGTTTTGCCGGATTTCGCGCCGTAAGTCACCCTCGACTTTATATTGCTCAACCGCCTTGTTAAGAAGCCCTACTTCCTCGTCCGTTAAGTCCTTGGTTCTTTTCCCCGAGGGAATTTTGGTATCCTTTAGGATTTTTTCCGACAATACCCATCCTATCCCGTAAAGCCGGGTAAGCGCCCAGTCAATTCTTGCATTTTCCGGTAATTCTATTCCTACTATTCTGGCCACGGTTCGCTCCGTTCAAATTAAAAAATGAAAATGTAAATATTAAAAATACAATTTAAAATTTAAAAATTTTGGATTTTGATATATATAATTTTTCATTTTTAACTTTTAATTTTTAATTTATTTTTTATCCTTGTCTTTGTTTGTGTTTTGGATTTGAACAAATAACATAAAGCCTGCCCCCTCTTCGGGCAAACTTGCAATTCTTGCAAACTTTTTTTACGGACGATGTAACTTTCATTTTTGGTTTTCTAAAAACAAGGTTCTTGCCAAGGCAAGGTTCTCATTTTAGACCTTCCAGACAATGCGGCCCCGGGTATTGTCATACGGCGTCATCTCAACCCGCACCTTGTCCCCCGGCAAAAGACGTATGAAATGCCGCCTTAATTTACCGGCCACTATTGCCAAAATCCGGCGGCCGTCCAAGAGTTCAACCCGAAACATCGTATTGGGCAATGACTCAAGCACCGTGCCGTCAAAAATCTGGTTCTTTTTATCCTTCATGCCTAAAACCGCAAAAATCCGCATGCTATGCGGTTAGAACCTGCGGGCCGCTCGTTGCTGCTACAACAGTTTCCTCAAACAGTGCGGCTATTTTACCATCTTTTGTGCTCAATGTCCAGCCGTCCCTGCCAAGCACCAACTCCGGCGACCCGGCCATATAAATAACCTCAATAGCCAAAGCCGCTCCTTCGGGGATACGCTCATCTTTTACATGTTCTGTGTAAAAACATGGGATGGAGGGCTTTTCGTGAAGCTCCCGGCCTATGCCGTGTCCCGTTAGGGCAGTGACCGGAGAATATCCTTCGGCTTCTAAAATACGCTCCATTGTTCTTGATATATCGGATACTCTGTTTCCCAGCTTGACCCGGTCTAGAGACTCCGACAGCGCCCTCTCTCCCGCGGCAAGAAACCTTTTTACCTCCCCGGAAACCCCTCCTACGGGAACGGTAAAGGATGTATCCGTATGAAAACCTTTATAGAACAACCCAACATCCACGCTTACAATATCACCGTTTTTAAAAGGGGTGCGGTCGGGAACACCGTGAACAACGCCGTCGTTAACATTAATGCAGGTTGACCAAAGATAATTTTTTACCGTCTTGAACGACGGTTGTCCGCCCGCCGCGAGTATTAATTTCTCCGCCATTTTATCAAGTTCCCAGGGCGTTGCGCCGGGAGCAACTGCGTCCCGCAATGCCTCTTTAATTAATGAAAGTTTTTGTCCGCCCTTTCTCATAACTTCGATTTCTTCTTTGGTTTTAGGTTTAATCATTTTTTATTCTCCTTAGTATTTCTTGAAAAACCTCATCTTGGGTTTTTGTTCCGTCAACTTTTTCCAAAATTACTTTTTCCTTATAATAATCAAGTGCCGGCTGGGTGTTTTCGTGATAAAGCTTAAGCCTTGTTTCTATAATCTTCGGCGTATCGTCCTGCCTTCCTCTTTTTATAAGCCTTTCGGTATTAACCTCATCCGGAACGGCAAGATAAAAAACTTTATCCGGCTTTACTATACCCTCTAAAAGCCTTGCCTGATTTACGGTTCTTGGGGCGCCGTCCATAACAAACCCCTCCTCGTATTTTTTGCCGGAAAGCTCTTCCCGCAAGAGGGCCGTTGTGGTCAAGTCGTCAACCAATTCCCCGCGCTCCACAAGGCCTTTTATTTTTCTCCCGGCCTCCGTTTCTTCCTGGGCTTTCAAGCGAAGCAGGCTGCCGACATCAAGGAGCGGCAGGTTAAGTTCTTGGGAAAGGAGCTGGGCCTGTGTACTCTTCCCCGACCCCTGCGGCCCCAAGATGATAATGTTCATGACAATTTACAGAAACTTATCATAATTGCGCATCACAAGCTGCGCTTCAATCTTCTTTGTGGTTTCAAGAATAACCGAAACAACTATAAGAATACCCGTTCCTCCTATTGCAAGTTGGGAAACTCCGGTCGCGCCTTGGACAACAGACGGAAGTACCGCAACCGCTCCCAAGAAAACGGCGCCCGGAAGAGTAACACGGGTAAGAACCTTGTTAAGATAGCCGGCGGTTGCCTCGCCCGGCCTTATCCCCGGCACAAATCCGCCATGCTTTCTAATCTCATCGGATATCTTTGTCGGGTTGAATATAACCGCCGTGTAGAAAAAAGTAAAACCGACAACTAAAAGAAAATAGGTTAGGTTGTATATAATATGCTGGGGTGAAAAAAGGCTCGAGAGGGTCTGGGCGAAATAGGCTACCTTCTCGTTCGGTGCGTTAGCCAAGAATTGCCCAACCATAGAAGGAACCAAAACAAGCGAAACGGCAAAGATTATGGGGATAACCCCGGCTTGATTTATGCGAAGAGGCAGGTGTGTTTCCTGGCTAACCAAGCTTCCTCTTGCGGCGCGTCTTGCGTACTGAACAGGTATCCTTCTTGCCGCTTCATTGATAAAGACTATTCCTCCGATTACCAAAAGAGACATTATCAAGAACGAGGCAAGGGGGAATATGTCCTCTTGCGCACTTGTTAAAAAGGTTTGTCCCGTCACAACGGGCAGCCGTCCAACGATTCCTGCAAAAATAAGGAGCGATATTCCGTTGCCTACGCCGTGCTCGGTTATTAACTCTCCAAGCCAAACAACAAACATTGTTCCGGCGGTCATCGTCATAACGAGCGCGAGAAGAGACAGCGGAGAAAGAGGGGGGACAATTTTCTGATTTGCCAAAAGAAAATACAGCCCTACCGCCTGCAAAGAGGCAAGGGGAACCGTCAGAAACCTTGTATATTGATTAATTTTTGCCCTGCCGAATTCGCCTTCTTTTGACAACTCCTCAAGTTTTGGGGAAACCAAGGTCAAAAGCTGAAGGATAATTGAGGCGTTAATGTAGGGATTAAGACCCATGGCTAAAATAGAGAAGTTTGCCAAAGTTCCGCCCGAAAAAACATCAAGAAGAGAAAGAAGAGGACTTTGAGCAAAAAAATTCTTTAGGGCGTTATAATCTATTCCCGACGCCGGGATATGTGCCAAAAGCCGAAAAACAACCAAGATAAGGGCAGTAAAAACAATTTTTTTTCTGATTTCGGGGATAACCCAAGCACGGGCAAGATTTTGAATTGATTTCATTTAACCAGCGTTCCTCCGGCGGCCTCAATCTTTTGGACCGCACCCCGAGTTGCGGGCAAGGCAATTGTTAATTTTTTGGACAACCCTCCGGCGCCAAGCAATTTAACTCCCGTTTTTTTTGCGTCAGGCGAGATGATTCCGGCTTTGACTAAAAGTTCTATATTGACAAGTGCTCCCACGGGTAGGGAATCAAGCTTCCCTATGTCTATAGTAACAGGTTTTTGCCGACGGCTTTTAAGCCTCCCTTTCCCTCGCAAGAGGGGCAGACGCTGAATAAGAGACTTCTTTGTTTTTGCCCCTTCGAATAAGGGGTGAATTTTACCTCTTGTTTTTTGTCCTTTTTGACCCCTGCTTGAGGTATGCCCGCCCCGGCCCGACCCGTAACCCCGGCCCAGCCTTTTCTTGCCTTTTTGAACAATTTTAGGAAGCTCGTGAATTCTCATTTTTAACCTCCTTTTTGTCTGCCAATTGGCCAAGTTGCCTGAAGGCTTCTATTGCCGCGTAGACATTGGCCATTTTATTGTTACTGCCAAGCATTTTTGCGACAATATCTCTTATCCCCGATGCTTCTATAACCGCCCGCAGCGGGCCTCCGGCTATAATGCCCGAGCCGCTTGTGACAGGCTTCAGGAGTATTTTTGCCGCTCCGTGTTTAACCCTAATCTCATAAGGGATCGTTGTCCCGCGAAGAGGAACCGTAACCATTCGTTTCTTAGCATAGACAATTGCTTTTCGTATTGCCGAAACAACATCCGGGGCCTTGCCGACCCCCAGTCCAACCTTTCCTTTTCTGTCCCCCACGACAACCAAGACGGAAAACCTAATTTGATTTCCGCCCTTGGTTTTTTTTGAAACTCTTCTTACTTCTATTACCGTTTCTTGGTAATCGCGGGCTTGGTTTTCGCCAAAATTACTATTCATGAGACTAGAAAGATAAACCTCCTTTCCTCGCCGCCTCTGCCAAGGCCCTGACTCGGCCGTGATAGGTATATCTTCCTCGATCAAACACAACCTCCTTAACCTTCTTCTCTTTGGCCCTTTGGGCCAAAAGTGCTCCAACCCTGCTTGCCGTTTCAACATCCTTTGCCCCGGTCTCTCCCAAATCCGTGTCTTTGGCCGCAACAAGGGTGCGCCCTTTCCCGTCGTTGATTATCTGGGCATAAATGTGTTTATTTGAGACAAACACCGACAGTCTTGGCCTCGCGGATCGGCCCCGTAATTTTGCCCGCACCCTCTCTTTTCTTGTCTTTGTTTTCATATTTGTATTTAGGCTGCTGCCCCTACCTTTGCCGCTTTACCGGGTTTTCTTGCCACTTCTTCGCCAAGATAGCGTATACCCTTGCCCTTATAGGGCTCCGGTGGGCGCACCCGTCTCATGTTGGCGGCTACTTGGCCAACCAAATGCTTATCGTAACCTGCGACCTTTATTCTGTTTTCCTCAACGGCAAAGGATATCCCCTCCGGGGGCTCTACTACAACCGGATGAGAAAACCCGACACTTAGAACTATATTCTTCCCGTCCATTCTCGCTCTGTATCCGGTGCCAACAAGCTCCAAAATCCTTTCCCATCCCTGGGAAACTCCTTTAACCGCGGACAAGAGGAGCCTAAAGAAAAGACCCTGCATGCTTTTTATTGGCTTTTCATTCCCCTCTCTGTCAACAAAAACATTATCCGCCTCTATCCTAACCTTCAATGTTCTTGGCACCTCAAAAGAGAGTTCACCTTTCGGACCAAGAATGCGCACCTTGCCGTTTTCGGCAAATATTTTTACTCCTTCTTCTATTTTTATCGGTTTTTTTGCAATTTTACTCATGTTTTAATTTTCCTACCATACTTCTCCCAATACTTCTCCTCCTAAATTTTTCTTCCGGGCCTCTTTGCTGGACATAACTCCTTCTGGGGTTGAAACTATGGAAATACCTGCCCCGCCCAGCGGCCGCGGCAACGTGTCCGCCTTTCTATAAATACGCATGCCGGGTCGCGAAACATTCCTAATGCCGGTAATAAGCGGCTGTCTTCTTTTGTAAGTAAGGGTAAGCAACAATTCATTGCCCTGTTTTTTTACATCCGATAAATAGCCCTCTTTTTTCAAAACAAGCGAGACCGCGTATTTTAGCTTTGAATAAGGAGCACTTACCTCCCTATTACGGCTTTTTACGGCGTTTCTTACTCTGGTTAATAAATCGCCGACCGGATAGGTTATCATGTTACCAGGAAGCCTTTCTAATCCCGGGAATTTGGCCGCGGGATGCAAATTCTCTGAAACAAAGCCGGCAAAGGCCGAACTTGCGTATATACCCTCTTGCGCGACCGCACCGTTGACACCTGTTGTGGTATCGCACTTTGTACTTAAGCTTTTTCTTTTCTCGTTCAATTTTTGACTTTTTAGCCATGCTCCCTCCGGTCAAACTAAAAACTTAAAGCGAAAAGTGTAAAATGACATATTAAAATTTTGAATTTTAAATTGTATTTTTTCATTTTTAATTTTTCTCAAACGGCATTCCTAATTCTTCAAGCAATCGCATAGACCTCTCTTTGTCGTGCGTACTGGTCACTATTGTAATCTCAAGCCCTCTTACCTTGCCAACTTTGGCTATATCTATTTCGGGAAAAACAGTGTGCTCCGCTATCCCAAGGGTATAATTACCGCTTGTATCAAACGCCTTTTTTGAAACTCCTTTGAAATCTCTTAGGCGAGGAAGCACGATGCGAAACAGCTTTTCCAAAAAGCCATGCATCCTCTTTCCCCTTAGGGTAGCTGCAATCCCCACCGGCTGACCCCGCCTTGTGGCAAAACCCGAAATAGACTTCTTGGCCTTTCGCACTGCCGGTTTTTGCCCTGTAATACTTGCCAAATCCCGAAGGACTTTTTCTTGCTCCTCTTTACTGTCCTTAGCGTCCCCAATTCCCGTATTTATCACAACCTTAAGAACTCTAGGTACGGCCATCGCGTTATCGAGGCTAAATTCCTCCTTTAGTTTTGCCGCTATCTTTGTTTGATAGTTTTCTAAGAACCCTTGGGTCATTTTTTACCTTCCTTTATAACAATTTCTCTTTTACACTTTGCACAAATTCTCATCTTTATCCCCTTTTTGTCAACTCTAAAACCTACCCGTGTTTGCTTTCCGCATTGAGGGCAAATAAGCGCCACGTTGCCCGGGGAAAGGGGTCTGGCAAACTCAAATATTCCCCCCTTTTCTCCCCCAAAGCTCTTTCTTGTTCTTTTATATATATTCACACCCGGAACCAGAATTTTTCCTATGGCGGGAAAAACTTTCTCTATCTTTCCTTTTTTACTCTTATCTTTACCCGCTGTTATTATGATTTCGTCACCAATTCTAAGTTTCATTGCTTGTAATTTTTCATTTTTATTTTTTGATTTTGCTTAGACAACCTCCTGCGCCAGGGAGGCAATTTTTAAAAACCCTGCATCTTTTACCTCTTTGGCAACTGGGCCGAATATGCGCGTTCCTCGCGGACTACCCTGATTATCAATAATTACGGCTGCGTTTTCGTCAAAGCGAACATAGCTTCCGTCTTTTCTTCTCTGCTCCTTTTTGGTCCGCACAATGACTATCCTTACCTTTTCCCTGTCTTTAACCACTCCGGTCGGAGAAGCCCCGTCAACAACCGCGTTCACCACATCGCCAATTCCGGCCTTGAGTTTATTCGATCCCGGAATTCCAATAACCCGAAGCCTTTTTGCTCCCGAGTTATCGGCCGGTGTCAAAACAGAGCGCAATTGTATCATTTTTTGCTCCTTAGTATCTTCCGTTTTTTTGCTTTTCCGTTCTTCTGTTTTTCGGTCCCTTTTGCCTGCCCCGCCTCTGGTGAGGCTTCTTGTTTTCTACTCATCACTTCTATAATCTTCCACCTTTTTGCCTTTGACAGAGGCCGTGTTTCCGCAAAGCGAACCGTATCTCCTTCCTTTGCTCCAACGCTGTCATGGACCGGGTATCTTTTGGTCCTCCTCACGCGCTTTTCGTAAAGCGGATGTGCCCAAAAGCGCTCAACCTCAACTATTGTCGTTTTTTGGCCGCTTATGCTTTTAACTTTTCCTAAAAATATCTTCATCCTTCGACTTTGTTCAGGACAAATGTCCCTCTCCTTTCTTTTGGCTCAAGACAGTCAGTGCCTGCGCAACATCGCGCCTCAAGTTTTTGGCCTGCCTTATATTTTTATGCCTGCCTATAGCCATCTCTCCCCACATCTTCTTCAATTCTGCCTTCTTCTTGCCAACAAAAGAAGAGATCTCGACCGGTGTTTTTGCTCGCAAATCGCTTAATTCGTTTTTTTTCATTTTCTTAATCTCTTGTAACCATCTTCGCTCCAAAAGGAAGCTTGGCAGAAGCCCTTTTGAACGCCTCGACAGCAATATCTTGGGAAACTCCGGCTACCTCAAAAAGTACCCTGCCCGGTTTAATAACCGCTACATATTCTTTTATGTCGCCTTTTCCTCCGCCCATGCGAACCCCTGCGGCCCTTGCGGTTACCGGCTTATCGGGAAAGATCCTTACCCAAATTTTACCCCCCCTGTGAGTCATGTGGGATATGGCGCGGCGGGCCGCTTCTATTTGCGCCGCGGTCACCCAGCCACGGCCAAGGCTTTTTAAGCCGTACTCGCCGAAACTCACAGTATTGCCCCTTTGGGCCAAACCCCGCCGCCTCCCTCTAAATTGCTTTCTGTATTTCTGCCGCTTAGGTTGTAGCATATCCTTTTCCTTTGTAAATCCAAACCTTTATCCCGACATACCCTCTTTTGAGAAGGGCGCGGTTTTCCGCATAATCAATGTCGGCCCGCAAACTCTGGGTTGGAACAGAGCCGCGGTGATACTTCTCTTTCCTTGCAATTTCCGCTCCTTCTATTCGTCCGGCAAGAGCAACTTTTATTCCTTTGGCTCCGGCTGCCATCACACGGTCAATGGCTTTGTTAACAACCCTTCTGTGCGGCAGTCTCCTCTCAAACTCGGAGACAATGCGCTGACCAACAAGCTTTGCCGAAAGCTCGGGGTTTTTAACCTCCTCAACTTGAATATCAACACGGGGGGCTCCGGGGTCGCCCGGACGAAAGCCGAGCTTCTCAAGAATAAAGTTCCTTGTCTCTTCAATTCCTACCCCTCCCCTTCCTATAACAATTCCCGGTCTCGCTACTTGAGTTTTTATAGTAATGCTTTTGGGCAAGCGCTCTATCTCTATATCGTGAACTCCGGCCAGCTTTAGCCTCTCTTCAAGAAAATGGCGCAGAGCTATGTCCTCAAGCAATAATTTTTTGTACTCACCGGTTCCCGGAAACCATCGGGATTTCCATCCCCTGCTTACACCAACTCTAAAGCTTACCGGATTAACTTTCTGTCCCATATTCCTCCCTTTGGTCGTCAAACGAAAAAATTAAAATGTAGAATGAAAAATTTTTCATTTTTATATATCGTTTTTATCTTTTCTTTTTTCATTCTTTGTTTCAAGAATCACTTTTATATGGCTTGTCTTCTTTTTTATCGGATGCGCTCTTCCACGCGATACGGGCCGAAAGCGTTTGTAAACAGGCCCCTGGTTAACAACAAGCTCTTTTATTAAAAGATCATTCCCTGAAAGATTGGTTCTGTTCTTGGCGTTGGCAAGCGCCTGCTTTAGGACCTTTTGTATCGGAAAAGCCGCTCTCTTTCCTACGTGCTCCAAATAATCCACGGCTTGCAGGGGCCGCATTCCTCGAACCAAATCGGCAACCAGCCGCAATTTTCTTGGGCTTGTCCGTAAATATTTTTGTTCAGCCTTGATTAACATATTTCTATTGCGCTATTTTCTATTTCACTATATTTAGCAAATAGAAAATGAAAATATAGAAAATATTCTTATGTTTTCTCGATTATTCTCTTAACAACCTGTCCGTGTCCTCTAAATATTCTTGTTGGAGCAAATTCCCCCAGCCTGTGTCCGACCATATCCTCGCTCACAAAAACTTCAATAAAGTTCTTGCCGTTATGAACCAAAAACCTATGGCCGACAAACTCGGGCGGGATTTGCGAAGCCCTTGCCCAAGTCTTTACAGGCTCTTTTTTTTCGCCGCCGGCAAGCCTCTCCACTTTTTTCAGGAGTTTTTGGTCAATGTATGGCCCTTTTTTAGAACTTCTGCTCATATTCCCTTCGGTTAAATTAAAAGTTTAAAATGAAAGATGTAAAACGACATATTAAAATTTAAAATTTTCTTTTTTATTTTTTAGTTTTTAGTTATCTAGCTCCGTAACCTATTTTTCTTTTTTTGGCAATCAAACCATCGGAATATTTTTTCGGCTTCCTTGTTTTTACGCCTCTTGCCGGCTTTCCCCAGGGAGTTTTTGGCGGCATGCCCTCGCCGGATCTTCCCTCTCCGCCTCCATGCGGATGGGCTCCGGGATGCATAGCGGTTCCTCTAACCCTCGGTCTTATTCCCATGTGCCTTCTTCTTCCCGCCTTCCCCAACCTCTTCCTCTCAACCCTTACTACCTGACCAATGGTCGCATAGGCAGCCTGCGGAAACCTGCGTATTTCTCCCGAGGGGAGTTTAACCAAAACCCAACTCTCCTCTTTTCCCTGAACGACGGCTGCTGTACCCGTGCCCCTTACAAACTGCCCTCCTTTTCCCGGCCTAAGCTCAATATTATGAATTAATGTGCCAACCGGAATCATGCTTAAAGGAAGAGCGTTTCCGGGTTTAATTAGAGCAGAGTCCCCTGCCTCAATTTTTTCTCCAACGGCCATTCCCTCCGGCGCAAGTATATAGCCGCGCTCACCGTCGTCATACAAAAGCCTTGCCAATCTTGCCGTTCTGTTGGGATCGTATTCGATGCCTTCGACGGTGGCTGGAACTCCCCGCTTGGCACGCACAAAATCTACCTCGCGCAAAAACCTCTTTTGCCGGCCGCCCTGGTGCCGAACGGCTACATGCCCCAAAAACCCTCGTCCCGATTTCTTTTTTAAGATTCTTCTTAATCTTCTCATTTTATCCCTTTTTGTTTTTTGCTTTTTGCCTGCCCGCCGAAGCCTTGGCGAAGGCGGGTTTTTTGCTCGCCTCGCTCGCGCTCTGGCGAAGCGGGCTTTTCGCTTCTTTCTTCGTCTCAAAAAGATCGATTTTATCGTCTTTGCCAACCCTAACAATAGCAAGCTTTCTGTCCGCGGTTTTCACCGATAATCTTTTCCTGCCGGCCTTTTTTAGCTTCCCCCTTAATGTCTTTGTCCTAACGCGTTGAACCGTAACCCCAAAAATATCCTCAACGGCCTTTCTAATTTGATGTTTTGTCAAACTTGAGTCAACCAAAAACGTATATTCCTTGACCTCGGCCATTCTCATCGATTTCTCGGAAATAACAGGCAATAAGAAGGCGTTACTCATTTTCCCTCTCCTTTTTTCCTGGCGCAAAACGCGACTCCAGTGTTTTTACTGCCTCTTTGGTTAACAATACATTTTTCCCTGCCAAAACATGATAGGCGGAAAGCTGGGAAGCGGGAATCGGTAAAACCCCTTCTATATTCCTTGCGGCGCGAAACAAATTGCCGGTTCCCTCGTGAACCATGGTCGCACCTTTTATGCCGAGCTTCTCCAAAAGCACGGCAATCTTTTTTGTCTTCGGTTCGATTTTTTCTATATCCGCAACGAAAAATTCCTTTCCCGCAAGTTTACTCGAGAGGGCGTGAACAAGTGCCAACCGGCGCATCTTTTGTGGGAAAAAAAGCCGAGGCCGAGTACCCTTCGGTCCGTGGGCTACCCCGCCCCCTACATAAATAGGAGCACTTTGCGCACCATGGCGCGCTCCGCCCGTACCTTTTTGTCTATAAACCTTGCGGGTTGTAGCCCTTACTTCCCCGCGTCCTTTTGCTTTTGCACCCGCTGTCCTTTGGTTTGCCAGATAAACACGGACTGCTTGCGCAAGAAGATCGGAATTTGGTTTTTGCCCAAAGATCCTCTCCGGTAGGGTCATTGTCCCGCTTTTTGTACCATCAGCTGTATAAACGGGAATTATTAGCCCACGCACCGTTTTATGTCTTTTAGCTGCCATTTTCCTCCTCTCCTACTAAAGGCTCAAATTTCTTGTTCTCGCCAAGCTTTCTGATAATCAACTTTGTTCCCCGGCTTCCCGGCACGAGCCCGGAAAGCCAAAGCTCTTCTTTCCCTTCGTCCACTTTCAAAACCGTTAAGTTGCCAACCGTAACTTTCTCTTGCCCCATTCTGCCCGCCATTTTTTTCCCTTTCAGAACCCTGCCCGGTGTCGTACCCCGGCCTATGGAACCCGGTGCACGAAGCCTGTCTGACTGACCGTGGGTTTTTGGGCCGCCGGCAAACCTCCAGCGTTTTACAACTCCCGCAAACCCCTTGCCTTTGGAAACGCCTGTTACCCGGACGAGGTCCCCGGGTTTTAGAACATCTGCCGGCCCGATAACATCTCCGACGCTATATTTGGTGGCGCCGGAATCTGTCCGAATTTCTTTTAAGAAACGCGGGGCAGTCTTGCTTTCTTGGTTTAAAATTTTTTTAAGGTGGCCCAGAAGGGGCTTTGTAAGATGCTTGAATTTGCGGGTTCCAAATCCTACCTGAACTGCGGCATACCCATCTTTCTCTTTAGCCTTAACCTGCGTGACGATATTCGGACCCGTCCTAACAACAGTCACAGGAACCCGAACACCCGATTGGGTAAAGGCCTGTCCCATGTGTGATTTAGTTCCTAAAATCGTGTCTATCATACTTCTGCCTCACATTGAAGCTCCGAGGGCTAAGAGCCCTCGGAATCTTCGTCCGCGCTCCTTCGGAGCGAAAATCCGCCGAAGCGAATTTGCTTCGCGAAGGCGGACTAAAAAGGGCGCCCTAGAGCGCCCTTTGCTACCTTTGCACTCCCGGCAAAACTCGTTTACGAAGGCCCGGTAACCACCTCCACGATGGGCATAGTATATCAAATTAGAACGGGGTGTTGCAACAAGCCCGGCGGCATCCCAAGTTATATTTTAATTTCGACCGAAACTCCTGCGGGGAGATCTATGTTTGAGAGGGAGTCTATTGTTCTTTCCGTGGGCTCTAGAATATCAATAAGTCTTTTGTGGACAAGCATCTCGAAATGCTCCCTTGCGTCTTTGTCTGTGTGGGGAGAGGTATTGACAACGGTGATGTGCCGCTCTGTTGGGAGAGGAATAGGACCCACGACCTTCGCTCCTGCAGCAAGCACGGTGTCCACTATCTTTGCTGCGGCTTCGTCAATTACCCTATGGTCGTATGATTTTAAACGAACTCTTAATTTACCTGCTGCCATTTAAATAATGCATATATAGTACCCAGTGTTTAGGAATTTAAGCAGGTTTCCTCCTATGCACTATGCACTATTTTCTAAGTCCTAATTTTATGCTATAACCTTTGAAATCACTCCCGCTCCAACCGTTCTTCCGCCCTCGCGAATAGCAAATCTCAACCCGTCTTCCATGGCAACGGGCTGAATAAGTTTTGCCTTTATCTTTGCATTATCTCCCGGCATAACCATCTCAACACCCTCGGGAAGAGTAACCTCGCCGGTCACATCGGTAGTCCTTATATAAAACTGCGGTTTATAGCCTGAAAAGAAAGGTGTGTGGCGGCCTCCCTCTTCCTTTGTCAAAACATAAATCTCCGCCTCAAATTCCTTGTGGGGAGTAATCGTTCCCGGTTTTGCAAGAACCTGTCCGCGCTCAATATCGTCTTTTTCAACACCTCGAAGAAGAATACCGACATTGTCTCCTGCCTGTCCCTCATCAAGACTTTTTCTAAACATCTCAATTCCTGTGACAACGGTCTTCTTGGTATCGCGTATGCCCACAATTTCAATCTCTTCGTTAACCTTAACCCGTCCACGCTCAATTCTCCCCGTCGCAACAGTGCCTCGTCCTTTAATTGAAAAAACATCCTCAACCGGCATTAAGAATGGCTTGTCCGTATCGCGCTCGGGAGTGGGAATATACTCGTCAACCGCCTGCATTAACTCCAAAATTTGCTTCTGCGCCCCTTCGTCCCCTTCAAGAGCCTTGAGAGCCGAACCCTTGATTACGGGAACCTTGTCTCCAGGATACTGATATTTTGAAAGAAGCTCTCTTACCTCAACCTCAACCAAATCAACAAGCTCCGGGTCGTCAACCATATCAATTTTATTCAAGAAAACAACCAAAGCGGGAACGTTAACCTGGCGGGCAAGAAGCACATGCTCTCGTGTTTGGGGCATCGGACCGTCGGGGGCGGAAACGACAAGAATTGCTCCGTCCATTTGAGCAGCCCCCGTAATCATGTTTTTGATATAGTCGGCGTGCCCCGGAGCATCTATGTGGGCATAGTGGCGTTTTTCTGTTTCGTACTCAAGGTGGGTGATGTTTATTGTAACGCCGCGCTCTTTTTCCTCGGGGGCGTTATCAATATCGCCGTATCCCATTGGTTTTGTCGGGTTACCCGGCTGTTTTGAGAGAACAGTAGTTATTGCCGAAGAAAGAGTGGTCTTTCCGTGGTCCACATGACCAATAGTCCCAATGTTAATATGGGGCTTTGTTCTTTCAAATTTTTGTCTTGCTTCACCTGCTGCCATGGTTCGACTACTTCGGCTACACTCAGTACTTGTTCGCTTGCCACAAGTATATCTGTCTCTAATACAAAAGACAAGGGCTCTTCACCCTTGCAGACCTTATTGTACGGCCGAGGGCAGGGCCTTGTCAAGTTCTAGTTTACTGGCTCCTGGTACCTACTCTAATCTTGCCTTCTTTTTGTCCTACAATCTGGGCCGTGATATTTTGAGGGACTTCCTGGTAATGGCTTGGCTCCATATAATAGCTTGCGCGGCCTTGAGATATGGAGCGAAGGGTTGTTGCGTAGCCCGAGAGCTCGGCAAGAGGTGTCAAGGCGCTAATTACCTGCAGCGTTCCCCGGGCTTCCGTACCCAAGATTTGCGCACGGCGCGAGGATAAGTCTCCCACAACATCGCCCATAAAGTTGTCGGGGGTCGAAACTGCAACCTTCATAATGGGCTCAAGAAGGGCCATGTCGGCTCTTTTTACCGCTTCTTGGAAAGCCATTGAGCCTGCGATTTTGAACGCAATCTCCGAGGAGTCAACATCGTGGTATGTTCCGTCGTAAACCGCGACTTTAACATCGACCATAGGGTAGCCTGCCAAAATTCCATTGTCTACGGCCTCTTTGACCCCTTTTTCTATGGCAGGAATAAATTCTTGAGGGATTGCGCCCCCTCTAACCTCCGAGCTAAATTCAAATCCCTCGCCCCGCCCCTTTGGCTCGACACGCAGGAAACAGTGCCCGTACTGTCCGCGGCCCCCTGTCTGCCTTATATATTTTCCTTCCCCTTGAGCAGTTTTCCTTATAGTCTCCTTGTATGCAACTTGGGGGGCGCCGGTTGTTGCCTCAACATTAAATTCCCTCTTCATCCTGTCAACCAAAACCTCAAGCTGAAGTTCTCCCATGCCGGAGATAATGGTTTGGCCGGTCTCGCGATTGCTCTTAATCTTAAAAGTCGGATCCTCCTCGGCCAAGCGCGAGAGGGCATAACCAAGCTTTTCCTGATCCTGTTTTGTTTTCGGCTCAATGGCCAAGGATATAACCGGCTCCGGGAATTGTATTGTTTCAAGGATAATGGGCTTATCCTCCCTGCATACTGTATCTCCGGTTGTCGTTTCCTTAAGCCCGACGGCGGCAACTATTTCCCCGGCATAAGCCTCCTCAACCAGCTCCCTTTGATCCGCGTGCAAAAGCACCAGTTTCCCGACCCGCTCGGTTGTCCTCTTTGTTGAGTTGTATACCAATTGCCCGGCTTTGACCGTACCGGAATATACCCGCAGCCAAACAAGACGGCCTATATGAGGATCGACATTTATTTTGAAAGCCAAAGCGGAAAACGACTCCTCGTTTTTTGCCCGTCTTTCCTCCTCTTGACCGGTATTCGGGTTCAAGCCCCGAACAGGGGGCACATCAAGCGGAGAAGGCAAATATTCAACAATGGCATCCAAGATTCTCTGCACCGTCGCCATTCTGTTGTCGCCTCCTAAAACTGGGAAGAATTCGCCGCTGATAACCCCTTTTCTTATCGCCCTTTTAATCTCGGCTGGCAAAAGCTCCTCTTCCGCAAGATATTTGTGAAGCACATCATCGTCAAACTCCGCCACTTTTTCTAAAAGTTCATGCCGGTATTTCTCGGCTTTTTCTCTATAGTCCTGCGGAATTTCCTCTTCGGTAAGCTTATTATCTTCCTTGCTTTTATAGGCATAGGCCTTCATCTCTATCAAATCCACAACTCCGTAAAGCGAGTGCTCTATTCCGAGGGGGACATCAACAGCTGCGGCGTTTGGACTAAGCCGTTCTCTAATTGAAGCAATAGAGCCGTCAAAGTCGGCGCCGACTAAATTTAATTTATTAAGGGAGCATATACGCGGGACGCCATATTTGTCCGCTTGGCGCCAAACGGTTTCCGACTGGGGCTCAACGCCCGTGCGGCCGTCAAAAATCATAACGGCGCCGTCCAAAACCCGCAAAGAGCGTTCAACCTCAACCGTAAAGTCTATATGGCCCGGGGTATCTATGATGTTTACCCTGTGCTCAACTTGAGGAACATCGCCAGCAATTTTCGTTGTCCAAAAAGTGGTAATCGCCGCCGAAACTATCGTTATCCCGCGCTCCCTTTCCTGCTCCATCCAGTCGGTCACGGTTGAGCCTTCGTCAACAGAGCCGAGCTTATAGGTTTTGCCGGACTCAAAAAGTATGCGCTCGGTCGTAGTTGTTTTTCCCGCGTCAATATGGGCAATAATCCCTATGTTGCGAATCTTCTCCATAGGGAGTTGCCTGTTCCCGGTCGTTGTTGTAATCAGTGATCCTTTTTTGGCTGCCATAGTTTAGGTAAAAGGTGATAAGTAAAAAGTAAAAAGATGGGGAAGCGTAAGCCTCCTTTTACTTATTCTACACAAAAAACAGGAAGCACGTTGCTTCCCATCTTCAATTTTATCAAAGAAGTCTCCAAATCACAATAGGAATCTTATTTGAAAAATGGAGATTGACGGAGGGCTTCAATCTCATGAGGAAGAAAACCAACACTCGGATACCCACCATGCCATTTCATAATACTATCACCGCTGTACCCGTCCGGGTGCGGTAAGCCAAAAGCATGCCCCAACTCGTGGGCCGGGGTTCCTTTTGGAACTCCGCCGGCACATTGCCAATCGTTGCTATACCTGCATGGAATTCCCCAATCATTTGCCCGACCGGATAAGGGCTCCAATACCCAATCTCCGCTGATTGCAAAACTCGCATAGTTTGAGTAGACATTGCCTCCGGCAAATCCTCCTCCTCCCGCGCTGAATATCAACGCCGCCGTTTCTTCATCCCATTTTTCAATACCGCCGTGTATAGCCTTATTCATATACATTCCCCAATTTCCTTCAAGTTTTTTTGGGTCGTCAAGACAAGCTTGCGAGGGATTTTCTCCGCACCGCATGGTTTGGTAATCGTAGGAACTTCTAGCCACCTGCAAGGTAGACATCGGAAAAGTCGCGCCGACCTTTTCGCAATACCATTTTTGGAGCTCGGTCATATAATTTCTCACGGCAGTTTCGTACTCGGGATATGCAGGTTTATCGGCCGGGTAAACCAAAAAGGGCCTAACGACGAATTTATCTCTTTGGGAAGGAGTACATATTATCTGGACTTTTGGCTGCGGAGAGGCTGTCGGTTCGCCAGCTGGCGAAGGTGACTGGACAGGTGTTGGTTGGGTTATTGGCTGGGTTGTGGGCTGTGATTGGGAAGGACTCGGTCCCGGCGGTGGATTACTCGTCGGGGTAGGGGAAGGGCTTGAGGTTTTAAGAATAGGAGTAGGCGACTGTGTTTTATTGGTCGGCAAAGGAGGAAAATTTTTTAAGAGGTCGCCAAAAGAAGGGCCTTCTGGAGCAGGGCCGGATCGGTTACTGCCCGAAAACAAAACACCAGACGGCTTATCACCGCCAAAGAATGTCGTTCCCAAAAAAATAGCTGCCGCAATAACAAAAAGGACAACAGGAGCCGCAAAACCACCCTTGCTTTGGTTTTTAGTCCACCTCCGCAAAACTTGATGGGCATCAACCTCCAGAGTTTCAATTTTTAGCACCTGTTTATTCTATAATCCATTCTACGGCAGTAATTCAGAAAAAAGTAGTGTATATTTATATCCTTAGTATTGTTACCATGTTTTAAAACATGAGAACAAAAACCTTAGGAATTCGTGCAAAAACTAATAAAATCTCGAGAGAATCTGCAAGGGTTTTAATCGAATTTATTGCTCAACAAAGTTTTAACTTTTGGCAGCAAAACGACTTTCGGAAGCTAGTAAATTTCAAGAATATCGACCAAATTGAACAAGACAGAATTTTTAATGAGCTTATTGTTACCGGAATTGGTCTTCTGGACCTTCATCTTGCTGGTTTGGTAAGGAAAACTCGAGATGGAGCCAAAGTTGGAGCTATTAAAACATTACACAAGGAGTCCCTTTTAGATTATCCAAGGATACTCAAAGAGCTAGGAACCCCGGCGAATTTGACAAACACATGGACATCTTTAATCAAAATCAGAATCCACGAATATAGAGAAGGCTTCCAACTGGCACTGCGGGAGATAACAAAGTGGGAAGAACTCCAAGAAAAACCCTCCTATAAACTACCAATCGCTCGAATCCAAACTTGTGCTATCGCTTGCTTACATCATATTAGAAGAGGTAAAACAGCGCCCAATGATATTTTATGGACTTTAATCAGAAGGTGGTTAACTTATATTGAAGGAAATCTAGGAAATATTACCTCTCAATTTCTTATTACCACATAGATTTACCACCTGAAGTGTGCAAAGGCGCGGTTGGCTTCCGCAATTCTTTCAATTTCCTTCCTCTTTGTAATTGCCACTCCCTCTCCGCGATACGCGTCCAAAATCTCGGCCGCGAGCTTGTTCGTATAGGTCTTGTATTGGGAATTCGGTCTGGAATTGGCCGCATTCACCAACCAACGAATGGCCAGGGACTCCTTTCTTGGGCCGCGAACCGGAACCGGAATAAGGTACGCCGCTCCACCAATTCTTCTTGGCCGGACTTCCATGTTGGGTTTTATATTCTCTATCGCTTGAAGAAACGCCTTAAGAGGGTCTTCTTTCGTCTCTTCTTTTATTTTTTCAAACGCAGAATAAATATGGTTTTGGGCAACCGACTTTTTACCGTCGAGGGTTGAACGGTTAATTAATTTTGTAACCAGTCTATTTTTATAGACAGGGTCTTCCGGTATTTCTCTTATAACTGCTCTTTTTTTGCGCATATTAAGTGAATAGTAACCAATAAGCA
Source organism: uncultured Gammaproteobacteria bacterium (assembly GCA_964432785.1). Classification (GTDB taxonomy): domain Bacteria; phylum Patescibacteriota; class Microgenomatia; order UBA8517; family UBA10165; genus CAYSOV01. The sequence continues at coordinate 55,810 of CAYSOV010000001.1, forward strand.
ACAACCGTTAAGCGGAGGGGGCGGCAACAGGCCTTGGCATACCGCCCAACGCACGCTTTGTGCCATATCGCGAGCGGGATGTTTTCCTTCCTTCAACGCCGGTTGTGTCGTATTTGCCGCGGACAATATGGTATTTTACTCCCGGAAGGTCCTTAACGCGGCCGCCGCGCACAAGAACAATTGCGTGCTCGGCCAGGTTGTGGCCTTCGCCTTGGATATATGCGGTCACTTCCTGTTTATTGGAGAGCCTTACCCTTGCGACCTTACGCAGAGCCGAGTTTGGCTTCTTGGGGGTCATTGTGCGCACTTGAAGAACCACGCCCCTTTTAAAAGGCCCGGACACCTCCGAGAAAACGCGGTCTTTGCTGCTCCACCATCTCCGCAGGGCAACAGATTTCGCCCTTTTTTTTAACCTTTTCCTCCCGCGTTTTGTGAGTTGAGCTGTTGTTGGCATAATCACTCCGGTCAAAATCAAAAATTAAAATGTAAATATTAAAAATACAAAACTAATAATCTTAATTTTTAATTTTTGAAGTTGTTTGATATTTTATCACAAAATAGCTTCCTTTGAAAGAGTTGCGCGCTCGGCGGTAGTAGGAATTAAGCGTCCTATAATGACATTTTCCTTCAGGCCCAACAGTTTGTCTTCCTTACCAAGAAGCGCGGAATCCGTCAGGACATTGGTTGTGTTTTGGAAGGAGGCCGCAGATAGCCAAGAGTCGGTATAAAGCGACGAGCGGGTAACTCCAAGGATAACGACTTGGGCCGTGCCCGGCTCTCCGCCCTCCGTTAGGACGCGCTCATTTTCTTCCTCAAAGACTGCCCTATCTACGATATCTCGAGGCAAAAGTATCGTATCGCCCTGGCTTATAATCTGTACCTTATCGGACATCTTGCGGACAATAACCTCAAAATGCTTATCGTTAATGGAAATTCCTTGAGACTCGTAAACAGCCTGAATCTCGTCTATTAAATACTCCTGTGCCGGCCGAAGACCTTTGACCGAAAGAACATCCTTAATATCAAGATATCCCGAGGCAAGCTGTTTGCCGGCTTCTACCAAATCCCCGTCTTCAACCTGGAGATTGCTTGTTAAAGGAACTATGTACTCCCGCTCCTCGACCGGTTTAACGGATGTGTTCCTAACCCTCACCAGCCATCCGTCTTCCCGCTCGGTAACCTCAACCTTGCCTGAAATCTCGGAAATGGGAGAAAGAACCTTCGGAACTCTTGCTTCAAAAAGCTCCTCGACTCTGGGTAAGCCTTGGGTGATATCAAGCCCCACTATGCCTCCCGAGTGCTTTGTTTTCATTGTGAGCTGGGTTCCCGGCTCTCCAATCGACTGGGCCGCAACAACTCCAACCGGGGTCCCCATCTCGACTATTTCTTTATTTGAAAGATCCCATCCGTAACAGGCCGAGCATATTCCGTAACGCGCCCGGCAGGTAAGCGGAGAGCGTACTTTTATCTCCTGAACACCGGCTTGTATAATCTCCTGCAGTTTTTCCGGAGTTATAAGCTCATTTCGCGCCGCAAGTATCTTGCGGCCGTTTGCGATATCTGCCGCAGCAAACCTGCCTATTACACGCTGGTTAAACGATTTTTCTCTTTTATTTTTATCTACGATAACCCCTTCTTCCGTTCCGCAGTCGGGAAGCCGCACGATAACATCGTGGGTAACATCAACAAGTCTCCTTGTAAGATACCCTGCATCTGCTGTCTTTAGAGCCGTATCCGTCAGGCCCTTCCTTGAACCGCGGGCGGATGTCACATACTCAAAGATAGAGAGTCCTTCCCGGAAGTTCGATTTTGTCGGCAGGTCAACAAGTCTTCCCAAGGGGTCAACGACCAGTCCCCTCATTGCGGCAAGCTGTTTTACCTGCTCTCTTGAGACACGGCCGACTCCCGCTTGGATTATTACCTTTATCGGACTTGAGTCGGGAAATGCCTGCCATGTTACATCTGCCAAGTCCTCGGTCACTTCCATCCAAACTTCCTGGGCGAGTCTTCTTCTTTCCTCCTCGGTTATCAGCCCTTCAAAGAAATTATTTTCTATTTCCATGAGTCTTTGATTTGCGGTCTCGATCATTTTCTCTTTGTCAGGATGTATAAGAGCATCGCTCACGGCAAACGAAAGGCCGGAAATTGTTCCCCCTCTGAAACCAAGGCTTTTTATATCGTCAATCATCTTGACAACTTCTTCCCTTGTTCCCTTATTCAGAGCGCGGGAAAAAAGGCTTTTTATAACCCCGGCCGTGGCCGGCTCGTTTACATATCTTAAGAACGCGGGCAGGGCCTCGTTAAATAATATTCTGCCGACTGTTGTTTCAATCCGCTCATTATTTATCCTCACATTTATTTTTTGTCTTAATCGTATGACATTTTTCTGGTATGCCGATATCGCATCTTCGGGATCTGCAAAAACAGGGGTAGAGCCAATTCCGTCTTTATCCGGCTCATCTGAAGTCAGATAATAAACCCCAAGCGCCATCTCTTTGGTTGAAGGTATGGCAACCGGTGTTCCGTCGGCAGGCTTCAAGAGATTATTTTCGGGGCTCATAAGCTCTATTGCTTCGTCTTGCGCTCTTTTGGAAAGCGGAAGGTGAACAGCCATCTGGTCGCCGTCAAAGTCGGCGTTATAACCGGAGCATACACAAGGGTGGACCCGAATAGCCTTGCCTTCAATAAGAACGGGGTAAAAAGCTTGGATACCAAGCTTGTGAAGCGTCGGCGCTCGGTTTAAGAGAACGGGGTGATTGCGTGTTATTTCCTCAAGGATATCAAAAATCTCGGGAGGCCGGCGCTCCAACATGTTTTTTGCGCTCTTTACATTCGGGGCAATACCCCGCGCAATCATCTCCCGAAGCACAAACGGCTTAAACATCTCAAGAGCCATTTCTTTGGGAAGACCGCATTGGCTAAGATTGAGCTCGGGACCGACTACTATTACGGACCGGCCGGAATAGTCAACTCTCTTGCCCAAAAGATTTTGCCTGAACCTTCCTTGCTTGCCGCTTAGAAGGTCGGAAAGTGAACGAAGAGGCTGGCGGGTACGGGGCCTGCGCGTAGCTTGTCTTTGAGAAGCATCTATCAAGGAGTCAACCGCTTCCTGAAGCATTCTTTTCTCGTTTCTTAAAATTATTTGGGGCGCCCCAAGCTCCAACAAATGACGAAGCCTGCTGTTTCTATTAATAACCCTTCTATAAAGATCGTTTAAGTCGCTTGTGGCAAACCTTCCGCCGGCAAGTTGCACCATGGGCCGAAGATCGGGCGGCAGAACAGGAAGAACCTTAAGTATTGTCCATAAAGGAGAAATATCCGTCCTTCTCATGCCGTCTATTAGCCGCAATCTTTTGGTAAGTTTAATCCTTTTTGCGCCCGTTGCTTCCTCAAGCTCTTCTCTAAGCCTTGCCGAAAGCTCGTCCAGATTGAGCTTTTCCGAAACTCCCGAGAGTGCCTCGGCGCCCATTTCAACCTCGAAAAAGTCTGCCGCGTGATAGTTTTCGAGTTCTATATACTCCTCCTCGGAAAGAAGAGAAAGATAACTCAAATTTTTAACCACATCAATAAGTTTTGCGAACACCTCTTCTGTTTTTTGACGGGTTGTTCCCGCCTCCTCGCGCAAAGCGGTAAGGTTCTTGCGGCCGTCAAGCTCTATCTCCTCTTTAAGCAAACTTGCCTGCTCCTGATCCTTAACCTTTTTTAACGCCTCCTCTATTCTCGACTTTATATCCTCCTTTATCTTCTCCTCCCTTCTTTTCTCGTCTTTCTCAAGATCGTTAACGCGGGATGCTAAACTTGCCTCGAGTGCCTCTTTTGCTTTTTTTCTACCCACATCTTGGACCTCCGTCACAAGATAGCGCGCAAAGTAGACAACCTGCTCAAGGGCCTTCGGCGGGATATCAAGAATTAGAGAAAGCTTTGACGGCGTACCTTTAAAGAACCAAATATGCGCAACCGGAGCCGCAAGGCTTATATGTCCCATCCTCTCGCGGCGAACTCGAGATTGGGTAACCTCAACCCCGCATTTATCACAGATTATCCCCTTATAGCGAATTCGTTTGTACTTCCCGCAATAACATTCCCAGTCCTTTGTCGGACCAAAAATTCTCTCATCAAAAAGGCCGTCCTTCTCTGGCTTCAATGTCCTGTAATTAATGGTTTCGGGTTTGGTTACTTCTCCATGCGACCATTTCCTTATCTCCTCGGGAGAAGCAAGTTTAATTTTTAGTTTCGAAAAATCGGCAAATGCCCTTAAATCCATATTATTCTCCCGCCGCAAGGGGGACTGCCTCCGTTTCGTTTAAAACCTCTTTTGTGCTTTCCGGACGGCCGGCAGGAATTTCCGCTTCTTCTTTCTTGACCAACACGGTTCCTTTTGGCTCTATGGAAAGGACCAGGGAATTAAGCTCTCGCACCAAGACCTTGAACGACTCCGGAATTGTAGCCTCGGGAATATCCGTACCCTTGACAATAGCTTCAAACGCCCGCGCTCGTCCAACGACATCGTCCGACTTTATCGTCAGCATTTCCTGCAGAGTGTAGGCGGCGCGATGTGCCTCAAGCGCCCAAACTTCCATCTCTCCCAGGCGCTGTCCGCCCATCTGGGCCTTGCCGCCCAGAGGCTGCTGGGTAACAAGGGAGTAAGGACCGGTCGAGCGAGCATGGGTTTTGTCCTCAACCATATGGGTCAGCTTCATTATGTAGCCCACCCCGACAACCGTTTCCTGTTCAAATGGTTTTCCCGTCCTCCCGTCGTAAAGCTGTACCTTGCCAGAAACGGGTAAACCCGCCGAGCGCATTATTCCTTCAATCTCCTGGGAAGCAAGTTTATTAAAAACCGGAATGGCAAATTTTTCTCCTCTTTTTGACGCGGCCCAGCCAAGCTGTGCTTCCAAAAGCTGTCCTAAATTCATACGCGCAAGAACCGAAAGAGGAGAAATAATAATATCAACCGGGGTTCCGTCCTCAAGGTGGGGCATATCGGAAGAAGGGATAATTTTTGAAATAACGCCTTTGTTGCCATGTCTGCCGGCAACCTTGTCTCCAACGGAAACCTTGCGGAGTTGTGCGACTCTGACGATTACCTTTTTTATGGTTCCGGGCTCTAACTCGTCGCCTTCTTTTGAGTCCAAGATTTGAACATCAACTACAATGCCGTGCTCTCCATGAGGAACACGAAGGGATGTATCCCTTACCTCACGAGCCTTCTCTCCGAAAATAGCCCGCAACAATCTTTCCTCGGCAGTCAACTCGGTTTCTCCTTTCGGCGCAATCTTGCCTACCAAGATATCGTTTGGTCCAACCTCCGCGCCCACGACAACAATCCCATCTTCTGCTAAATTCGCAAGATCGGCTTCGGCAACATTAGGAATATCCCGAGTAAGCTCTTCCGGACCAAGCTTTGTATCAACAACAGAGGCTTCATATTCCTCGATATGAACAGAGGTTAAAACATCCTCGCGCACCAGCCTGTCTGAAACCACGATAGCGTCTTCAAATCCCAGCCCATCAAAAGAACAGTAGGCAATGAGCATGTTTTGACCGAGGGCAAGCTCTCCGCCCTCCGTTGACGGACCGTCGGCAAGAAGCTCTCCTTTTTGCACCTTGTCGCCTGCTTTAACGACAGGGCGCTGATTAAAACAGGTCGATTGAGCCGTCCTTTTGAATTTATCCAGGTAATAATTTTCTTTTTTGCCCTGCACGACAATCTTGTCGCTTGGCTCCTGGCTGTCATCCTTGGACTCTTTATCAAGAGTAATCTCAATTCGCCCCGAGTCTACATAACTTACAACTCCTGCGTGTCTTGCGTTAACTACCCTATTCATTGAAGAGGCAACGACTTCCTCCATCCCTGTTCCGACAAAAGGGCTTTGGGGTTTTACCAAAGGCACGGCTTGACACTGCATGTTCGTACCCATTAGCGCCCTGTTTGCCTCGTCGTGATGTAAAAACGGAATGAGCGAGGTTGAGGTGCCGACAACTTGGCGGGGAGTGAGGTCTATATATTCAACGCCCTCTACCGGTCCCTCGATAAATTTACCTTCAAACCGAATAGGCACCCACGGCTCAAGGATAAAGCCTTCCTTATCGGTCCGAGTACCCGCGTGAGTAATTTTATGGTTTTCTTCCTCGTCCGCCGAAAGATAAACAACCTCATCGGTAATTCTCACCCTTGTCCTTCCTCCGTTTGTAACCTTTTCCAATTTTCTGTAAGGAGACTCTAAAAATCCATATTCATTAACCCTGGCATATAGGGCCAAATAAGTAACAAGCCCTATGTTTGGACCTTCCGGCGAACGAATAGGGTCTATTCTTCCATACTGGGACGAGTTAATATCCCGCATAGAAAACGATGCTCGTTCGCGAGTTATTCCTCCGGGCCCCATAACCGAGAGCCGTCTCAAATTATCAATTTCCGAGAGCGGGTTTGTCTGATCGAGAATCACGGAAAGTTGGTTTGACCGGAAGAATTCGTTAAGCGCGCCTATTACAGGACGGGCGTTGACAAGGATGCCCGGATGGACAAGTTCGTCAGTCGAGGTAAGACTCATCTTCTCTTTAATAGCTCTCTCAAGTCGGAGGAGTCCGCTCCTAAAAGCCGATGCGGCGACAAGTTCGCCAACGCATCTGACGCGGCGGTTTGCCAAATGATCAATGTCGTCAACTCGGCCTTGCCCGTTTTGGAGACCGATGAGGTAGCGCAGCGTTGCGACTATGTCTTCGGCGGTTAAAACATAATTTTCCGGTTTATTGGGAAGGGAAAGGCCAAGTTTTCTATTGATTTTATAGCGACCCACCTTATCAAGATCATACCGACGAGGATCAAAGAATAATCCTTGAAAAAGCGCCTCCGCATTCTCTAATATGGCCGGCTCCCCGGGCCGCATTCTTCTGTATATCTCAACGAGTGCGTCGCTTCTGTTCTTTGTTGGATCCTTGGCAAGAGAGAGGGAAATATACGAATACTGCTGGTCGGCGTCAACATCCTTAAATCTTGCCATGATTTGTTCATCTTTTTCAATGCCCAAGGCACGCAAGAGTGCCGTTGCCACAACCTTGCGGCGCCTATCAATCCTTGCGACAATTACCCCTTGTCTGGATACTTCAAACTCAAGCCAAGATCCGCGTATGGGACGGACCTCTGCCCGATACAGCATTCTTCCCGAAGCTTGATCTACTTCGCCGGAGAAATAAACACCCGGAGAACGAACAAGCTGATTAACCACCGCCCTTTCTATTCCGTTTATAATAAATGTTCCCTCGGGAGTCATTTGGGGAATATCGCCCAGGAAAACTTCCTGGGAGGTTTCTTTTCCGGTTTTCTTATTTAGAAGGGTTGCCGAAACCCGAAGAGGAGAAGAATAGGTGAGTCCTTTTTCCCGAGCTTTGCTTGGAGTAATCTCGGCCTTGCCTATTTTATAATCCGTAAACAACAGCTCCCAGTTTTTACCCGTAAAATCAGCAACCGGAGAAATCTCCTTTAAGGCTTTGCCTATGCCGTCTCTCAAGAATGACTGCCAGGATTCTTTCTGGATGGCCAGTAAATTTAATTGGGACAGAGCTTTGTCTGGTGTGGTTAAAAACCGCCTTTTTTTTGAAAGGTTCATTTATTTCGCTCCTCAGAATACCCCGCGCCTCCGTGCGTGGGGGATGAATGAGGCAAGAACGCAGCCTTTCCGCCAGAGGCGGAATTCCGAAAGGAAACTCCGTCCTTTCATGGACGGAGAGGCTTCATTACCTTGTCGGCCGCAAAAATATTCCCCGCTGCCCCTCTTCTTGCGGGGAACACAAAATTGCGTACCAGGGTACGCTTAGCGCAGTTTCTATCATACCTCGAGCACGGTTGTCAAGGGTCAATATATTTTTGGGTATGTTTTTCGGGTCGGAAGGATAGAGAAATACTTATAGATATTTCCTAATATTTTCATTGTGCTCCTCAAGTGTTTTCGCATAGCGGATTTTACCATCCTTGCCGTGGAGATAATACCAAAAAGGAGAATCTTCAGGATAAATAGCCGCTTTCAGGGAGGAAAGCCCCGGGTTTGCTATGGGCGAGGGGGGCAAACCCCGGTTGGTGTAGGTATTGAGCAACGACTGAAGTTTTTTGTCCTCGGCGGTCGGAGGTTGCCACCAGCTGCAGTTTAGAGGGGGCTGTTTTGGATTCGTCCCGCAGCGCTTGTTCCCGGTCAAATATTGAAGTGTTGCATCAACCTGGAGCGGCATCCTCGCTTCCAGCCGTTTTCTCAAGATCCCGGAAACAACGGGTCTTTCCTCTTCGGTCTTTGTTTCCCGCTCAATGACTGCGGCGAGAGCCACGACTTGTTCTACTGTCATCCCCCCGGCCTTAGCATCGTCCCGCATCTTGTCCGTAACCTTTACATCAAAAGTCGACCTTAATTTATTAAATACCTTTTTTGCCGTAATATCTCTTGAAAAAAGATAGGTTTCCGGGAACAAGAACCCTTCAAAGCCTTCCGATTCCCTCATGAATTCACTCCAAAACAAAACAGCCTCTTCGCCTTCAATATTGAGGGTTTTTATCGTCCTTATCGCGATTTCTTCCCGCCTTAAGCCTTCAGGATAAGTAACCCAAATTTCTTTTGGGCCCGCCATAAGCACGGAGACCATCTCTTTCAAAGACAAATTTGGAGAAATTTCATAATTGCCGGCTTGAATGGCCTTTTCCCGACCCGTCAATTGGGTATAGAAACGAAAGGCCAGCTCGCTCTTAATAAGTCCCGAGCCTGCAAGCTTTTTGGCAATGGAGCCGGCCGACTGGCCTTTGGTTATTAAAAAACTGCGGGGTGTCTTGTCCTTAATATCGGCAGGGCCTGAAACATTACCCCACCAAAAGAAAGAGGGGAGTGAAAAAATAAGAATGAGTAACAGGAGTAAAAGGAGTTTCCTCATCGGTTATACTTCTTCAAGCAGGGCACGGCGGTATTTGCCGGACTTTAGATCGTGAATAAAAATCCTTCCGCATTCGCAAACGACCTTTTCGGTCCCGTTTTTCCCCTTTGACTTTTTGCCTCCGGAAAGATCCCTCCCGCAACCAACACATCTTCCCTGGGATAAAAGCCATGCTTGAACTGGTGAAATTACATTCTTAAACACGCCGGGTAATCTTGCTCCCTTTGACATAGCTAGTAATGGAACCCTGCCTGGACTCTGTGTCCAAGTAAGATTGTAGCATAACGGCCGCCGCGAATGCATCTTCCATGCCTCTTCGCTTTTTTCTGGGCAAGCCCGCGGCCAAAGCGAGAGTTTGGGCATCTTTGGTTGTCAATGTTTCATCCCACATTTCAACCTTGACACCAGTTTTTTCTCTCAAGATATCCCCAAATTCTTTCTGTATTTTTCGCATAACCCCCTCCGATATGCCAACCACTATCTTTTCTACCTTTTCCTCTTTCGCAATGTCTGTAACCTTTCTCACCGCACCAGCCGGGGAAGAAACACGCAGGACAGAGAAAGGCGCACTTAATTTCCCCTCGCTAATAGCGAGTCCTATCTTTGCCCGTCCGTAATCAACACCGAGAATGATCATTGGTTTTTAGTTTTTAGTTATTAGTTATTAGTCCGGCTGTACAAGTCTTGCGCGCACAACCAATCGCCTTAAATAAGTCCCGGGCGGGACGCAGGTTATAAGCGTCAGGTAAGAATCATCATACATTTGCTCCAAAACCTGAAAGTCGGTTGGTTTAACTTCAAACATCTCCTCTACACGAAAAGTGTAAACTATCCCGTCGTAGTCAATCTTAACATCGTCTCCTTTTTTAAGAGTTGGGAGTGTTGAGAAAATTGACAGATAGTTTTTGGGATTAAAAAGTTGTGGAAGGGTGGAATGGCCAAAAACGACGGCATTTCCGGGTTTTCCGGGAAGCGCCGTGCCCTTGTAGTGGATTAGGTTCTTAGACAGGTCTTCTCCTCCTATTTCAACAACCGCCTGTTCTATCTTAAGCTTTGGTATGGAAAGATTATAATATCTGACCTTTGAAGGAGCCACCGGCAAAGAGGGCGCCCCCACAAACCAATTGCTTGCCTGGGTAAGATTTAGTGGATAAGGCGATTCTGTGGCCGCCGAACGAACCTCTCCGTTGGGAACCGGTGAAAGAAGCTCTATTCTCCGATACCTTGGGGAAGAAAAAAATTCGTAGCTTAATATAGGCAGGCCTGCATTCAAAACTAAAATTGCCCCTAAAATAAGCAAGCCAAAAGAGAGAGTCTTGCCGACCCTGCTCTTCCTCATCTCTCGGCAATCACCTCCACTTTAATATTTTTCGGTATGCGCGGGAGCGTCTCCAGTTTACCGGGAAGCCTTATGCTAAAGTCTACCTCTGCTCTTGTAAATCCGGGTATCTTCGCAAGATAATCTTTGGCGACATTTTGGTATTTGCCGGCAACCGCGCGGGATATTTGGTCGGTGTCCACTTTAGGCAAAAGGTTGGCCTTAACCTCGGCAATAAATATATTTTGTTCCTTTACTGTTTCTTTTTTCTCTTTTCGCTCTTCTTGCTCTTTTCGCTTATAACTTACTTCCACCTGATCTTGTCTTAAGACAAAACCGCTTGGGATATCGCTTTCAAGGGCCGCCTTTATGAGGGCGTTTAGGGCATCGGCCGGCATAACAAAAGCTATAACCTTTCCCTCTATGGACAGTTTTAATGTCGTCGTTTCCTCGCCAACCTTATTACTAAAGGTTTTACTCGTCGGCTCAAGCAAGGCCGAACCTTCTATCAAAACATCTTCTTTCTTCAAGCTCGCGCCAATACTCCCGGCGCCTTTTTGTAAAAGCTCTTCTGACAGCTCTTTCTCAAGAGTGGCCGCGTCCTCTTTGGACACCGCCGAGACTTCCCTTGATGTCCCTCCGCTTAATACCTCTTCGTTTTTAGCGCTTAAGGCACTCTTTGCGAAATTACCTACGGAGAATTCGGTGCCCGAAACCAAATTATATTGGGCGCCTATATCGGAGGCCGTAACGGAGACGGTGGTCCTTGAGGGATTTGCGCTACTGCTTCCCGACGCGACGGGCGTATCGCTATCCAAAGTAAACTTTAGACTGTTCGGGCCCGTGAAGACAACCCCGGACTTGAGTGTTGTAGACCCGCCGGCATTATAAATAACAACCTTGCCTTTCGCCCTGTCGCCAACGGTTTTTGTTCCGCTTGCCCGGCCTGTTTTTTCGCCCGATACGGAGGTTTCCAGCTTCCTTGCGGGAACAGTTTTGTCGGCCTGGCTGATTACGGAAACTTGAGGGTCTGCTGTAAACTCAACGCTTTTCTCAAGTGTTTTTGGGGCAACATACACGGTAATTTGAGCCTTCGGCAAATACCAATATAAAACCCCACCCAAGGCCAAGAGAAAGAAAAAAACAACAGCAAAGATGCCGGCGAATCGAAATGCGCCGCTTCCGAAAGATAAAGACGGAGGCGAGAATGCCCATGTTTTTGTCGGCAAGCTAAGTTTGGGTAAAGAAGGAAGTCCTCTTGAAACCTTGGGGGGCACCGGCTCTTTCTCTGTTTCTTCTACTTCTTCTTCGGCAGCTTCTTCGCCCTCTCTTTTTAGGCTTTCCTCCTTTTGCCTGCCCACCGAAGCCCCGTCAGCCGGCGGGGCGTAGGCAGGATTTTTTACTTCTTGTTGCGCAGCATCGGATCCTTTTATAAAACCCAACTCTTCTATAGATACCTCCTCGAGTTCTTTTTCCGGTTCTCCCCCCAAAGCCTCGCTTTCTACCCCGGTTTTAACCTCCTCTCCCTCTTCTTTCCCGGGAAACTCAACCGTCCTTGCTTGGGCAACCTCAATTCCTCCCGCAAGGGAAACTGCGGAAATTCCAACATCCTCCGGCAATATCTCAACCTTTGGTGTATGTAGGAATGTAACTTTTAGATCTCTCCACTCGACATTAATAAGATTTTGTCTTGCCTCATCTAAATTCCCTGCCCTGTGGTCATAAAGAAGAATTCTTGACGGGTATTGAGGGACAACAGGCAGCCTTGCCAACCCCTCTGCAATATCTTGCCCCAAAGATATACTCCTTGCAACCTCTACCGTCCCTAAAATTTTTCCCGCCTGGATAAAGCTTAGGTCTATGAAATCCTCGGCAAGTCCCACCAAGAGCGCGTTAAGAAGAGCGCCTTCTTTGGCCTTTTGAAAATGAGCAATTGCTTCCGGAATTACAACAAACCCGGCCGGTTTTAACTCAAGCTCTTTACATAACTTTTTTAAAATCTCAAGCCTCTCCTTTTTTATACCGCCTTTCTCGATCCAAGAGGGTAAAAGACCAAAAACAACCCTTGTCGGCTCGGTAACATCCTCGGCGAGGATCGCGGCTGCTGCGGAAAGAGAACTATCGGCGGCGATCATTAAAGTATCGGGGTTATCTTCCTGCCAAGACGCCGCTCCTCCTTGAGCAACAACCTCAACCTTTTCTCCGATAACTCTCCAAATACCGGCCTCGACCCAATTGCGAGCCACAACAAGACTCCACAAATGTTCTATTTCTTGCTGTTTTTTGAAGATACCCAAATCCATATACAAGAAAATTCGAAATTCGAATATCGAAATCCTAAACAAATTCAAAATTCTAATTTTCTAAATTCCAAACTGTTTTAAATTTTGGATTTTCGTAATTAGATATTATTTCGAATTTCGTGCTTAGGGTTTCGAGTTTTATTTAAGCTCCGCGTATACCCTTCTAACGCCCGCGCCCAATCCTTCTTCCTTTATAATTGTAACATGGCCGATCTCCCCCGTATTCTCAACATGCGGCCCTCCGCAAACCTCCCGACTGAAAGGAGTCCCTGAGCGAGCCTGCCCTGAGCCTGTCGAATGGGTCGAAGGGTCCCCAATTGCATAAACTTTGACTTTCTCTCCATATTTTTCGCCAAAGAAGGCAATGGCTCCTTCTTTTAGCGCTTCATCAAGCGTCGTCTCCTTCCAAGAAACAGGTAAATTTTCTTTTATCTTCCGATTAACCAATTCGCTAATTAACTTTATTTCCTCTTCGGTAAGAGGTTTTGGATGGGAAAAATCAAAACGCAATCTCTTTTTAGTTATATTAGAACCTCTTTGCTGTACATGGGTACCCAAAACTTCTCTTAGTGCTTTGTGTAAAAGATGGGTTGCAGTATGCAGTTTTCGCGTTTCGGACGAATCCTCAACAAGCCCTCCTTTGAATATTCCGGCAGATGCCGTTTTTGAAACTTCCCTGTGCTTCCCAAATTCCTTCTCAAATTCCGCGTGGTCAATTTCTTGTCCCTTTTCGCTTGCCAATTCCTCGGTTATCTCAAGAGGAAATCCATAAGACTGATAAAGATCAAAAGCAATTTTGCCATCTATGTGCTCAATCTTCCGAACTTCTTTTAAACCCCGATCAAGGCTTTTAGCAAATTTCTGTATTTCATCACTGATTATATCTTGAGTCTTTTTAAGCTGCTCTTTTTTGTTAATGCCACAAATACCGTCATAGAGATCAAAAATTGGATTTAATACATTTGCCAAATATGAAATGTCCACATCTAATGTGTGCATTTTGACTGCGGCACGTCTTAGCAGTCGGCGAAGAATATACCCGTGTAGTTTGTTTGAAGGCACAACACCGGAAGTGATAATAAAGGTTGCAGCTTTTATGTGGTCGGCGATAACGCGCATGTCTGACTGGTTTTGATTAACGTATTCTCGTCCTGTAATCTCTTTAATCTTTTCCATTATTGGCCAAAAGAGATCGATTTTAAAAATATCGGGGTCGTTGTTTACTGCGGCAGTCAACCGCTCGAGTCCTCCGCCAAAATCCACATTCTTTTGAGGCAATTCTTTTAAGGAGCCGTCTGTGTCCTTGAAATACTGAATAAAGACCGAGTTTCCGATTTCCAAAAATCTTCCGCATCCGCAATTCGGGTGACAAGGACTCTCCTTGTCATGAAACTGTTCTCCAAAATCGTAGAAAACCTCGGAATCCGGACCGCCTATCTCGCCGGGGGGCATTTTGTCGGGAGACCCCGACATTGACCACCAATTTTCGTCCGTGCCATAGAAATAAATATGATCTTCCGAAATTCCCAATTTTCTCCATACTTTTTCTGTTTCTACATCTTTATCTACTCCGTTTCCGCCGCTAAATACAGAAACATAAAGTTTCTCCCTCGGTAGTCCAAGCTCTTTTGTTAAAAATTCATAAAACCAAGGAAGTTGTTCTTCCTTGAAGTAATCACCGAGCGACCAGTTACCAAGCATCTCAAAAAAAGTAGTATGCCGGTTGTCGCCGACTTCCATAATATCTTGGCTCCTAAAAGACGGTTGGGAATTAACAAGCCGTTTTCCTAGGGGATGTGGCTCGCCTTTAAGATAAGGGACTAAAGGCTGCATTCCTGCAGAAGTAAAAAGGGTGGTGGGGTCTTGCTCAAGCACCAAGGGCGCCGCAGGAATTTCTTTGTGCCCCCGCTCCGTAAAAAACTTAATATACTTTTCCCGGATTTCCCTTGAAGTCACTATAAACCCAATTCTACCAAACTTGAGGTTGAAGCTCCATTGGCGAAAAGCAAGATCGTGCACCCCCCCAATCCCAATCCCGAAAGATGGTATTTGTTTAACTTTGGTTAACACACTTTGTCGCCATGGCAACTAACTGTGTTAAAGAGTAGGTTTGCTTGCAGTGAACTATTAGGCACTGGGCCAGTCGTGGGCCGTTAGGCCTTGAGTTTCTTGAAGGACTAGTCGAATCTGAAGGTGGAAAGGATTTGGTTGAAAAGTTCGTAATCACTTTGTTTATACGGATCAATAGCATAAAGCGTTGAGATCGTAATTCTTACAGCATCTTTTTGATTAGGGTTCTGAACCCAAATATCCTCAAGAAAAGGGGGGTTATCTGACCATCTTATTGCTGGATAACCAGAGATAATAATATCTTCTGTCGGCCTTGTTTGAGATTCAATACTTACCGACTCGTACGTCCTTGAGTATATCGTCATACCGCAACATCTTCCTTGTCCACCGGTTCCTTGCTCCGATACTTCATTACGGTAAAAAGCGACAGATGCTTCAGGGCTTGTTTCAACTTTTACATCAGATGGATACCTTAATTGATATCCATATTTAGTATTAATGTATGTTTTCCAATTAGCAGTCGGGTCGGGAGTGGGCTGTGTTGTTTGTTGGGTTTCAGTGATCTGGGGTTTGTTTGAATTCTTGCCTAAATAATAAGCTCCGCCGGCCACAGCTACCACAAGAACTAAAACCAAAATAAAAATTCCAACGATTCCCGTTTGTCCCGCACGGCCTTTTTGGTTCATTCGCAGCATTGGTACTTATTGGTATTATTTGAAATTCTCATGATGTCAGAGGTTTTCCGTCTTTATGGAAAAAACGGCGGCCGCGCTCCTGGAGGACTTGAATATGGGAATGGGGAAGGGGTTCCTCTGGTTCTTCTTCGGAATAATCTCTTTGCGTATCCGCACCCCCGTTCTTGTTCATAACCATGTTAACCAAATTGCCAAAACTTTTCACCCCTTCAAGAAAATTTGAAAACCCTACAATGGGTCTTGCAACGGACTCCGAGATAAGATTTGCATCATCTAAAATTTTATTAATCTTATCAAGGGTGCGCTTTGCTTCCTTAAGGATAAAGAAAACTTGAACCCCAAGGACAACAAGAAGAACCGTCAGAATTGTGACTACGCTATAGAGCAGGATTTGCGTTGAGTCCATATTTTAGATTAGCATTATTTTTTAGCGCTCGTCAACGGTCTTTTCTATAACCGTTTCTTTACCTCCGCGGGATATCGCTTTAATTTCAACCGCTCCTCCCGCATCCGGTTTATCAATCTCCGTGCTGAAGACACCGCTTTCATTAACTAAAATCCCCCGGCCGTTTACCTGAATTGTAGCAGTCGGGACAGTCTTCCCAATAACTAAAATTTTATTATCTCCAATAATTAATTTGCTAACCTCAAGCGGGGGAGCGCCCACAAAAAGCGCATATTGCCTGGCCAAATAAAAACCAAGGACTAAAAGAGTTGCCGCAATTGTAAAAACAAATGTCGTCCTTGGCGTCCAAAAAGACCGCTTCGAGAAAGAGGCCTCGTGCCTTTGTAAAACCTGCTTCCTTTGGGGAAAATCGCGGCGTAGTAGAGCCGTGACTATCTTTGGATTTACTTCAACAGCCTGGGCGTAATTTCTTGCAAATCCCTGCGCAATCGAAAAATTTGGCAGAACGGAGTAGTCCGCGTTCTCAAGCGCCGAAAGAAATTTTTCTTTTATCCTTGTTTCCCTTGCTATGTGCTCAAGCGATTTCTCGCCTTTTTCCCGCGCTTCTTTGAGTATTTGTCCTGCCGTTCTCATAAATGAGGATAGGAGGGACGAGGACAGGAAGGATGAATCTGTGAAATATTCCGACTCATCATTCATTCCTCTTCACTCACTGACTCCCATGCAGTTGTGCTATAAATTCCTCCGCGCTTCTTACTAGGACATCCCTAGGCTTTGACCCCTCGGCCGGTCCAACAACTCCTGCCGCCTCAAGCTGGTCAAGAATCCTTGCCGCTCTTGCATATCCTATTGCCAGGCGTCTTTGGAGAAGAGAGGCGGAGGCCTTGTCATGATCGCAAATCACCCGAACGGCGTCTTCAAAGAACTCGTCTTTTTCCTCGCCCACTCCCAAATGCCCTTTTGTTGCCCGAGTAGGCATTGTAACCACTTCCTCCGTATATTGCGGAGCGACCCCGGTCTTTCGTAAAAATTCAATAAGGCCCGTTGTGTCGCTATCCGAAACATACGCTCCTTGGATTCTTTTTGGCTTCGCCTCGTCCGGCGGCAGAAAAAGCATATCTCCCCGTCCCAAGAGCCTTTCTGCTCCGGGCATATCAAGAATTACCCGGGAATCAACTTGGGAGGCAACGGCAAAAGCAATGCGGCAGGGAATATTGGCCTTAATAAGGCCGGTTAATATATCAACCGAGGGGCGCTGGGTCGCCAAGACCATATGAATGCCTGTGGCGCGGCTCATTTGCGCCAAACGGGTTATTGTATCCTCAACCTCAACGGGCGAGAAAAGCATAACATCCGCCAGCTCGTCAATAACCAAAACAATGTAGGGGAGAGCCTGAAACCCGGAAATTTCATTATAGGAATCGATATTTCTGGCGCCGACTTGGGCAAACATTTTGTATCTTTGCTCCATCTCGGAAACCAGATATTTAATCGCCGATACAACTTTTCCGGGCTCGACAATTACAGGAGAAAGAAGGTGTGGAATCCCATTAAATCCCGTTAACTCAACCCGCTTTGGATCAACAAGAACGAATTTAACCTCGGAGGGAGAGGCGCGGAAAAGTATTGAGGCCAAAAACGCATTTATCGCAACGGATTTCCCGGATCCCGTTTGACCGGCAATAAGTGTATGGGGCATCTTTGCCAGATCGGCAATAACAGGCTTCCCCGAGACATCAAGTCCAAGCGCAATAGAAAGCTTTGAGCGGGAATCGCGCATTAAAGACGATTCCAAAATCTTTTTCAGGGGCACGAACTCCGGCGAACGGTTCGGAAGCTCTATGCCGACTAGTGAGCGGCCGGGTATCGGGGCCTCAATTCTTATTTGCCCGGAAGGCGCAGCGAGGGCCAAGGCCAAATCATTCGAAAGAGCCGTAATCTTTGAGAGCTTTGTTCCGAGAGCAACCTCAATTGCATATTGGGTAACGGCAGGCCCCATGTTAACCTCGACCACTTTTGCCTGAATCCCGAAGGATTCGAGTGTTTTTTCAATAACCGCCGCGTTTGCTTTTACATCTCCCCTGTCTGCCTTGCCAGATACCGACTCGGAAAGAATGGAAAGGGGCGGATAGTTCCAAACCCCCTCTCCTCCCGGGGGATTAATTGCTGGTCTAACAATTGCTTCCTCGCTTACCTTTTGCGCGCCTTTTTCTTTCTCTCCTTCTCTTGAGATTTCACCTCCGCTGACTTTTATTCCGGCGGTCCTGGGAGAAAATGCCTGCTTTTGCGAAGAACCCAAAATAATACCTCGAAGACTTACTAAGACAGAAACAAAAAAGGCCAGTAGTTGGTCCAATGAAGCATTAAAAAAGACCAAAAGACCGACGATAACTCCTCCTAAAAAAATTATTGCCGCCCCTATTGGAGTAACAAGGGACGAAACCCCAAGCCAAGCTTCAAGCCCGAATTTGCCTGCCCGGGTCAAAGAACCCGCGGATAACGAAAGCAGGATCGCTCCGACTAAGACATTGGGCTGATTAAGCGGGTTTTTAAACCGGGAAAGCATAAGACCGGAGACAAGGAGAATAAAGGGGAGGAATATGGTCGTCCAGGAAAAGTATAAAAGCAAAAGCTCGTTAAGTTTAAGAAGGAGCGAGCCTTGTCTCGAAAAAGAAAGAACAACAAGACCGGCCAAAGAAAAAAATACAATCTGGCCAATGGAAAAAATCGTGTGCTTCTTAAGTTTTATTCTGAAGGATCTTCTCCAAAGCGGTCCTCTGCGATGTCTGGGCATGACAGGTTTGATTATAGCATAGCTTGAACGCTACGCGTTATAAGCATAGCTTGAACGCTACGCGTTATAACACGCAAGGCGTGTTTGAAAACAGCTATGCTGTTTTATAGCACAGGTCTTGTGTAGAAAATGCCACAGGGGTTTATACCTCAACCACAACCGGTAAAATCATTGGGCGGCGGCCGGTTTCCTCAAAGAAAAATCGCTCAAGAAAATCTATTGTAATTTCTCGAGCATGCCTTCCGTCTCCTTTGTGGGAATGTTTTTGAACCTTATTTTTCAACTCGTTTCCTGCGCGATTAAGAAAATCCTTTTGCTCCTTTGCAAAAACAAACCCCCGGCTTATAAGGTCGGGCCGGTCAAAGAGTTTGCCTGTGCTCTTGTCAATTTGCAAAACAACAACGACAACGCCTTCTTTTGCTAAAGTCTTTCGGTCCCGAAGGACAACATTCCCGACATCCCCAACTCCCAATCCGTCAACCATAATCTCATGTACCGGAATTTTCTCTACCTTTCTTGCTTGACCGTTTGAAAACTCGGTGACATCTCCCGGCTCAAGTTCAAAAACCTGCTCTTTTTGCCATCCCATTTTTTGGGCAAGGGTGGTATAAGCCCTCATATGCCGCACCGTGCCTCCTATCGGAACGAGGTATTTCGGGCGAACCAAAGCAAAAAGCATCTCTATCTCCTTTTGCGAACCGTGGCCTGAAACATGCAAGTCCTCCTGGGTATCATAGTAATGGACCTCCGCACCGTTTTTGATAAGCTCGTCGACAACATAGTTTACGGCTTGCTCTGTCCCCGGAGGGGCCGGGTCAGCCGAGAAAACGACAATATCTCCCTTTTTGATTTTCAAAAACGGATGGTCGCCAAGAGCCGCGCGCGTTAAGGCGGAATCAGATTGGCCGTAACTACCCGAAATAATATAAAGCACCTTTTGGTCCGGCATCTTTCCTGCCTCCTTTGGAGAAATCACAAGGTTCTGGGGAACATTAAGAAACCCAAGTTTTTTTGCTATCTCCGCTTTTTTTTCTGTTGAGCGGCCAATGAAAATAATTTTTCTGCCTAAAAGCTCTGCTACTCTTATCACCTGCTGCATCCTTGAGATATTTGAGGAAATAGTCGTAAAAAATACCCTCCCTTTTGCTTCTTCGACAATAAGCTCCATCCTTTTTTCGATATCGAGCTCCGATTCGGTATAACCCGAGGATGTTGAACCCAGAGAATCCGAAGCAAGGGCCAAAACCCCGTCTTTTGCCAAGAGGGCCGCTCTTGCAATATCAAAAGGTTTTTGATCAACCGGAGTCCAGTCAAATTTATAATCCGGGACATGGAAAAATTTCCCGGCAGGGGTGGTCAGACAAAATCCGACTCCGTCGGGGACGGAGTGAGAAACCCGAAACGCTTCTATTGTGAAAGACCCCAACTTTATTTTCTCCCTGTCGGGATCAAAAACATTAATCTTTGCGTCTCTTATCCCGTAATCCAAAAATTTATCTTCTATAAACCCGGCAACAAGTTTGGTTGCGTAAATCGGAACTCTTACCTCTTGGTATAAAAAGGGGAGGGCACCAATATGATCCTCGTGGCCATGCGAGATAAGAACTCCTCTTATCTTATTTTTGTTTTTCAAGATATAAGTAAAATCGGGGATAACCAGATCTATGCCGTATGTTGCCTCTTCGGGAAACCCCACGCCGCAGTCAACAATAATAATGTCATTATCACCCTCGTAAACATACATATTTTGCGTAACGCTGGTTGTCCCGGAAATTGGTATAAATCTTAACTTATTCATTTTCTATTTTGAGATTTACTATTTACTATTGGAAATCAAATAGAAAATAGCAAATAGTAAATTTATATAAGGTTCATCTGTTCTGTTTTCTCTTTTTCTTTATCTATATCTGTTTCTATCTTTTTTAGCAGTTCAGGAATAACCTTGAAGTCTTCTCTTATTTGCCGCATTATATCAAGACTTCGAAGAGCCGCCGCCGGATGGTACATAGGCACCACCGCAACAGTCCTTCCCTGCCATTGTACCACTTTCGGCTTTCCGTGGACCTGGGAAATTTTTGCGCCCGGTAAAAATTTACCCATGGAAAACCGGCCGAGGGTAACCACAATCTTTGGATTAATAATTTCTATCTCCCTGTCCACATACGGCTGAAAGGCTAAAATTTCTTCCGGTAGAGGGTCGCGGTTATCAGGCGGCCTGAAGCGCACGACATTTGAAATATAAACATCCTCACGTCTGCAACCAATGTTCTGGACAAGCTGATCAAGCAGCTTTCCCGCCTGGCCAACAAAGGGTCTCCCGAGTTTGTCTTCATGGAAACCCGGACCCTCCCCAAGAAAGTATATTTCAGCATCAGGGTTGCCCTCACCAAAAACAAGCTGGGTGGCACCATCCCGCAAGGGTAGATTTTTATCGTCTTCCATTTTCTTTTTTAACTTTTGAAGCTCTTCTTTTTTGTCCATAGTTATATTGTCAAGTCTACAAATTCTACATCATTTCTTTCCGTATCGTAAACGGCAAAGGAAGGAGAGGAGGTACGACCAAGGGCCCCGGGCCTTGCCACCAGAGTCTTTCCATAAACCGCCCTGTGTTTACTGTGGATATGCCCGCAGAAAAGTACATCGTATTCTTGGCTTTTAATTGCTTCTTTTAATTTTCCGGGGTAGTGGCAAACGCCAATCTTCCTTCCTCTAAGCGTAAGTTTCAAGAAGCGAGAATTAAATTTAACTTTGGCTTTTCTTAAACTTACAACTATTTGAGGGTCAATATCAGCGTTTCCCAACACCCCGTAAACCTTAATTCCCAGGCTGTCCATAATATTTACTACACCGGGGGACGACCAGTCTCCGCAATGAATGACAGCCCTCGCTTTAATCTCCTTTGCAAACCCGAGAGCATGTTTTAGTCGCACAATGTTATCATGGCTATCGGAGATGACGAGAACTCTCATAAATTAGTGTATAGTGCAGAGTAGTCAGTGCACAAGAAGAGAAAATTACACCCTGTTTATATTTCCCCTAAGCACTAAGTGCTATGCGCTATGCGCTGATTCCTAATACGAAGACAGATATTGCTTGATGTTTTGCTCTGTTACTTGCACTTTTTGAGTCTTGCCTTCGACAACCTCTCTGGCTATCTTTCTAACAATGCTCTCTATAGTGCGTTCCAATGTTCTCATTCCCGCATCATACCCTAATGGTCGCACAATAATCGGCCACACGTCATCATTTAGAGTTACGGCTTCTTGCGGCAATCCGGATACTTCTACAGCTCTGGGCAACATATAATTTTTACCGATAGTAATTTTTTCCTCGTCCGTGTATGAGGGCATTTGTATTATCTCAAGTCTATCCAAGACCGCCGTTGCTATATTTGTTGTGTTATTGGCTGTTGCTATAAACAATACCTCCGATAAGGGAAAGGGATAATCTATGTAATGATCAATAAAGGCGTGGTTTTGCTCGGGATCTAAAAGCTCAATCAAAACCCCCATTATCGCTGACCGACCGTCGGGGTCAACCCTGTCTATCTCGTCCAAAAGGACAACCGGGTTTTTAACCTGAACATCCCCTAACGCTTTGATAACCTGCCCGGGTTCTGCCTCCGGATACATCTTTGATTTGCCGCGCAAATCCAAAGGAGAGCCTACTCCTCCAAACGGAATCCTGTAAAACTTCTTGCCCAGGGCCTCGGCTATTGAGGACGCCACCGTCGTTTTTCCCGTTCCCACCAGTCCGACAAAGCAAAATATAGGAGCATGCACCCTGGCATTTTTTTCCTTGTTCAATTTCATAACCGCTATGTATTCAAGAACCCTGTTCTTTATATCTTCCAATCCGTAATGACTTTTATCTAAGATCTCTTTTGCGTGGCCAAGATCCAGAATATCCTCTCCTCTTTTTTCCCAAGGAAGCCTAATCAGGTGTTCAATATAATCGGAAGTCCTGTCAAGCTCATCAAAAGCCGCGGGGGTAGCGCCAATTCTTCCAATCCGTTTTAGTCTTTCGAGCAACCTTTCTGTTAAGTCTTGAGGAAGATGTGCTTTCTCGACCTTCTCTTGAAGATCTAAAACCTGTTGAGGAATATCCTGGGTGGGCATAAGCCCAGTATAGCAGAATAGTAAAATAGCAGATTAAAACCTTTTCTTTGAAGGAATAAATCGGCTTGCCGGGAAATGAGGTCCGCCTCGACCCGCTTCGCCGCGAGGCGAGCCCGCTTCGCCAAAGCGCGAGCGAGGCGAGCCCGCTTCGCCAAAGCGCGAGCGAGGCGAGCCTGCTTTACCGAATCGATGCGAGCCGCCTTCCCGACCGCGCCTCTCGCCTCTGTCCCGTCCTCCCCTTCTTTCTCTGAAACCATCCCTTGCTCCGCCTACCCTCTCGGTCCTTTTCGCCGGGCGGGAAGAAATGTCGTCATTAAGCCGCATTGTGAGATTTATTCTCCCCAAATCGTCTATCTCCTTAACCTTAACCTTAACCTTGTCGCCAACTCTAACTATGTCTTGGGGGTCTTTTACGAATTCCTCCGCCATATCGGAAACATGTACCAGCCCGTCTTTGCCGGGAAGAATCTCAACAAATGCTCCAAAAGGCTGGATTCTTTTAACCTCGCCGTCGTATATTTCCCCCGGTTGAGCCTCTTTAACCAACCCTTCCACCCAAGCCCGCGCACTATCTACCGCTTCTTGGTTGATTCCGGAAATCGCTACAGAGCCATCGTCTTCAACATCAATGGTTGTACCGGTATCGGCCATTATCTTTTTTATCATCTTTCCGCCGGGACCGATTATTTCCCCTATCTTCTCTACCGGAACATGGGTGACGGCAATCTTTGGGGCATAGGCCGATATTTTTGCCCGAGTCTCGGAGATAACCTCAAGCATCTTTCCAAGAATAAAAAGTCTTCCTTCCCGAGCCTGTTTTAATGCCTTCCCTAAAACCTCTAGGGTCAAAAACGGTGTTTTAACATCAAGCTGTATTGCTGTTACACCCTCTTTTGTTCCGGCAACCTTAAAATCCATATCCCCCGAACCGTCTTCAATGCCCATAATATCCGAAAGAATTGCTATGTCCTTTCCTTCAATAACTAATCCCATGGCGATTCCCGAAACAGGCGCAAGGATAGGAACGCCTGCATCCATTAAAGACATCGTTGAGCCGCAGGTTGAAGCCATGCTTGTTGAGCCGTTTGAAGACAAAACCTCCGAGACAACCTGAACCGTGTAGGGAAATTTATCTTTGGGAGGGATAACAGCCAGTAATGCGCGTTCTGCCAGGGCCCCGTGTCCAATTTCGCGTCTGGATGGACTCCCTACTCTGCCGGTTTCACCGATCGAATAAGGAGGCATAGAGTAATGATGGATATAGCGCTTTTCCTCTTCCCCGTCTCCCGATTCGATAAGCTGTCCAAGCCGCGGTGAGCCAAGAGTCGTCACGGTCAATGCCTGGGTTTGTCCCCTTGTAAAAACCGCGGAGCCGTGGGTTCTTGGTAAAACTCCTACTTCTCCTGAGACTTCTCGAATTTCGTCGTGTTTTCTTCCGTCAAGCCTTTTGCCCGAAAGAATAGTCTCCCTCACCCTTTCTCGAACAGCCTTGTCAAAGGCCGCGGAAACCAAAGCGGGTTTTTCCTCGGGGAATGCTTCTAAAATTGCCTTTTTTATCTCTGAATCTTGGCCGTTGCCCTCTTTTGTGGCATTCTCTTTAATGTATTTATCAAGTTCCTGGACAAACTTTTTGCCAATTTGGGTAATAATTTCTTTATCTTGGGTTTTCTCAAAAGGCTGTTTTTTTACTCCGACCTTTTCGGCTAATTTCTCAATACCGTCTATTATTTTCTGCGACTCCTTTTGGCCAAATTCCAATGCTCCAAGGACTTTCTCTTCCGGAACCTGACGCCCTCCCGCCTCAATCATAAAAACAGACTCCTTGCTTGATGTCATAACCAAATCAAGCTCGGAAAACTCAAGCTCTGCTGTTGTGGGGTTGGCAAAACACTCGCTGTCTTTCAAGCCAACGCGCAAAGTGGCAACGGGTCCGTTCCAGGGAATGCTTGATGTCGCAAGAGCGGCTGAAGCGGCAACTGCCGAAAGAATAGCCGGATCGTTCTCCAAATCCACTGATAAAACCGTTGCGATAACCTGCACATCTTTTTTGAATTCCTTCGGAAAAAGAGGCCGTATCGATCGGTCTATAAGCCTTGCTGAAAGGATATCTTCGTCAGACGGTCTTCCTTCTCGCTTTACCCAACGGCTTCCTTTAATCCTGCCCCCCGCGTAAAGACGCTGTATATACTCAACCGACAAAGGGAAATAATCAAGCTCCTGTTTAAGGGGTGCTGAAACGGCGGTAACTAAAACCATCGTATCCCCGTAGCGGGCAATTATGCTTGAGTTCGCTTGGCCGGCGAACCGTCCATGCTGAAGTTCAAGAGTCTTTCCTCCGATTTCGATTTTCTGTACCGTAGATTTCATACAAAACCTGTTATTTTGAAAGTCCGAGGCTGCCGACCAATTCTTTGTAGCGCTTTTCGTCTTTTCTCTGTAGGTAAAAAAGGAGTCTCCTTCTTTTTGCTACCATGGACAAAAGACCTCTGCGGCTATGCACATCCTTTTTGTGCTCTTGGAGGTGTTTTGATAAACGCTTTACTTGTTCTGTTAAAAGCGCTATTTGAACCTCGGGGCTGCCGGTATCTTTCTTATCCTGCGAAAACTTATCTATTATCTTCTTTTTTTCTTCAGGAGTCAATGCCATATTTCGCTGTGTAAATCCAAGGCCAATCCTACTCCTTGCGAATTAAACCCTAGACTACATCCTCCGTATGATAACACAACCGCTTCCTTTTTATCAAATTTACGGCAGGGCCGGGCCTTTGAAGGGCCTTCGGTCTTGAAATTGTCCGGGGAAATTCTGCCCCTTT
>CAYSOV010000002.1:0-31236 GCA_964432785.1 uncultured Gammaproteobacteria bacterium
AAAGAAGAGTCTGTTATCCACTCCGTCGGTCACTGTCAAAGATGCGACGCGATTTTTGAGCCCGCGATTTCCGACCAATGGTTCGTTAAGACAGAGCCCTTGGCGAAGCCTGCAATAAAAGCCGTTAGAGAGGGTAGGATAAAAATCCTGCCGAAGAGGTTTGAGAAGACATATTTCTATTGGATGGAGAATATCGAGGATTGGTGCGTCTCGCGGCAAATCTGGTGGGGACACAAAATCCCAATTGAGGGCGAAGAAGGCGTCCTTGATACATGGTTTTCGTCAAGCCTTTGGCCGTTTGCAACTTTGGGCTGGCCCAAGAAAACAGAGGATCTCAAATATTTCTACCCCACTACCCTGCTTGAAACAGGATACGACATCCTCTTTTTCTGGGTTGCGAGAATGATAATGATGGGCTATGCAATGACCGGCGAGGCGCCGTTCACAACTGTTTACCTGCACGGTTTAGTAAGAGATATTCAGGGTAGAAAGATGAGCAAGAGCTTGGGGAATGTGATAAATCCTGTTGACTATATTGAAAAATACGGAGCGGATGCGCTGCGCATGGCGCTTGTTGTAGGAACCACGCCGGGTAACGACTCTAAAATCTCGGAAGAAAAAGTAATGAGTTATAGAAACTTTGCTAACAAGGTGTGGAACATGGGCCGGTTTGTGTTATCGCACGAACCGGAAATTAAAAATCAAAAATTAAAAATCAAAAATGAGGACGATGAATGGATATTAGATGAGCTTAAAAAGACAAATAACTTAGTAACTCAATATCTCAATAGCTTCCGCCTCTCCCCTGCCGGAGAAGAGATTTATGATTTTATTTGGCATAAATTTGCAGATATTTATATTGAAAAAACAAAGGGAAGACGAGAAGAAGCTCAACTAAATTTGGTTTATGTTCTACAAGAATCGCTTAAGCTTCTCCACCCTTTTATGCCGTTTGTTACAGAAACCATCTGGCAAGAAGCCCGTAAAAAATACGAAAAGAAAGGGTTGTTTAAGGAAGGTGTGTTAACAATTGCCGGTTGGCCAAGCCGGTAAAAATATTAAGCGGTCCAGGCTTGATTGATTACTTCACGAGTTCCATTTACTATTCTACCCGAGTCTAGAAGACTCTCGCCTTTTGCCGCCTCCCGACTAAACCACTCTACAATTTTATTCCAAGCTCTATCGTTCATCCATTGATCGGCTACAGTCACATATACTATTTGCATCCATGTATTCTGCGAATCGGCTTGTTCGGGGCGGCAAAAAATTATTGCTGGTTCTTCTATTGCATTTCTTTTGTTATAACCGAGGGTGCACCGTCTCCTTTTTGGGGGACCTTCCCATACCTGGCCCTTCTCTTCCTCTTCCTTGCAGGCCCTAAAAGAGCAATGACCAATAACCCACCCATTAGGGGCTGTTGCAACTCTTGCCCAGTATGGACACGCTTTTATTGGGGTTCTCTCTTTTAATGTCATATTGTCCGGCAGTCTTATATAATGCTTCAGGAAAACCGTGCACTTCAGTGCGCGGATGAATTGAAGCAGAAACGACATTCTCCTTTAGGGGTGAAACCCTGGACTTTAGTTCAGGGAGAATGTCATTCCTGTGCCTTTTCTTTCTTCCCTTCGGCTGGCACTTCTGCGGTTTCTTCCGTCGGAGCTTGTTCTCCTTCTGCCGGCGCCTCCTCGGCAACCGGAGGAGGGGCAGCTTCTTCTTCCTTAGCAGGCGGCGCAACGCTCACCACAATTCTCTCCGGATCCTCTTTAATTTCTACCTTTGTTTTGTCAACTTTCAACTCCCCTGCTTTTATGGCTTGGTCAATTTCGGTAAGCCCGGAAATGTCCACCTCTACTTTTTCAGGAAGATCGGTCGGCAGTGCCTCAACCTCAACCTCATGCATTTGCTGAACAACAACTCCTCCCTCTTTCTCGGCCGGGGACTCCCCTACTAGCTCGACAGGAACAGTAGCCGTAACTTTTTCTTTAAGAGAAACTTCGAGAAAATCGGCGTGTAGCGGCTGGTCGGTTACAGGATCTCTCTGCAGGTTATGGATTAAGACTGGATGAACTGTGTTATCTACTTTAAGTTCCACCAAACCGGTCTCCCCCGCTTCGGCAAAACACTTGTCAAACTCCTCTTGTTTGACTTGCACTGCAAGAGATTTTATTTTCTTGCCGTAAATATTTGCCGGCAAAATCCCCTCTCTCCTTAATCTTCCGACCTTTCTCCCAAAAACCTTTCTCTCCTGGGCTGTCAGTTTCCTTGTTGCCATAATAAATCAATAAATAAATCCTTGGTCAGGTTCGTATTATAACCCACTGTACTCCCCCGGGTCAACGAGGGGAGAGGGGTGGACGTTATATCGTGCCCCTCCGGAAGGGACACATTCAGCCAAACAGGGTCGTTTTGGGTCCCTGCTTGTTTTTGCCAAAGAAAAAGGAATTCCCCTTTGTTCCCGAATTCCCGAATTGGGGTTTCCCAGGTTATGGAAAATTGGCGGCTCTCCCCCGCCGGAACAAAAAGGAGTGTCCCAAAGACAAACTTTCCCGCTTCCTCTCCCTTGTCCACATCCAAGGCGTCCTGTCTCCCGCCGCTTGGGTTTTTTAGGCTTGCCAAAACAAAACTTGCGCCTTGGGAAGTAAACAGCCTTATGTAGTTCTTATAATCCCCTCCCGGCCAGACACCGCTTTGAGAATTGTTCTTGTAAAAAATCGTAAGTGTGTGCGAAATCTTCCGAGCGCCAATGGCAACATCCATTGAATATGTCCTGTCTAAGAAGTAATTAGCCTTGTTTACCCCAAGATTCGCCTCAATAATTTGCAGATAATCCGGGATGCAACCGCTTTGTGTTTGGCCGCAGAAAATATTCTTAACAGATCCGTCCCAGTCGGCTTGACGGAGAACGGAATTGACTTTTCTGTCGGCGGTCCACACGGCCAAATGCCTTTCTTCAAACGAGGAAAGGGTGGTTTTTGCCAAAGCCGCAAGGTTTTTTCTCGGATTTTCGGTAATGCGCGACAAAAGCGCACGCGACAGCGCTGTCAGGAAGTCTCTCTTGGCTCGGGAACCCGGAAAAAAATCGGTCTCGGCAGCAGTCTGGGCCTTCTCGTAGAGATTGTCTGCCGTTACCGTCTGATCAAAATCCGCAAGAGCAATCTCTCCCGTTTCCAATAAAAATTGTTTTACCATATCCAAATCAAGAGCCGCGACCCCGTCCACCGTCTGCCCCAACTCCTTATCTATAAACCAGACTGCGCGCTGGGCCGATGTTGGAAAATGCGGGCTCCAATTCGAGTCGCGCAAGAACCAATTTGCCTCCCCGAGATGCTCCTTTATAGCCGGAGGTGGCTCGACATGCCCCTTAAGCTGGCCGTCGGCCGAGTAAACATCCTGTACATCAAGGTCAACAAGTCTCCCCCGCTCGAATGTTGCCAGGGCGAAGGAGCCAATAAATCCTCCCGTAGGCCGAAGCTCGGCGTTGTTTTGAAAAAGAATAAGATATCTCTTTGTGCCGTTTTCTCCTAAGAGCCCGCCTGCTTCGGGCAAAATTCTTGCCAGCGCTCCAACAGCCTGGCGCACTCTTGTTAAACCGGGTCCCTTATCCGGATAGATGGTCACAAAAGGAAACGGGGGAACCGCAAAACTCTCTTCCTTTATATCCGCCTCTATAAACGCAAGCTGTCCCTCAAGGTTGGCAAGATCTACGGAGAGTTCTTGCGCCAGGCTTCCGGGAGAAAACGGCTCCTCGCCAAGGACTCCGGCAAAAAAATTCTCCGCTTTAATAAAGGCGGCGGAGGCCGTTTCCGCAAGCCCCGCGACTTGCGCCAAAGATCCGGCGTTTTTAGAAAGCTTGTTTGAACCCTGAACTAAAAACGGGAGCGCCGACCAGCGGGAAAAGCCTTCCTCCGCAAGGGAAAACCAAGGACCTGCGCGTGCACTCCACACTAAAGCGTCTTTTGGACGACCGGACAAAAAGGCTCTTTTGGCAAGATAGAGCTCGAGGGCGCCGGCTCCCGCTTCCAGAAACGGGAGAAGAAAAAACCAAAACGCAAGTCCTCCAAAAAAAAGAAAAGACCAGAAAGAAATTCTCCTTTTTGGCCGGGCTTTTGGTTTTGCAAAATCTTTTGCCTTATCTTGTCTGTCTGCGTTTGGCCAAAAAGCACTCTCCGGGTTTTGCGGGAATTCCCTGCGTTCTTTTTCAAACCACTCAAGCGTTTTTCCAATCCCCTTCTCTAGGGTTGTTTTTGGCTCCCAGAAAAAAGGGTTTCCTAGGGTCGGTAAAGAGTTGGCATTCTCCCCCGGGCCCGCGCCCCCAAACCCTTTCCCTTCCCGAACAAACATCGCGGTCTTTGCTACAAACAGGGCTTGGGTTTTGGGCCCGGTAAGTGTAATCGTTGAAAACCCGGTTCCGGCTGTAAAAAGGGATTTTTCCAGCCCTTCAACTACATCGTCAATAAAAACCGGAAAGGTGTATATATCTTCCTTGCTTGAGATAACCCGGGGCTGATTGTAAATAGCATTTTTTATAATGCTTGAGAGGGCAGTGTCTTGAGAAAGCGTCATGCGCGGACCATAAACATCCCCCACCCGGGCAATACGGACATCCACTCCCCTTTTTTGGCCATACTCTCTTGTGATTGCTTCCGCAAACCCCTTTGCCTCCGCCCCTTTTTTTAGGCGGTCGGCGTCAATTGCGGAGACAAGCAAAAACCGGGCCTTTTTATCCTGGGCAATTTGTAAAAGGTTTCTTGCGCCAATCGAAATCCGTTCGAGTGCTTCTATAGACAACTCTTCTCCTGTAGCGCATGTTTCCATCCCGCCCAATCCCACGATGTAGTTAATCTTGGTTATATTTTTAGGAAGCCCTCTACTGATGTCGTGTTCGAGAAAATAAAATTTGTCGCTTTTTAATAAGTGGTCTATATTTTTCTGCCGCTCTTTTTGCCAAATATCGACACAGACAATCTTTACATTTTTTGAAATTAATTTTTCGCAAAGACAAGATCCGACGAATCCTGCGCCACCGGCAACCAACGCAACGGGCAGTGATGTTTTAAAAAAATCCGTGGGAATGGTTTTTGCCATTGCAAATCATGTTATGGTAATTGATAAAGCTTTTCAATAAGCCATTGGTTTCGATGAGGAATGTAATTACCGTGATGTGAAATTGCTATAGGCAATATCACGTAATGTCACAGTGGTCCCCGTACAAGATTCTGGTTGTCGAGTGTTTGATTGACTAAAGAGTCCGTAATTTTATTTTTTTCTCTTGGGATATTTCTGTAAATTATTTTTCCCGAAAAATTTCTTGCCAGCTCCTTAATCTTAAAAACCAATTCGACAAGTTTTTTGTCTTTAATTTTAAATTTGCCGTTCAGCTGGTTGACAACAAGTTGGGAATCCAAAAAAAACAAAGCATCGTTGCCGTCCGCTCTCTCTTTTTCAATAAGCCACTCCAGCGCAAAAATAACCGCTTTATATTCTGCAACATTGTTAGTGGCTTGTCCGATGCTCCTCCCTTCTTTTACCAGAATTTTTCCTTCAGGAGAAAAGACAACGAATGCCGCCGCCGCGGGACCCGGGTTTCCTCTCGCTCCTCCATCGCAATAAATCTTAAGCATTTTTCTTTCCACTTCAAAAAATATTAACCTTTCCTCTCGCCAAAGACAACCAGGTTTTTGGGGGAGAAAAGACAGAAGGAAATATTCCCGTAGCTCCCCTTACAGCGAGTGTGGACAGCAGCAAAACCAGACCTTCTGTGGCAACCGTCACGGCAGCTGCCGCGGTATAAGAATAAAGAGGAATGAGCAATACGTTCGCAATAATATTAAAAACAAGGGCCGCAAGCGCAATAAGCATTGATGTTTTTTGCCTGCCAAAAGCAATAAGGGAATATCCGGTAAGGTGGTTAAAATACGCGATAAATGTTGCAAAGAGGAGTAGTCTTAGGGTACCGATAGACAGCAGAAATTGATCGCCTCCTAAAAGCTTGATAATAAAGGGGGCGGCCGCAAAGAAAAGGAAGAAGATTATAAGGCCGCCGCCAAATAAAAGATCGAAGGCTTTTTGATAATATTTCTTGAGATCGGCTTTCTTGCCGGCTTTAATAATCCCGGCAGAAAAAAGAGGGAACATGGCGTTCATTAAAAAGGCGGCACCCAAAACAAGGTTGTCGTGTACTTTGTAAGCAAGCCCGTAAATGCCCACGGCCTCTTCGCCCTGGAAATAGTGAAGAATAACCGTATCTACACGGTTGTATAAATTAAAAAATAAAAATAGGGCTCCGGCCGGCGCCGCCTCCCAAAAAAGCCTTTTTATAATCTTTATGTTGGGTGTCCAGGAAATAGGGGAGAGTCTTCGAGCAAAAAAAAGGCCGACAAGAGAAGCGAGAACTGTTGCGAAAAGCCAGGAAAGCATCACTCCGGACAATCCCCCCGAAATCATAAAAAGAACAAGCCCCAAAAAAGCAAGGGATGAAAAAATCTCAACAATCACGGAAAACTCATACCGAAGAAGTGTTTGGAAAATAATCCCAACCGATGTCTTAAGAGAAAGCGCCAGTAAAACAAACGAGGCAATGGTAGTCGGCTCTACAAATTTATCCCAAGCGGGATTTATTCTAACGGCTAAATTTAAAAGAAGCAGTCCTATAAAAGAAAGGGCTAGTCTGAAAAGAGTCGCGTTGCCGAAGACGGCGGGTTGTAAATCTTTTTTCTGCGAGGCTTCCCTGACGGCAATAATATTCGTACCCCAGTCGCCGACTGAACCGAACAAAAGAACAAAGGCGGTAACGAACGCATATGCGCCATACCCATCAACCCCCATGGAACGGGTAAGAATACCTGTCGTTATCAAAGAAAGGAGGAGAACGGCCGCTCTGCCTGCGCCCTGAACAATTGTATTCAAAGCAACCCTGCGAAACATATCTTGAGTATATGGAAATGGATGGAAAAAGGGAACCTCGGTTTTTACGCCTTGCCGGGGGAAACAGCTAGGGCAAGGGCTATGGTTGCAAGAAGCTGGTTTTGCCAGAGGGTCAGCCAATAATGATCTGCCAACCCGGTTATCAAAATCGCCGCCAGCAAACCGGCGTATTTTAAGTTTTTTGGTTTTACAAGAACGGGGGACAAAAATTTGCCGGCCAAATAAAGCACGAGCACAGATCCCACAATACCCGTTTCCGAGAGGATTAAAAGAAAAATGTTGTGAACCGGTTGCAACCACCAAGAAACACTCGGCGCTTGGGAAAATTCCGGGAGGCGGGGAATAAAATTATTCAACCCGACTCCAAAGAGGGGAGAGTGGGAAATCATGTCGCCCGCAGCCCTGAATAATCCCATTCTTCCCTCCAAATCCCCGCTTCCCTTAATCCCGGATATTCCCACAAAGGCCAATGTAATTGAAAGGGCAATCGCCAAGATAGCCGCCGGAAGAGAAATTCGGGGCAAGAAGCCCGGCCTCCATTTTCGCATAAGCCAGGCAAGGGAGAGGGGAAGGGCGCTAAACCATGCCGCTTGAGAAAAAGACAAAATAATTCCTGCCGTGCCGAAACCAAGCGCTATTTTTGCCAATGCCCCGCGCCAGGGGGCAAGAAGAATAAGCCCGAGCAACAAGAATCCCGCCATGGAATTTGGGTGGGAAAATGTCCCGTAGGAGCGCAAGAACTCGCGCCCCCAAATGTCCGTCAGGGCAATTCCCGGAGTGGAAACCGAGAAAGTCCGTTCGCCCAGCCACCAAAAAAGGCCCCCCAAGCTCCTCTGAACAAAAAACTGAAAAATTGCAATAAGAGCCGGGTAAATAATGGCCAAGGAGAGGGCGAAATAAAAGGGCTTCCATTTGACAAGACGGCTTCCGTGGCAGTATGCGCACCAAAACAAAAAAGACAGCTCTATTAGCCTGGCCAACTTATAAAAAGCCGCACCTTGATTCTCCGCAATAAAAACGCTCGTTCCCAAAAGATAGAGAAAAAGGCTCGCCAGGATAACCCCGGTGGGGGAAACCGAAAAGCCGGAAAGTCCCCGTCTTTTGGCTCTTTCAAAAAAGCACAGCCCTAAAACTCCGACGAGGGCAATATCCGTAAGGTAAATCGTCGGAGAAAGATAATCTACCCGAATGCCAAAAACATACGCAAACTTTGGCCAAAAATGAAAACCGAGTTGAACGGGAAGAAGAAGTATAAAAAACAAAAATGCCCACCGGGTGCAGGCCGTTTGTTTTCGGCGCATACTATTCCTTATTCTTCTTTGGCGCCACAATAACGTGTCTGTCTTTGCCCTCTCCCTCCGATTCGGTCAAAACACCGGGGTGGTCGGCCAAGGCCATATGAATTATCCGGCGCTCGTCCGGCCGCAGGTTAAAAAGCCGTTGGGGCTTCCCGGTTTCCAGCGCCCTTTGCGCACTGTCAACTGCCATATTGCGCAAGATATCCTCCTGCTTGCCCCTCCACCCGCCGCAATCAACAACAATCTTCTTGCCTTCTTTGTTTGACCTGTAAAGAATTTGGGCAATCATGGCCTGGAAGGCGGAAAGTGTCTCTCCGTGTCTGCCTATTAATATCGGTGCTTGCGGCGTATTAACGTCAATGAGAATGGTTTCGTTGTCTTTCTCTTGAACCACAACATCCCCCTCTATTCCCAAGTGCTCAAGAAGCTTCTCGGCGGCTTCTTTTATATCCCCAGTGTCTGCCCGGGCCGCCTGCTGGTTATTTGGTTTTTTCATTGGAAGCCAATTTTAGCAAACCCGCGGCGCGAAGCCAAGGAGCAAGTCCTCCCCACCCGGATACCATATATTGTTGTACGGCCTGAAAAAAAGAAAAAACAAGCCAATAAAGCACAAGGCCCGAAGGGAAACTAAAACCGATAAAAATGGTCAGCGCTGGGAAAAGATAGAGCATTTGTTGCTGTGTTGCCGCCATGATGTCGTCCATTTCGCCCGGAGTCTTTTTTGCAACCGCGGCTTCTTTTTTAACCGCGGGCGTCATCATTTTGGAGGATAAGAGCTGAATAAGCGCCGCCGCGACAAGAAAAAGTCCCGGAAGGGGAATGGGTAGGCCGGGAAGGCGAAAGGTGTCGGGCTTTGTTAGGTCAAGAAGTAAAAAACCGGTACTCGGCTGGTTTTTAACAGTAAGGGCGGGGTAGGCGAGGCGGTTCACCCTCTCGACCATGTCGCCGTTGGAATACAGGGTTTGGGAAAAAACCTGAAAAAGTGCAATAAGTACCACCAGTTGTGCTATTTGCGGGAGGCAGCCGGAAGCCGGATTTATCCCTTTGCTTTTGTAAAAATCGGCCTGCGCCTGCATAAGCTTTGTTTTGTCGCCCTTGTGCTTTTCCTTTAGTTTCGCAAGCTCCGGCGCGTAATCTTTCATTTTCTGCATAGCCCGCATTGACGGCAAAACAAGGGGGGTAAGAACAAGCCTTATGGCAACGGTCAGGGCAATAATCGCAAGGCCCAAATTATTAAAGAATAAATGATAAAAGAGCAATAATCCGTTAAGCAGTGGTTGAACGAAAAATGTTTGCCAAATTTCCATTTTTACAACAACGGGTCGTTGCCTCCTTTGCTAAAGGGGTGGCAACGCAAAACTCGCCATGCCCCAAGCAGGCCGCCTTTTAAGAATCCGTATTTGTTTACGGCTCCCTGGGCATAAGAGGAACAGGTGGGATAAAAACGGCAGTTCCCTTTCGGGGGAATAAGTGCGGCCAAAAATAAAAACCGGAGAAAGAGCCGGTATTTTTTAATTATATAAAGCGTCAGCCTGTTCATGTTAATTTTTGTTTAGCATTTTTGCAAACTCTTCGTCTATGTCTTTCCGGGACGCCCCAAGCAAGCTTCTCTTTGCCAAGACAACAAACCTGCCTCCGTTTGGCAACAAACCAACCCTCTCTTTTAGGCTTTCTCGCAACAGGCGGCGTATTCTGTTTCTTTTTGTTGCCAGTTTTGAAATCTTTTTTGAAACTATAATTCCTACCTTTGGGGGAGACGGGTCGTCTTGGTATTTGGCGGCTATTCCAAAAAACCTTCCCTGCACAACCTCCCCCTCGGCCAAAACTATCCCGAAGTCGTTTTTTCTGGTCATTCTGTTTTCGCGAGGAAGCATTTTGAAAACAGGGATTAAAGAGTTAGTCTTTTTCTACCCTTTGCCCTTCTTCTTCCCAAAACCCCCCTTCCGTGCCCCGTCTTGCTGCGGGCCCTAAAACCGAATTTCCTGACCCTTCTTTTTTTACTTGGTTGATATGTTCTTTTGGGCACAATAACTCCTTGTGTGCTTGCGTACTCGTACTCCAGTGTACCCGTGTTCTGTTAAACTTGCAACATTTCGTACTTTTTGTGGGTTGACTGTCTTGTGGATAACTTTCTAATATGACTGTGCGTCTTGCCCCCGCTCTTGCTTCTTGCCCAAACCCAACATTATGGAGGAGAAGAAACTCTGGAAGGATGTTTTAAGCCTTATTCGGCTGTCGGTTTCCGGCGCGAACTTTTCTACTTGGTTTACGCAAACGTTTATAACATCAACTAGAAGAACCGAAGACGGACGCCAGCTGGTGGAAATAGGGTGTCCCTCCTCTTTTGCCGCGGATGCCCTGGAAAGAAGGTACTTTGGACTTATCCAGGATTCTCTAAACCAAGTAACCGGAGTCAAAAACGACCTGTCTTTTTGCGTTAAGCAGCTTGAGCGAACAAAAGAGGGCGACCCGGAAGCGCCACTTTTCTCTGCCGACAGCCGGCACAATGCGCCCTCGCAGCTTGAGGCGGCACTAAAGAGGTGCCGGATAACCCCGGGTTTTGGCTTTGATAATTTCGCGGTTTCCGGAAGCAATCAAATGGCCCATGCCGCAGCGGATGCCGTCTCGCAAAACCTCGGCGGCGCGTATAATCCTCTTTTTATTTGGGGAGGGGTCGGGGTCGGCAAAACGCATTTAATGCTTGCTATTGCGCAAAAGGTTTTGTTCGGGTTTCCCGAAGAAAAGGTCTTCTATTGCACGGGGGAAGAGTTCACAACCGAGATGGTTGAGGCGATAAGGACAAAAACAACCCAGGCCTTTAAGAGAAGATATAGGGACCTGCGGCTCCTGCTTGTTGACGATATACAGTTTATCGCCGGCAAAATCGCCATTCAGGAAGAGTTCTTCCACACCTTTGTGGCAATTCTTAGAGGGAAAGGGCAGGTTGTTTTAACTTCCGATGTCCCCCCGACTGAAATTCCAAAGCTTGAAGAAAGATTAAGAAGTCGTTTTGAGGCAGGCTTAATTGTTGACATTGCGCCCCCGGACTTCGAGCTAAGAACGGCCATTACGATGATTAAGGCGAAGGAAGAGGGTGTTGATATATCTCCCCAGGCCGCCCAAACGATTGCCGCAAACCTTGATACCCCAAGAAGAATCCGGGGTTTTCTTGCCCGGCTTGTAAGCGAAACCGAGCACGGTAAGAAACCAATAACAGACGATATGGTTGCGGGTGTTTTGAACAAGACAAACGGGGACACAAGGACCAAAAAAACAGTACACCCGAGCGAGTTTGTCTTAGCTGTTTCCGCCCACTTCTCTTTGGGAAAAAGGCGGCTTCTTGGAGAAAGCAGGGCGCAACAGGCCGCTCTTCCCCGCCAAATCCTAATGTATCTTTTGCGAACGGAGGCCGGTCTGCCCCTTCAGGAGGTTGGCCGGGTGGTTGGAGGACGAGACCACACAACAGTTATGCACGCCGTTAATAAGATATCCACTGTTTTATCAACAAACGAGAAAATAAGGGGGGA
Source organism: uncultured Gammaproteobacteria bacterium (assembly GCA_964432785.1). Taxonomy (GTDB): domain Bacteria; phylum Patescibacteriota; class Microgenomatia; order UBA8517; family UBA10165; genus CAYSOV01. The sequence goes on from CAYSOV010000002.1 coordinate 11,750, forward strand.
TATTTTGAGGATAAAACAAAATATTTTTGGATAAAAAACCTTTTTGTGGCAGATTTTTCTTTTCCTGGGGATATCTTTTAATAAAAATCAACAATAGGAGTTTATAAAAAGATGCTTAAATTACACACTTTAAATTTATTACTTGCCCGTTTTCCACTTTTCCACACTACTACTAAAACAACAAATAATATATACTTTACATCTACTAAAAAGAAATGAAGGTTTCGGTATTACAACAGGATTTATTCTCGGCCGTTTCTTCTGTTTCCCGCTTTGTTTCCCCGCGCGCACAAATCCCTATTCTTTCAAACATTCTTTTTTCTACAAACAAAGGCAGGCTTAACCTTTCGGCCACCAACCTCGAAACAGGAATATCTTTAGGGATTAGCGCAAAAATATTCGGGGAAGGAAAGCTTGTAATACCAGCAAAGATTATAACCGAACTTATAGGGAATATACCCGCCGGGCAAATCGCCATTGAGCAAAAAGACGGACAGGTTTTAGTTAGCTGTGAGCCATATTTCTCGTCTACTATAACAACAATTCCGGTAAACGATTTCCCTGTTATTCCAACAGAGGTAAAAGATAAAAACATTTCTTTATCAAAGGAGGTTATAAAAGCAATTACAGACCAGGTTGCGTTTGCCGCAGCGGGCGACGAAACAAGGCCTGTCTTAACAGGGATACTTCTACTATTCGGAGAAACCATACAAGCTGTGGCAACAGACGGGTTTCGCCTTTCCTATAAAAACATCAAACCAAAAACAAAACCGCAGGTTATGGACGCCGACAGGTTGCTGATTCCGGCAAAATCCGCCCAGGAGCTGGTTAGGGTGTTGGGGGCCGCGAGCGAAGAAGATATCGGTATTTCTCTAATGAAAAAAGAAGGGCAAATCATATTCTCGGGCGACTCTGTTGTTTTAGTAGGGAAGCTTATAGAAGGGGATTTTCCCGAATTTGAAAGGGTTATACCAAAGAAGTATACACACCGCGCCGTTGTTGACAAAGAGGCACTGGTAAGGGCGGTTAAAACAGGATCGGTTTTTGCAAGGGAAGCGGCCGGAGTGGTTAAAATTAGAATAGAAAAAGAGAGCCTTCGGATGGTGGCGGAGAACCAACAGTATGGTAAGGGAGAAAACCTACTTGATGCAAAGACCGAGGGCGAGGGGGTAGAGGCGGCATTCAACTATCGCTATATCCTTGATTTTCTGGGAAGCATTGAAGGAGAGGAGGTTTCTTTTGAGACAGAAGGCCCGACCTCTCCGGGCGTTTTCCAAGACACAAAAGACCCTTCTTATAAACACCTCATAATGCCGGTGAGAATTCAGGGTTAAAACCGACCCTGTTTTTGCGCGGGACCGACCCCTGTTGCCTTACCCCATTTTTCCAAAAAACCAGACAGGGTTGTTGGTTTAAAATACCAAACCTCAACAGTCGTACCGTCCTGGATGCTTGAAACGGCAGCAACCCCAGCCTCAGGGAAAACAAACACCTTAAAACCCATATCCTGATACGGTCCAAAAAGTTCTCCCTCCGGCGAGCCATACTTCTTTTTAAAATCCTCAAGTTTGTCGGCGCCGTAATACTGCTCACGTATTAGACCGACAATATCGTTTTCTGTTGCCACTCGGTGCGGAGGCCCCCCTTCTTCCGGTAGAAAAGAGAAAATACTCTTGCCGTCCTGGGTAGTAACTTCCGCCGGTTCCCCCAAAAGTTTTCTTAAATCCGCAGCGGGGCTTTTCCCCGGAACTACCCCCCTCCATTCAGGATAAACAGAGAGGGTGGGGGACGGGACGGCCCTTGGGATAGGAGAAAAAAGCCGTAAAAACAACAACACCCCGGCTAAAAAAGAGAGAAGGATAAAAAACCAATATCTTCTTAGAATTATCATATATTAAAACTCAAAACCCCCAAAAATATATGTTTTTGCAAAATTATAATGAGCAGGCTTCTCTTTTACCAAATCCGGCAGATGGTACTGGCCAAGATAGGGCACCACCCTCCATATTGTATAGATTGCTATTGTTTCGGCAAAATCTTCAGATATTCTTTTATCCAGGCTTAATTGGGACCCCAGCCTTTCCGGGTAGGTAGGAAAATAACCTTCCTCTATCGGTTTTCCATCAATACGGAACCTACTAAGGTCGCCGGGGTAACGGTTTCCGTAAACATGCCCCATTTCATGGGTAAGGACATAAAGAATTTGAGCAGAAGATGTAAGGGCGGGGTTGTAAAGATTGATAGTGTTGCCCCCCGTAACCTCTCCTGCCCAACCTGGGTCTGTAAGATGGCGCAGTAGCCGGACAGAACCCAGGGAACAGAGTTTGGATACAAACACCTGCGCTCTTGAGACATGGCTAATTGCTCCAACAACCAAAGACCTGTCGCTTTCCGGCCAACCGCCCCCAAAAGCAAAACAAAAGGTTGGCGGAGAACCAATAATAATTGCCGATACTGAAACTGCCGCGGTTCGTGTTTTCCCTTTTTCCAGGTCTACAGCCGCCTCGACTTTCGTGATTGAAGTGACCGCCGAATTTTTAAAACCCGAATCAAGATTAACGGATATTTTAAGCTCCGTGGACTCACCGGGAGGCAAATTGTTTTTAGACAAATTAAAGGTTTGGGAATTTATGGAACCGGAGGATCCTGAAACAGAAAACTCTTCTTTTGCCGAGATTAATGTAATAGGCTCGTCTTTAGCGGTAATGGTTATGGTGATATTAACCGTTTTGGGCAACTCCTCGTTTTTAAGCACGGACGGATCTATCCTTTTTTCTACAGAAAAATATGGGGATTGTATGTTTGCCGATTGGTCGGTAACTCCTCCCTGCGGCAAGAAAAGAGCCTGGGTTTGGGCGCTTTGGTAAGCGAGAAATCCCGGCAGAAGGACCGCAAGCAAGATCGCGCCAAGGATTAATGCGCCGGGAATTCCCGGAAGAGCAGTCAACGCGTAAGAGAGCCTGACCCCCGCTCTCCCCACCACTCCCAGACCACGTAACAAAAAAGAACTCCCGCTCGAACCAATCTGGACAGTGCCGAACACGCCGCCGATTCCCAAAAAAAGTATTTTTAAAGGAATAGGCACAGAGAGAAGAAGAGCGCCTGCGCCAAAACCGACAGCAAGAGCATTCCTTAACCACCCTAAAGCGGGTTTGGTAAATACGGTATAAAGAATATCGCCCAGGGTTTTTGAGAAAAATTTTAATAACTCAACCCTTTTTAGAGCGGACAGTATTTGCGGGATAAAATCTCCAAAAAAGGTTTTTATCTTTTTCCAACCAAGCGCGAAACCAAGCGCGGCAATTCCAACGCGAAGGGGAGCGGGCAATGGAAGAATTAGCGCTCCGGCCACCAGCGCTCCGCCCAAGTAGGCCCTTACCCCGGCCAAAAGCGACAGCGGTTTGGCGGCAAGCTTGGCAAGCTCCGAGAAAAATGTTTTTTGAGCTGTTTTTAATGCCTCTTCCCCAACTGCCTTTAAGGAAGCGCCCTTGGTAGCGGGCTGGGCGACCTGACGAAGAACAAAGTCTCCTTTTTTAGGTTGATATACCTCAAAGCGCAGGTGCCTTTGTGTTGGGGCATCCGAGTGGCTTTCCCGGCCTTCTTCCAAAAGCGAGATATTTATTTGGATATCGTCTTTATGTTTTTCCAGCGTTTCGGTCAGCTCTCCTTGGGAGGATACAAGTTTTTGCAGGTCGTCAAGTTGAGAAGCCAAGGCCTTCAAAATCGGATGTCCGCTGTCAATATCCGGGTTTTGTTTTCTGAAGTTGTCGATTCCTTCGCGAAGAATTTCCGGGCCAACCCCGCTTTGCAGAAAAACATCGGTGGTTTCAAGAGCGCGGGGAATACCAAGCGGTATTCTGGCAAGCTCGTTTGCAATCTCGTTTACAACGGAGGACTTCTTATAAGAAAGTCTTATTAGAAGCTCGAGTTTTTTAATCTCTCCCGGCTTCTCTCTTTGTTGGGGCTCTGGTTTTTGTGCGCTCGTCTTTTCCGAAGGGAAAACAGACGGCCGTCTGCGCGGCAAAACGCCTAATTTTTCAACTTGGTTTTGGGGCAGGAGACCAGAGTCGTAAACCTGGTAAAGCAGGGCCTTCGTCTCCTCGGTAAAATCAACACCCTCTTTTTCGGCAATTTGCCCAAGCGCCCTCTTTATAACCTCTTCATCGGTTTTTTGTCCTTCTGTTTTTTCCAAAGACGAAATTATTTCTTTGGCGGTCCCAAGAGATTTTTGTTTTTCAACGCCCGCTTCCTCGAGTATCCTTGCCAGCCGCCCCCCCTTCTGTTTTTTGATCCAGGCCTCTATGACGGCCTTTATTACCTGCCTGTCAACAATACTGCCTTTTTCCATCGCTCTTTGGTAGGATTGCAGGAGGTCGTCAAGGTCGGTTGGAATATTTGAAGCCTGTTCCCCATCCTCGCCCGGAAGAGATACTTCTCCGTTTGCAAGTTTACGGAGAAGATCCAGTATCTCGTCCTCGTCTTGGCCTTCGGGAACCCCTTTTAAACTTTTCCCGGTCAGGGCCTCATAAACCCAGGCAAAGCGCATTACAAACTCTCGCCTTTGGCGGGGATCGCTTGTCTTCTGTATGGTCGATACAATACTATATGCGTCTTCTTGCAGGCTCATTCTTTTTCTTCCTCAACAACAAAAGGAGTCCTTCGTTCCGGTTGAGCGGGCGGCAGTGAGGGAGACGGGGCGGAAAACCGGTCGCGCAAAAGAACATCTTGAGGCCTTGTTGTAATAAGGGAATGTTCCTGCTCTGAAGCCACAACCCGCATTGCGACATGATGCGTTCCCGCAAAAAATATCCCTTCCCCAATGTCTGCTGCCAAAAGAAGCTGTTTTTCTCCCTCCGAGAGTTTAAAAACCTCTCCAACGGATTCTATTGCCGCAGGAGATTGCTTCATCAGGAGCTTGAGCGCCGAGTTTGTGACGACTGCCTTTCCTATGTCGCGGGACAAAAAATCTTCAACGTCCTGGGTAATGGTCGTTAGGCCGAGAAAATATTTTCTTGAGCGTTTGGCTATGGAATACAGGAATTGGGCCGTGTCAGGGTAGCGCATCATGTGCCAGGCCTCGTCAACCACAAGGATTCTTTTTTTCAACTCCCTTTTAACCCTGGTCCATATAAAATCAAGAATGACAAACATTGCAATCGGCCGCAGGGACTCTTCAAGATCCCGAACAGAGAATACGGTAAAAGGGTTTTTAATGTCTATGTTTGTGTATTGGTCGAATATTCCGCGAAAAGAACCTTTGACGAATTTCTCTACGCGGTCCCCGAGTGACCGGGCAATTGGGTCTTCCATCCCAAGAAGGGTCTTATAAAGGTCTTCCATAAGGGGGGGCTGCCTTCCTTGGGTTTGGGGGTCCGGCGTTATCCCTTTTGCTTTGTAAGTAGCAATAAGCGCCCTGTCCAAAATTGCCTTTTCCGACTCGCTCATTTGCCCCATTATTATTCCAAACAGAGAGTGGAGAGAAAGTATCTTTAGGGCCAGATTATTTTCGCCCGGTTCCTGGGCTGTTGCCAGGTCAAAAGGATTTATTTTTGCGGGCGAGGAAAAAGAAAAAGATATAAACTCTCCGCCAGCCGCCTCGGTCAATGGCCTATACTCTGCCTCGGGATCAATAATAAACACCTCCGTGCCAAGCATTAATGATCTTAAGGCCTCAAGCTTTACCGCGAAAGATTTTCCCGCCCCCGATGTTGCAAAAATTACCGAATTGTAGTTTTCCAGGCTAAAGCGATCAAAAACAACAAGAGAATCATTGTCCTCGTTAATCCCGTATAAAATTCCTCTATTTGAGGAGAGATCGGCCGATGTAAAAGGGAATGTGGTTGCAAGGCTGGTTGTGTCCATATTCCTTGTTACGGAAAGCTTATCAATACCCAGGGGAAGCGTTGAGTAAAGGCCGCCTTCTTGTTGCAGGGTCGCTTGCTTGGCAACGATCAAAAGCGAACCGAGGGTTGACTCAACCTGCTGGGTTATTTGCTCAAGCTCCTCTTTTGAGTCTGCCGGAATCGTGATATAGAAAGAGAATTGGAAAAAGCGTTCAGCGCCCTTAACGAGCTGCTCCTGCAATACCTGGGCGTCCTCGAGTTTTGCTTGGGTTCCGGGATTTACAATCCTTCCCCTTTGCAAATCTACTGCGATTTCCGCTTCCATCTCCGCGATTTTTCGGCGCAGGTCGTCCAGGACGGTTTTGCCCTCAACCGGATATATAAAGAAGGATATATCAAGGGACTGGTCAAAATTGATAATCGGATCAAGCCAGGCGGGTGAAACAAAACGGGGGTATCCGGCAACAAACAGCGTCCGTAGATACTTATTACCTATTTTAATATGGTCAAAATCCACCCCAATTGCCCTTGGGGCAAGAATGTCTTGAACGGACAGCGGGTGATTAAGGGGCGCCATTGGTTATCTCTCCTTTCTCCAAGGTGTAGATTTTTGAAAACAACTGCAAGATTTCCTCTGTTGTTAGTTGTTTGAGCTTTAGCCCCAGCCTTCCTACCTGGCGCATAAGATGGTCCCGTCTGGGATAGAGGGCGGTTTTTGCTTTCTTAACTACATACTCCTTCGGAAACGGCACCGACCGCCTGCTTTTTAGAGAGACAAGGCCCAAGACTCCGCGGGCCGAAATGCCCATTTCAAAAGGAGAGAACGGGATGACAATGAAGAATTCTTTCTCGAGCACATTCTTCTTTTTAACCATGTTGATAACGAACTCTCTATAGGATGACATGAGTCCTCTTAGCTTTTCGTTTTCTTGTTTTGTCTCCTGTTTTGCAAGAAAATCCAGGTAGTCGGACACATCCTTTCTTTGCGAACGAACGAATATTTGTATGGGGAAAGAGAGCGAATTAAGAAGAGCCGCATAGGCGAAGGTCATGGCTTCTTGTTCTCTTTGGGAAAGGAGTGAAAAGTTAAGCGCGGAGGAGCGAAGTATAAGGGCAGCTCCGCCTTCTTTTGTCAAAACAAGGTCGTCGACCACATCGGCTATTAAAAGGTGCCGCTGGGTTGTTGATTGAATAGGTGTGATGTTTTTCATAACCTCATAAGTTAAAAAATAAAAATGAAAAGATAAAAACCATAATGTAAACCTAAAAGTTTCTTCGGCCTTTCAGGGTCAATAGGCTGGACCCGAAAATAGCCGAGGTTTCCTTTAATTCTTCTAATAGGTACCCACGTTCTTTACTGTCTCCGCGCTTGGTTGACTGAAAGATCTCTAACCAGAATAAACTTTCATTACAAGATTTTAAACAGTGATGGAAGAAAACGATGAAGTTCTTTTTCGAACTTGCAGCCTGGGCTTCTACATAGTTTGCACCAAAGCTTGTCCCGCTCCTAATCAGCTGGTCTCCAACGATACGGCAGACAGAGTCATTTTTCCCTAAAGAATCTACAAACCGGATAAGCCTAATGATATAACCAAAGATTCTTCTTCGGAACTCATTTTTAAATTTTTCTTTGCCGGTTTTCATTTTTCTTTTTACATTTTTCAGTTCAAGGCGTAGCCTTTCCCCGAATTAAAATCGGCGGGATTATTTTCCCCTCGGCCGAAACTTTAATTATGTCAAAAGAAAACCCCTCTTTTTCCGTCTCAATTTCATAGACCCCGTTTTTAATCGGGGTGACTGTTAAGAAGTGGCCAACCTTGTTGGTTTTAAGGGCCCGCACGGGTCTCCTTTCCGAGTCTCGTATTTCAAGGATTGCACCCTCGAGAATCCCCCCGTCCGCTGTTAGCACCTGACCGACAACGGTGTTTGGTACAGCAGGCGGGTTGGGCGGAGCGGCTTCGGGAGCAAAGACCGCTTGTCCCGCCTGGGACGGGGTTTGGGCTTGGTGAAAGACAGGAGATACTCCCTGTTGTGCAAATTCGGGCTTGACGGCCGGAGCAGGTTTTACCGGCGGCTTTGGCGGCGCTGCCTGGATTTTAACCGGCTGTGTCGGAGGGATGCCCATTTCCACTGCCGGCATCGGCGGCTGTTGGCTTTGCGCTATTTTACCGATTGTAATATCGGGGGTCGGGGTGGTTTGGAAGAGGGAAGAGATCTTTTGTAAAAAACTTTTTTCCGCTTCCTCAAAGGTGGAGAGGACTTGAGCCTGCGGGGTTTTGGCAAGATTCTCTTGCGCCTCGACAATGCCTGTTGGCGCCGACGGGGATAGCGGGGTTGCCGAATCCTTGGAAAACACCTCTTCTGCTCCTCCTTGGGCCCAGGTATATCGGGTTGGCGAATAAATAGCCTTAAAGAAGGCAAGAATCCAGGTTGAAAGAGGCCTCTCCTCAAGCGGCATGAATGCCAGAGCCGCGCCAAAAAGGGAGAAGAATGCCACAAGCGGCCACTTGACTATTCCCGGAAGGCCGGAGGCGTAAAAAATAAGGGCAATAACCGCTCCGCCGGCAAGCTGGAAAAACTGCTTTAAGGTCATATCCCCAACCAGCCGAAACTCGTAGCTTGATATATTTTGCGGAACGGGATGTTGGTTCATGAATTAGTACACAGTGCACAGTACATAGTGCATAGGATTTATTTCTGATTTCTGATAAGAACTGTTAATATTTTTACGACTTCGGTGTTTATTCCCTTTATGTTTTCTAAAATCTTACTATCTTGAGGTCGGATCTTACTAATAAGATCGATCCAATACTCCGCTTCCAGACTAGACCCTTTGGCAATCAAAAGAAATCTCCTATACTCTCTTTTACTACCGCGACCGTAGCCTTCAACAATGTTTGCTCCTACAGATGCCGATGCTCGTAGAAGTTGTTCTACTAGAAATCTTTCACTCCAAAGAAGTTTTTGAATCTTATAATATCCAAAAAGGGCGATTGTATTAGAGATGGCCTTTTGATAGACAACTAAACCTTTATAATCGCCTCCTGTCACAGGGGCAGAGTTCATCATATTTTTCTTCCTATGCACTATTTCCTGTGCACTGTGTACTATTAAAGTAACATATGAAATTTCCTTTGCAACTAAAAGCAGTTTTTTCACAAAAGGAGGGTTAGCAACCGAGATAAATTCCGCCGCAAGAAGGGCATTTGTAGCCGGCTGGTATAATCTTATTGATTGTCCCTCCGCATCTACCGCAATTTTTGACATACTTCGCCTCGGCTGCGGTAAAAATTTTTGCGGCAGAGAGAACCGCCTCAAGCGGGCCCAACAAAATACTTGATGGCGGACATGAATAAAAATGCTGTGTTGTTTGTGATAAAAACTCTCCAGTGCGCAGCACTACCGGGATTTCTATATAAGAAAGCATTTCTTGTCTCTGCACCGACAGGAACACCCGCTCTCCGATTTTTCTTGCCTGCTCTTTTTCTGTCTCATGCTCGGCGGTTTTTATCTTTTCCCATGCCCAAGACGCCGGTATGAATTCAGCCAAGAAGCTCGGCCAGGAAGTTTCCTCGGGGAGCTGAATTATTAAAGGAGTAGCTCGCAAAACTTCAGGATCCTCAACGGGCGTGCGGGAATTTGGAGAAAACTCGGATAGGCGATTTGCAATCTGAAGGCATATTTGGGAGGACAGGGTGTTTAGAATCGCCGTATTCTTAAGCCTTCTTTTTCCGGGAAGTTCCTCAATTGTACTAATTGTGAATTTTGCGCAAGGACTGTCGGGCCTGGGAGGACTGATCCATAACATGATTTCGTTGGAACCCGGAGTAATTCTTTTCCCCCATTTCTCAAGCGCCCCGACAGCCTTTTTTTCGGCCGCCTCAACGGGATTTCTTTCCGTAACAAAATCCCAAATTGGACGAGAATAGAAGGGTTCAAGAAGACCCCTTTCGGGATCTACGGTATAGCAGTATGGGTCGGGTATAAGTTGTGCCTCTAGAATTTCTGACGCCAGTCCCTCTATGGCTATCTTTGGGGGCTGGCCTCGAATTCTGCGGGCGTCGACGGAAAGAATATGTTCTTTTGCTGGCATGTTTTTCCTCCATAAACCGCGTTGGGTTTATGGCCCTGTACCCTAAATGTGGTACGGGGGCTCGGGATATTTTCGAGGTTGTTAGTTTTCTGACTTCCCTTCGACTTTGCTCGGGGTTACAGTTGCGGCACAGTTTGGGAGTTGCACCCAATTCCTTCTGAGCGCCAGTCGGTGCCCAGCCCCGTATCGAATGGTACGGGGAAACACAACCTCTTTCCTTATTATTAACCGATGGCCTGTTTTTGTGCAAGAGCCATTTGTGGTAAACTAAACCTGCCATGCCCGAAGATATGAGCGCAGAACGGCCATTGGGGCAGCCCGAGAAAACCATTGAGGAAAGGCAGGTTGCGGTCGCTCTTGTAAAGGCCCGTGCCCAAAGGCCCGGTCTTTACCCCATGTCGGGAGGAGCCGATGTGTTGGATATGGAGGGTTTGCCGGATGTGTCTAAAACGAGAGGGTTTTCTCCGGAAGATCGAGAAAGAAGAGAAAGAGAGGAAAGGCTACGCGGGGTCTACACGGGGCTTGCCGAGACGCTCCAGAGGACGAGTGACCCGGAGGCAATGACTATTCTTGTAAGAAGCGAACTGGCTTCGGTGGAGGCAGTGCCCGAGGCGCCCGAGCTTGAGTGGATTAAATATCCACAGCGGGAGTTGAGAGGAAAGGCGAACAACTGTGGGATGGCGCTTAAGTTTGGGGACAACCCCAGGCTTGCCAAAGGACTTGGGCTTGAGGAAAAAAGACTTATTCCAAGAGTTGTTGAAAGACCCGCTTTACGGGACACAGGTCACAGATATGAGATGTTTTTGGAGCAAGGGGAGGCAGTGATGCTTCGGGCGGCAGTCAAGCAAACCCGCCTTGGGGAGTTGGCATATCTTTACGAGAGAGGGGGCAAGTGGAGAGTTTCGCTTTCCCCCAACGAGTATGAAACCCTTAGAAAGAACCCGGATATGGACGAGAAAATATTCCAAAAAACAGAGAGAGTTGTTGAGCCTCCACTATATAGCCAGGATGAGCTAAAGCGGATAAAGGAAACATCCGAGAAGCTGCATAAAGAGATCTTGGTAAGAACAAAGTTGATGATTGCTTGGTATCTTTATAGATATGGTAATCCTCCGGGGTTTACCAGCTTGAGCGCTCTTGCAAAATTGGGCGGGCAATATTCAGGCATTTCAAACGAAGAATTTCAATCCCTTTTTTCTTCCGAAGCAACAACAGAAGGGGAAGTCTGGTTTGGAGACAAAATAGATCTGGCAATGAGGCTATATTGCTTAATCGCAATGGCCAATAAAGCGGATAGGAATAAAAGCTCCTCGGAAGAGGATGCCTCCCGAGCGGATCTTGTTAGGAGAGAATTTGCAAAACAACCCCCAGGACTATCGCAGCATAAAGACAAAGACGGCTTGATTAAGAAAATACTCGAACTGGGCGCCAAGAACGTGTTTTGTCAAAGAGTGGAGGGAGGAGACCCCGCAACTGAAATAGTAAATTGGACAAAGACTGTGATTGGGGGCGACTTAAACGAGAACGCAGCGGCGGTGGAGTTGGGGCGAAGACTTTTCTTTATCTTTGGAATTGCAGGGCACCTTGATTACAGGAAAGGAAAAGGGCCATCGGGGCCGGCAAACACCGACGCTACGGCGACAATCCAGCATTTTGAATCCTGGCGAGGGGACCAGGCAAAGAAAAAATACCCACATGGTTCCGAAGCAACCCTTGGAAAATACCCAGAAACACTTATCAGTAGCTTCTTTCATTCGACCTTTTTTTACCAGAATAGGAGCCAGAAAATACTAGAGGGAAAGACGCTTTGGGAAATGTGGTGGGATGAAGGAAAAACCCTAAAGGAATTGCCGTGGGGAGAGTTGGCTCAAGGATCCTGGTTTAGTTACAATTTTGGATTATCAAATTTGGGTAAAGAGAAGGCCGTTTTTGATATGATGATGGAACCCCTTTCAATGAGGGAATTAATGAGAATAAAACCATTACAGGAGCTGAAAAGATCGATTGACCGTGGAGTGACAGAAGTTACTATCTTGGGGCCAGAAAAAAAAGACTGGATAGATAGAATAAGGAAAGAAATAAAAGCGTTACAAGAAGACGGGTATGAGGTTAATATTAAGGAAAAACCAGAGGATTTTACCCCTAAAGAATTAGGGGAATTACTTAAGGTTAAAAGAAGGCAGATCTTTGATCTTATTTTAACAGGGGCCATTGTTGAGAACTATCGCGACGCCCCAGGTGAGGCCGTGAAAACAATAGGATTTCTTTACACAGGACAAGAAACTCCACAAATTGAAGATGGAAAGACCGTTTTTCTTAGCCTAATGGCGCGTGTCGGGTGCGATGCTAAAAAGGTATTAAAGCGAGCGAAGGGATTTTTGGACGGCATAGGATATAAAACTGGGGCTATTAATATCTAGATTTCCCCGTTGTTTATTCAGCTTCTTCCTCTGTCGCTTGGGCGGACATGGTTCTTGCCCGTGGCCTCCTGAAAGGTATCTTGAAGACTCCTTCACCCTGTGGACGTTCTCCTCTAACCCTTCTTTCTATTCCTGTCTGGACAGCTCGAGTAATTGGTTCAAATTGTCTTCCTATGGCCGGGAACTCGATGCGGGGAGCTCTTATCCCCAATAACTGATTTATTATATCCGGTATTTGGGGGATAAGAATTATTGATCCGAAGCCGATTATTCCCTGAATAAGAACTCCGTGCCGGCCAAGGTAGGGCGGGCCCCAGATATCACTGCCTACATTCATAAGCTGTTGAATTAGTACACCGGCGAAGAATATCACAAAGCCAACGGCCGGGAAAACCAATAGGTTTGCCAAGACACCTCGCAACCAGCCACTCCAAACCCCGCTTCCCGATAAGGTTGCCCATAAAATAAATAATGGCCCGAGAATCAGATAAATCAGAAGCATGAGATATGCTCTGGCAAGGGCAAAAAGGATGCGGATTAAGAAAAAGATAATAGTAACAACCAAACCCAGAAGAACCAGTATTAAGCCGGCGCCGGCGGCCCCCGCAACACCCGGGATAGATAAAACTGCCGCGCCCAGTATTCCGGCCAGCACTGCCGATACTCCTATAGATGCCCAATCTGCAGAGATTGTGCCCGTAAAGATATCCCAGCCACTAGATAGTCCTCGGCCAAATACAGTTCCCACTGTTTCTTGAAAGCCGGCATTAGTGTATGTGTTAAAATAAATTTCGGCATCGTACGCCTTAAGACCTGCTCCATTGAGAGCCCACATAAATGCTCCGATGCCGACATAGGTTAGATCTATTAAAAAGCCGACGATTGCGTAGGAAAAAGTAACCATAATAAGGCCGGCGACAAGTCGCGGGAGGGCTGCCTGGATAGTCATTACGACTTGAGGCGAAATCTTTGTTCTAAACATAATCATTATCCCGAGGATAACCGCCCCGAGGGCAAAAAGGACATAAACCATATTTCGGACCGCTTTCCAAAATGTCAAAAACGGCCCAAGGACTCTAAATCCGGTGCCGGCTTCTTGGGCATACGCCGGCTGGACGGGATTTAGTCTTTCAAAAATTGTACTTGCGTAATAAATCCCCGATGCCGGCGGAACGGCATAAATCCCGGCGATTGTTTCGCCGAGCTTGTCAACCGCCCCCGTCCTTAAGGACTGCGGGCAATTTACATCGTCAGACCTGCATCCCGCAAGCAGAGTATAGAGGGAGCCAGACATTCCTATAACGCTTTGAAGGTCAAAAGTTTCTTTGTTGTACTGGCCGCTATTTAATGCTTTCTGAAATTGTTCCAGGCTTGTGTCAAACTTTACTTGGGCAAAAGAAGGGGGAGCAAATAGCGAATAGTGGATAGTGAATAGGGCAAAGAGTAGCAAAAGAACACCAGGAATTGTTATATCCGGTCGTTTGTTGTTTGTTGTTTGTTGTTTGTTGTTATCGTTGGGCAGTTTTTTCATAGACTAATTACAAACTATCATCTTTTGTTTGATTTTTCAATCTCTTAAAATGGCTGGCGTGATTGAACAACAATTCCCCAAACATAATCACAATAACCCTTCCCGGGGCCAAATACAGCCTGTGTGTTGTCGTCCGGTTCACATTGTCCATACCAACCAGATACTGCTCTTTTTACGTCCGCCTCGTTCCAGGTTATATACCCCGTTGCTGTTTGAGAATGTCTTTTTAATTTCTTGGCGGTTGCATAAATAGCGTCTTTTATATTGCGGGGATTGGGCGTTCGGTTTTCTCCTGTCGCCTCGTTGATCGCACTTGCATAATCTCCCCAAACATTCGGCATTTCTGTGCCCGTGAGCTTTGGTGGGCAACTTGTTGCAATTCCCCCGATTAAAAACTGCATGGGTCCTACTGCTCTGCAACCATTTGGCGTTGGGTTTATCGGGCTTATTGCGCCGGGAGCGGAGTATTGCTCAATCTCGCTTTCGGTTAAATCCCACATTGCCCTCCCTTCTACCCAGGCAATTGTGGTAAGGACCGGAGTAGGAACGCCAAAGGCTGCGGCCGCATCGCCGATTACCCCCCCGAGGGCTCGGTTTGGTTTGGGTATTCCACCGAGAAATCCCGACGGAACTGAACCTGGCGCGCTGGTGGTTACCGCGGCAAGGCTTGTGGGAGCCATGCCTTCAGGGTAAAGAGATTTCACAAGGTCAAGCGTTCCGCCTTTAAGGGAAGAGACCCCCTTGTAGGTTATCCCAATATCGCTTCTATCTTCTTTTAGGACGCGGTAGGCCACTTGTTCTTCTTGGTCTCCCTGATTTGTGAATTCTGCCCCTTCGGGTTTGAAGAAGTTTAAGAACCCGTTGCCGCCAACCGTCTGATCTGCTAAAACGGTCTCCCCTGGAAGATATTTTGTTTGCTCAACCCTTGCTACAACCCTCACTCCTCCTTCAAATGTCCCGGCAAAAAAGTCCTTAAGGAAGTCGAAGACATTTCCGAACAGCGAGCCCAGAAAGTTCAGGGGGGCGGGTGGATCATTTTGCACAGTAACGGCTTCCGCCCCTTTTCCTTGTTTGTCGGGGTTGCACCCGGCCTGGTTATCGGGATTTCGTTGTGAAACGTCAATCCCAAACTCAAGATCAGAACCTTTTTGCGGGACGAGTATTGATTGCCAAAAACCGGTCCTTAGTATTATTTGAAAGAAGTCTGTTGGCGGGGTAAAACCGACCGGATTTGATTGGATAATAGGATCGGCGGTTTCTCTTTCTTCTGTTTCTTCCCCCGTTTTTATTATCTTCGCCTTATCGCAAAGGGGGTGGGCTATTTTCCCGCCGAACTTATCTTTTATCTCCTGTTGGGTTGGGTCGTTGAACTTAAGTTTTTGCTGCGTTTCCTGGGGCAAGGCATTGAGGAAGCCTTCCTCTCCCGAGTAGAAGCCATTTTCTTTTGAGAGATCGGGAAATTTAATCTGGTTTGGTTTTGGCCCGATTTCCCCCTCGATTTTTCCTTGTCTGTTGAGAGGGGTGTCAATAGGTATGGTGTCTCCGTATTCGGGAACGGGGCTGATATCAATGGTGGTCTCTGCTTGGACAGGCAAGCTGGAAAAGAGGATCAATAAAAGAGGAGTGATAATTTTGGGCAGGCCGGACATAATGATTATTAGTTTATTGGGTTACCCTAAACTCGGTTACGTTAACACCGGTTATTTCTCTTATAAGAACCAGAATAAGAAATGCAAGGACAAGGATTACTAAACCCACTATAGCCTGGGTTAGGGTTCCCTTTGCCGCCTCGACGGCCTTTGGGTCCCCGCCCGAAACCAGATAGCGGAAACCGCCGATTACAAGCATTATAAAAAGAACAATTCCGGCAAGGGCTAAAATTACGGAGATAAAATTAGAGAAAGCGCACTCAAGACCCTTTATGGTTGCAACACCGTCTTGGGTACAGCCTTTAATTGTTTCCCAGTCAACCACGCCCCAAGTTTACACTCTTTGGTTGTATCCGGTCAACAATCTCGGTTATTGGGTAATTGGCGAGATTGTGAGGTTGAGGATGTCTACGCCGAACAATGTTTTTATAAGTTGCGCAATTGCCCAAGCCGAGAATACAATAACCAAACCCACAAGAGCGGCCGTAATCTGACCTCGCGCCGCCTCGGTCTTTTGCTTATCTCCTCCCGAGAGTATCCACTGTATGCCTCCTATAAGGAGCCAGACGAAGAAGATGACTGCTGCGGCTACAAATAGAAGGCGGACAAGTCCAACAATAATCGCGGCAACTGTTAAATTGGCTATGCCGGTTGTTGGCGCAGCCCCGCCTATATTAATGTTTTGAGCAAAAGCAGGAACGCTAGACGAACCAAGTAAAACCGCGCTCGTCCAGAAAGAATTAATTAATTTCTTCACTAATTTTTCACCCCCTTTGGGATATAGAGTGTAAGAGTGAAAGAGTATAAGAATGCAAGTTGCTTACACTCTCTTGCTCTCCGGCTCTTTTACTCTACCGTATTATAAGGTCGCCAAGATTAATTTGCAACAAGTTGACCCCGAAAAGCGTTTCTATTAATTTTAGTATAGCAAAAAGCGAAAGAACAATTACAAGTCCAATTAAAGCATTCATAATAGTGTTTCTTGCGGCCTCAATTTGAACCTTGTCTCCGGAGGAGGTTATCCAGCGGATGCCGCCAACAAGAAAAATAAAGAAAAATACAACAGCCGCTATGACGAACGCAAGGCCGATAAGCATTGGGATTAGCCCGGCAAGCATCTCGAGGCCTGTTTCTGGAACATTGGGGCTTAGCTTTGGCGCAAGAGGATTCCTAATAGTTCCTTCCGGAACATAATCTTTAAATCCGCCGCCCGGGAGAGTTGGTGTTTCTATTGCGAGCAGTTCTTTATTCATAGCTTATTTTCCTGGAGTTAAATCCTGGATTATCTTGCCGAAATTAAGAATGTTTATACCCAGTAAGGCTCCGACAGCAGAAACCAAAACAAGGGCTGTAAAAACGATAACAATTCCAACAACGGCATTTGTAAGTTTCCCTTTTGCGGCCTCGACAGCCTTTGCGTCTCCGCCCGCCGAAATCCAGGAAATTGCTCCTATTATGAACTGGAAGATAAACCAAATAATAGCAACAGCCGTGAGGAAGCCTACTATATTCGAGATGGCACCAACGAAGATTCCTGCCCCCTCTGCGGCATTTTTCCCCTCAAGTCCCAAAGGACCCTTTCCTCTAATCTCACCGAGGGGGAAACTCCCTTGTTGTGCAAGCAATTTGTCCATATGGATTTAATTATCAACAGGATTTAAATCTCCTGGTTTGATAGGCGCAATAATTTCCGGATTAAGTATTGCCCCGGCATTGCCAAAAATTATTTTTCCTACAACAGCCATTATTACAAACGCGCCTGCAATAAAAAGAAGCCCCACCAGGCTTTGCCAGATTTTAGCCCAGGCCTTCTCTATTGCTTTTGGGTCTCCACCGGCCGAGATAAAGCCGTATCCGGCAAAGATGATATTAAAAAGCGCCCAAATTCCTCCGAGAACAACAAGAAGTTTAAGAATTACATTAAGAAGGCTTATTAGTCCACCCGGACCCGCGCCGTGGACGCCGACTCCCGGGGGAGGGGAGACTGTTCCAAATGGATTTGCTTGGGCTAAAATTTCCATAGCTAGAGAATTCTAAGTCCGGTTACAACCCCTATTATCTTGATTATCCAATACGACGCGAAGATTATCAAGAAGCCAACCCCGGCCGCCGTTATTATCTTCCAGCCTTTTGCCGCCTGTTGGGGGTCCGAGCTCCCTGCGGAGCCGATGACGTTTAACCCTCCCCAGATAAAGAGAACCAGAAACAAAATTCCGGCAAGGATATAGGCGTTTGAAACAACTGTCGATACCAAACTGCCCACTTGGGTTATTTCCCACAGGGGAGCGCCGAATTTCTGGCCTATTGGGACCTGGGCGTAGGCGGGAGGAGGCAATAGGCAATAGGCAATAGGCAATAGGAGAAGAAACACCGAGGTTGCTTGTATAGATTTCCTGTGCACTGTGCACTGTGCACTTTTTTCCTGCTCCATATTCCAAGTTTACCAATATAGTACTTTACTTTGCAAACTACGGGTGCTAAAATCCCCATTATTGGTAAAAAGGATAGATGGCGGAGAACGGGGAGTCGAGAATTAACACGCCCAAGCATGTCGCCATAATAATGGACGGCAACCGTCGTTGGGCGGCAAAGCGGGGTTTGGGGCCGATTGACGGTCACAGAGTTGCGGCCCAAAAGACAATAAAACCCATTGTCAAACGGGCAATAAAGAGGGGTATTTCCTACCTTACCTTTTGGGCTTTTTCTTCCGAGAACAGAAACCGAGACAAGGCGGAGCTTGCAGGTCTTTTTAATATCTTCCGTGAGGCCCTAAAGACAAACCTTAAAGAGCTTGAGGAAATGGGCGTAAAACTTCAGGTGGTCGGGGAAATTGCTTGGTTTCCGGACGATATTGCTAGGACAGCCAAAGAGTTTGTTGAAAAGACAAAGCATAATGCGAAGATAACGGTTTCTTTTGCGCTAAATTACGGCGGAAGAGAGGAGATTCTGCGAGCCGTTTCAAGGCTTCTTGACAAAATTCAAACCCACGGGCGTTCGGCGGAAGAGCCTATTACGGAGAAGGAATTCGCAAGCTATCTTGACACGGCCGGAATGCCCGACCCCGACTTGGTTATAAGAACAGGCGGAAACCTTCGCCTTTCCGGTTATTTCCCTTGGCAGACGGTTTATTCCGAGCTCTATTTTACAAAAACCCTTTGGCCCGACTTTTCGCCGCGCGAGCTTGACCGAGCGCTTTTAGATTTTACCAAGAGGACGAGGAGGTTTGGGGGAGGAAGCTTCAAGGATTATGTAAAAAGTAAAACGCAAAAAGCAAAAAGGAAAATACAAAGTCTCACATCTAGGATTGCGACTTAAAGAGTTTCCAAAGCAACCTTCCACACAACTCTAGCCGTCCAGTCAACTCCCCAAACATTTCCCTTTTCAGATACCCCTGATAATATGCAAATTCAAGAAGATACCTAGTTTCAGCCAAAGACCCTAACGCGATTCTCAGAAATTGGCGAAACTCGTTCTTGTTATTCCTTGAATACCCCTCAATTATGTTTAATGGAATTGACAAGACAGATCTTCTTAGTTGCGCTGTTAGTCCACATAACTCTGCCTTAGGAAAGTCTTTTGTTGCCTTATAAATTTGTTTGGCTAATTCATCAGAGATTTTCCAAACAAGGAGTTTTTTGTAAGCCGGTTGGGAAATGGCATTTTCTTTTTGCCTTTTGCTTATCACCTTTAACTTCTTTTCCGGTCTTGAGTATCACGAGTTAACGAGTTACCTAAATATCTGTTGGAATTGCGTGATTCCAAAGATTGTCCCCAAAATCTGCACCAGCCAATAAGCCGCGAAGATTATCGCGAATCCGATAAGGGCATTGGTGATTTTTTGCTTTGCGGACTCGGCGGCCTTCGGGTCTCCTCCGGACATCATATAACTGAATCCGCCGAAGATAAGATAAAGAAGGAGAAGAAACCCCGCTATGCCGAAAAGATAGGGAA
>CAYSOV010000003.1:0-1955 GCA_964432785.1 uncultured Gammaproteobacteria bacterium
CGGGGCTGATCCACACGTGGGGAAGTTAACGCTTTTTAACGTACTATCCAGTCGGCCCTTGACATACCTGCCTTGATGTTCTAACATTGTACTAACCCATTCGATAAACTCGAGGTAAACTATGTTGCAATCAGTCATCAAGGTTGGTAACTCTCTTGCCGTAACACTTCCCAAGCGTTTTGTGAACGGGAGGAGGGTAAAAGCCGGCCAGAAAGTATTTGTTGAAGACGATACCGAACTTGGTCTTGTACAAATCCGTGCAAAAAATACCAGGAAGTTAAGTTTAACTCCGGAATTTAAAGAGTGGCTTGATGAGGTAAGTGTTAAATATGAAGGCTTCATTAAGGAGTTGGCAAAACGGTGAGATTTATTGGTCTTGATGAAGTGCTAATAATCCACGACCGGATGCTCAAAGTTGGTGGCGGGCGAGCCGGGCTTCATGATTTTACACTTCTGCATTCTGCAATAGAGCGCCCGAAGGCACAACTCGGTGGAGCCTATCTTTATTCTTCACTTTGGCAAATGGCAGCAGCGCTTCTTCAGTCCATGGTAAAGAATCATCCCTTTGAAGATGGGAATAAAAGGACAGCTTATTTTTCAACAATGAGATTCTTAAGAATTAACAGATATTCCTTAGAAGCCAAGCCAGAAGAAGCTATAGAATTCATGGTTAAGGTTGGTATGGAGGATCTAACCCTTGAGCAAATTTCTTCTTGGCTTAAAAAGAATTCAAGGAAAACAAAGTAAGGTTACTCGATTATCCTTATGTGCCAAGCTGTTCCACACCCGGTGTGGATTAGACCCACCCGCACCCACCTGGGGGGTGGGCTAGGTAGGGTACCTAGGGAGTTCGGCTTTCTTCAGGAGATTTTGATATAATCTCCTCATCCTTCGACTTTGCTCAGGATAAATTATGAACTTATCAGTCGGAATCGTAGGTCTTCCGAATGTAGGCAAAAGCACGCTGTTTAATGCCCTTTTGAAAAAGCAGCAAGCGTATGTTGCTAATTTTCCTTTTGCCACAATTGAGCCAAATGTTGGAATTGTTCCTGTGCCGGATGAAAGACTAGAGAAACTTGCAGATATTGTGGCTTCTTCCACCTCGGAGGAGTCTCCCTCGACTGCGCTCGGGACGAGCAAGCCCACCTCCGAGGTGTCTCCTCGAAGACCACCGATTATTCCGGCCACAGTCGAGTTTGTGGATATTGCGGGGTTAATCGCCGGGGCGCATAAAGGTGAAGGGTTGGGGAATAAATTTTTGAGCCACATTCGGGAGGTGGACGTGGTTTGTCATGTAGTAAGAGCTTTTACGGATGAAAACATTATTAAAGGGGGAAGCGTAGACCCCAAGAGCGATTTTGAAACAGTTAAGACAGAGCTTGAGTTGGCGGATCTCGAGATGGTCGAGAAACACAAAGACAAAAAAGGTGCAGTAGACCCAAACCTGCCGCTCTTTAGCAAAAAACCCGTGCTGGTTGTCTGGAATACGGACGAGAAAGATTTGGCGCAGTCCGAGTCTATAGCACAAAAATATGCTCGGGAACTGGGAATAAATGAGGAACAGGTAGTAGTGATTTCCGCCAAGACCGAAGCCGAGCTTGCCTCGCTTTCCGAAGAAGACCAGAAAAAGTATCTGGAGGCACTAGGTGTTAGGCACTCGGGGCTTGAGAGACTGATACAAAAGGCATTCCGCACCCTGGGGTTGGTTACCTTTTTAACTGCGGGGGAAAAAGAGGTTCGGGCCTGGACCGTTCGACTCGGTTCCACCGCGCTCACGGCCTCTGGAGTTATTCATACGGATTTTGTGAAGAAGTTTATAAAAGCAGAAGTAATAACTTACGAAGATTTCGTTTCGGTCGGAGGCTGGAAAAAAGCAAGGGATGCCGGAAAAGTCCGTTTTGAAGGAAAGGATTATATTGTGCAGGACGGGGATGTTATAGAGTTTAAAATAGGAG
>CAYSOV010000003.1:2055-15836 GCA_964432785.1 uncultured Gammaproteobacteria bacterium
ATGGGAAATTATGAGCTGACTTTGGTTTTGTCGCCGGAGGCAACGGATGCCAAACAAAAAACCCTGCTTGCAAAGCTTATAAAGACGATTGAGGCAGAGGGCGGTAAGGTAACAAACGAGAGCAAATGGGGGAGAAAAACACTCGCCTATCCCCTGAAGAAAAACACGGAGGGCGTGTATTTTTTGTGGGAGCTTGAATTGCCCAAAGATAAGGTTGCTGTTGTTAACCGGATGGTTGAACTCGAGGAGGAGGTGTTGAGACATTTGCTGGTAAGGTCTACAGACCACAGACTACAGTCTACGGCAGAAAAAAAGAAAGCTGTAGTCAGTAGACAGTAGTCTGTTGGCGGACTAGGAGGTGAGAAAACTTGGCAACGAGGTCTTTAAACAGGGTTTTATTAATCGGCAATTTAACAAGGGATCCGGAACTGCGCTATACGCCGCAGGGGAATGCTGTTTGCACTTTTGGATTGGCTACAAACAGGTCTTGGACAACGGAGGATGGAGGCAGAAAAGAGGAGGCGGAATTCCACACCATTGTTGCTTGGAACAAGCTGGCCGAGATTTGCGCGCAATATCTCACCAAAGGCAGACAGGCATTTGTTGAAGGTAGATTGTCTACCCGAGAGTGGGAAGGACAGGACGGAGTGAAGCGCAGAACCACGGAAGTTGTTGCATCCGAGGTTATCTTCTTAGGCGGAGGCCCAGCTTCAAGAGGGGAAGATATAGAGTTGCCGTCCGAATTGGGAGCAGAGGAAACAACGAGCGCACATAAAGAGGAAGCGGTTTCACAAGAAGAAACGGCTCCGAAAAAGGAAGAGAAAAAGGTAAAGGATGCTAAAAAAGAGGATTCTGGAGAAGAGGGAGAGGAGATACCGTTTTAGAGGATAATAAGATAACAGGATAATAATGAACTAGTCATAAAAAGACTATAATCCTGATATCCTGTTTATCCTATTATCTTAATTATGCCTAGAAAAACAGAAAAACGGAAAGACAGAAAGACAAGCCAAGAAACCCGAGAGCGGAAGGTAAGGCCCCGGGGGGTTTGTACGTTTTGCAAAAACGACAGCGAGCCAAGCTATAAAGAGCGGGAAGTTATTGCCGCTTTTGTGACAGACAGGGGGAAAATTATTCCCAGAGAGCGAAGCGGAGTTTGCGCAAGACACCAAAGAGGCTTGACCAGATCCATAAAAAGAGCAAGACATATTGGGCTTTTGCCCTTTTTAGTGAGGCCGGAATGAGACTGAAACTGTCCCAAATAAGATTTTTCGCTTTAATAGCGGCCGTTATAGTTGTTTCCTTTGCATCCGGGTGGTGGGCAAGAGAAAACGGAGTCAGACTTCGGCCCGACGGGCCGCAAGGCCCCATTAATAGAATTGTTCCCGAAGGAAAAGATGTTGACTTTTCTTTGTTTTGGGAAGTTTGGGACAGGATTGAAGCGGGCTATTTTGATAAAGAGAAGATTAACTCCCAAAAGATGATTTTAGGCGCGATAGAGGGTATGGTTGCTTCCCTCGGGGATCCTTATACCGTTTTTTTGCCTCCTGATGAGCAAAAGCGCACCCAAGAGGATTTAGGAGGGGAATTTGAGGGAGTTGGTCTGCAATTAGGGTTTAAGGGAACCCAGCTTGCGGTTATTGCTCCTCTTGAGGAGACTCCCGCCGAGAGAGCGGGCGTAAAAGCGGGAGATTTCATTCTCGGCATAAAGGACGAAGATAAAAAGCTGGAAATAAAAAATACAACCGGTCTTTCTTTGCCTGACGCGGTTGGGGCGATAAGAGGACGCGCCGGAACCAAGGTTACCCTTGTTCTAATCCGTGAGGGGGTAGAAAAACCGTTTGAGGTTGAGATTGTGCGGGCAAAAATAGAAGTGCCTTCGGTTAAGCTCTCTTTTGTCGGCGATAAGCAAGATATTGCGCACCTTCAACTTTATCGTTTTGGCGATAACACAAACGGCGAGTGGGATAAAGCTATATTAAATATTAAAAACCCCTCCTTCGCTAAAGCTACGGAGGGCGGACAAAAATCAAAAGGCTTAATACTTGATTTGAGGAATAATCCCGGAGGGTATCTTAACGGAGCCGTTATTATTGCCTCCGAATTTTTGCCGCGGGGTGTTGTGGTTATTCAAGAAGATGGGAAAAAGACCAGGCAAGAATTTAAGGTTACGGGCAAAGCAAGGCTCGCGGATATTCCTTTAGTTGTTTTAGTTAACGGAGGCTCGGCCTCGGCCTCGGAGATTGTTGCCGGCGCTCTGCGGGATCAGGGCAGAGCAAAAATTATAGGAGAGAAAACCTTTGGCAAAGGAACAATTCAGGAAGCTCAACAGCTTGACTCGTCCGGCCTTCATATAACAACCGCCCGCTGGCTTACCCCGAACGGGACTTGGGTCAACGACGGTCCGGGACTCGTGCCAGATACGGAAGCAGAGGATAAAAGCGATACGGAAGAGGATGAGCAGTTGGAAAAGGCTATTGAGGAGCTGATAAAATAGTTAAGATGATAAGATAACAGAATAATAATAAACCAGTCATAAAAAGACTATATTCTTGTTATCTTGTTATCCTAATATCCTGTTATGAGAATCCGTCGTTTTTTACTAGGTGTCGCGGTTGGTATTGTTGTTTTAGTCTCAATACTTGGCGGGGCTTTGGCCGACCGGCTTTTTGGGTTGCGGCCTCTTGATTATCTTTTCCCGCAGGCCAAAAAGGGTATTTTTGAAACCGTTATCAAACGGGAGGTTTTGCAAGAAGAGTCTATTGTTGTTGATGTTGCCGAGCGCGTTTCTCCTACGGTTGTGACTATTTCTGCCGTTTCTCCGAAAAGAAAGATTTTGGAGTTCTCGCCGTTTGGGGGATTTGGGTTCAGAGAGCAGGGCGGGGAGCAAGACTTGGCAACAGGCTTTATCGTTTCGTCCGACGGGCTTATTCTAACAAACAAGCATGTGATTTCCGTACCGAATGTAAAATATAAAGTGATAACAAAAGACGATAAAGAATACGAAATTAAGAAAATTTATCGCGATCCCGCAAACGATATAGCGCTTCTTAAGATAGATCCGCCGGCTGGCGGACAAGGTCTTGCGACAGTTGAGCTTGGCAACTCGGACAACTTGAAGGTCGGGCAGTTTGTGATAGCCATAGGAACGGCCCTGGGAGAATTTCGCCACACGGTAACAACCGGAGTCATATCGGGGCTTGGCCGAGGGATAACGGCTGGCTCTCCGTTTGAGGGATATGTTGAGAGACTTGACAATGTTATCCAAACGGATGCGGCAATTAATCCGGGAAATTCGGGCGGGCCGCTTCTTAATTCAAGCGGTCAGGTTATAGGCGTCAATGTGGCCGTTGCCGCCGAGGCTCAAAACATAGGTTTTGCAATTCCTATAAACATTATTAAACAATCTATTGAGCAGTTCCGACAAACCGGCGAGTTTTCACGGCCTTTCTTGGGAGTTAGGTACTTGATGGTTTCAAAGGAGACGGCTATTGCAAACGAGGTGCCCCAAGGGGCGTATGTGCAGGAGGTAGTTTCCGGCTCTCCGGCGGGGCTTGCGGGGATAAAAGAGGGAGATGTGATTACCAAAATCGGCGGGGAGGCGGTGCGCGAAGAGGGAGGGGGGCTAGCGACTATTATCAATAAATATAAAGTGGGGGATAGGATAGAAATTGAAGTTTGGCGCGAGGGGGAAACACTTAAACTTTCTGCCTCTCTTACCCAAGCCGAGGAATGAACCCTAAAGAGACGAGCATTTCGGTCTTTTTCCCCTGCTATAACGACGAGAAATCAATAAGAAAGCTTGTAGAGGACGCGTTTTCCGTTCTTAAGAGGAGAGCTTCGGATTACGAGGTTATTGTCGTTGACGATGCATCAACCGATAAAAGCGGGGAGGTTTTAAAAAAACTTGCCCAAAAGCACAAGAAACTTCGCGTTGTTTTTCATAATGAAAATAAAGGCTACGGCGGAGCGCTAAAGACCGGATTTGGGGAAGCCTCAAAGGAGCTTGTTTTTTATACGGACGGCGACGGTCAATATGATGTCAAAGAACTTCCGTTGTTGTTAAACCTGATGACGCCGGATGTCAATTTTATAAACGGCATAAAGATGACGAGGCACGACCCGACATACAGGGTTTTTGCAGGCAATCTTTACAGTTTTGTTGTCCGTTGGATTTTTTGGTTTCCGGTTTATGATGTTGACTGTGATTTTCGGCTAATTCGGAAAGGGCTGCTTGATAAATTGGAACTTAGGAGCAACAGCGGCTCTATTTGTATTGAATTGGTCAAGAAAGCGCAAAGAGCCGGGGCGCGGTTCCGGCAGATCTCGGTTCATCACTACGAGCGCAGATTTGGCCGGTCCCAATTTTTTAGGCCCCGCAGAATATTTATAACATTTTTTGAGCTTTTCGGCTTATGGCTGAAACTTATGGTAACGGATAACTTTTTTAAGAGGGGTTAATGGAAATTGGCGAATATAGAAACATTTACGAGAACGAGGAGACGCATTTTTTTTATGTGGGCAACCACAAAATTATCCTCTCCCTCATTCGAAAATATTTTGGCGGCATTCCTAAAAACTTAAAGATTCTTGATGCCGGCTGCGGAACGGGTCTCTTGGCAAAGAAGCTCGCAAAATTTGGGGATGTCGGGGCTATTGACTCAAGCCGCGAGGCAGTGAGGTTTTCCAAAAAGCGGGGGGTTCGGGTACTACTTGCTTCGGTAAATAAACTTCCATTCAAGGATAATTTCTTTGATTTGGTTGTATCAGTTGATGTTATCTACCACAAGGCGGTTGACGATAAAGGGGCCCTTGGCGAATTTTTCCGCGTGTTAAAACCCAACGGTATCTTGATATTGCGCGTCCCGGCCAACAGTTGGCTTGGGACACTCCATGACGAGCATGTTCACACAAGAGAGAGGTATAGTAAAGGGGAGCTTAAGAATAAGCTGGAGGACACGGATTTTATAATTGAAAAACTATCGTTTGTAAATTTGTCTTTGGCGCCCCTGGCTCTTGCCCGACGGCTTTGGGAAGAGGTGGCAAGACCCGAGCGCTCTGCATCCGCTATTGGTAATCCTCCGCGTCTTTTAAACAACCTGCTTTCTTTCTTGCTCTTCCTTGAAGCACGATTTTTGGCAATAGGGGATTTGCCTTTAGGGATTGGTCTTATAGCTGTTTGCCGCAAACCAGGCTTAGGCGACGAAATACCCTCGAGTAAAAAGAGCCGTTAATATAAACCCAAATAGTAAAAAGACAGTTACCGTAATAATTAAGAGAGGCCTGTTTTTATGCATTAACAAGGCCATGCCCGTGTATGCCGGGAAAAGATGAAGCAGATATCTTGGGGTTCCGGCAAATGTTCCGGTGAATGAGATAAGGAGCAGCAGAGCGACCATAAATGCTCCGTAGGATGCTCTTATCTTTTTCCATACATATACGGAAAGCGCAAGGTAGGCAAAAAGACTTGCAAACTCCAGAACCGCTATCCAAAACACCAAAAGGTTTTTGTCAACAAAGAAAAATATCTTGAGGTATCTCCAAATTACCTGCGGGGGAAAAACAAAAGAACTTTGCTGCCACGCACTCATTGATTTTTGAAAGAGCAAAGGATCGCCAAAATTAAGTTTAAGGTAAACCATGTATATGACTAAACCAAGCAGGGTCAAGAAAGGAGCAATAAAACCCCGGGCTTTAAGTTTTTTGTTTTGCAAATACCACTCTAGAATAAGAGCCGGGATAAGTGCCACACCCGACAGGCGGGTGAGGACTGTTAGTGCGCCAAGAATTCCGGACGCCGGCCAGTTTCCCTTGCGGGCGAAATAAAAACTTGATGTAGATAAAAGAAGAAAGAGGGAGTCGGCGTAAACCGAATGGTAGAAGAAAGATAGAGGAAAGAGGCAGAGAAAGAATAGCGCAAGAGAGGCAGTGTTGTCTTTATAATCGAGGCGGATAATTTTGTGAAGGACAAACATGGAGGCAAGAAACAAGAAGCCGGAAATTAAGATGCCGAGATAGAGAGGAGGGATAATAGAAATGCGTCCAAGAAGCCAGATTGCTGCCGGATATAAAGGAAAGTACGCAAAGTTAGTTCTTTGATACCCTTCTGTCGCAATGCTTAGAAAATGCCTGCCGTCAAAGTTTGCCCAAACCCAGGCAAGATAAGGGGCGGCTCTGTCAAATTGGGTTCCCAGGTACCCCTCCCTTAAGGGAGTGAATAAGGGTGCCAGAAGCGCAAAAAGAAGAAATAAAAGACGGGAAGCTAGAAAGTACGCAAGGATTTTACGCATCAAGATAATTTTACCACCTTACCGGGAGTTTAAAACGCCTTGCGTGATATTGATAATTTTATCAAGCTCCCCGTCAAGAATAGACTCAAGATTTCCCCAGGATTTACCAACTCTATGATCGGTTACCCTGTCTTGAGGAAAGTTATATGTTCTTATCTTTTCCGAACGCTCCCCGCTTCCTATTGCTTGACGATATTCTTGGATTTGGGCTTGTCTTTCTTTTTCTTGGCGCTCATAAAGTTTTGCGGCCAAGAGTTCCTGGGCAATTTGTCTGTTTTGCTCCTGGAATCTTTCCTGCTGGGCCGTGACCACAATACCCGAAGGCTTATGAATAAGTCTTACGGCACTTGATACCTTTTGCACATTCTGTCCGCCTTGAGACGAGGCTCTGTAAAATTGCCATTCCAAATCCTCCGGTCTTATTTTGATTTCACCCTGCCGGATGTAGGGAATAACCGCGACG
Organism: uncultured Gammaproteobacteria bacterium; assembly: GCA_964432785.1. Taxonomy (GTDB): domain Bacteria; phylum Patescibacteriota; class Microgenomatia; order UBA8517; family UBA10165; genus CAYSOV01. Next base: position 8,809 of record CAYSOV010000003.1, read on the forward strand.
GTTGCCGTTGATGTGTGTATTCTTCCCCGGCGTTCCGTTTTTGGGATTCTTTGGACTCTGTGGACCCCGCCCTCGTTTTTAAGAACGGAGAATGCTCCTGCCCCCGAAATTTTTATTACCCCGTCGTCTATAGGCGTTACCTTCCAGCCCTTTTTTATCCCAAAGCGCATATACATCCGTGATAGATCCGTTGCCCAAATTTTAGCTTCATCTCCTCCTGCCGCGGGCCGGATTTCGAGATATATAGTTTGTAGTTCTTGAGGATTCATAAGTTGTTAAAAGATCTTGCTTCCCCCGCCCATAGTTTTAGGAGTCCGGCTTCTTACCTTGCGCCTCTCACTTCCTCCAAAGAAGCAGGTCTTGAGAGTTCCTCTTCAAGCCGCTGTTTTCTTTTGAGGCTTCTTCTTTCCTTTTTTGAAGTGGGCCTCATAGCTGCTATTTTTTGCCTCTCGGTAAATTTCTCAACCCGGCCTGCGGTATCAACATACCTTACCTGCCCGGTAAAAAACGGATGGCAAGCCGAGCAAACCTCCACATGTATCTCCGGCAAGGTAGACCCGACGGTAAATTCATTTCCACAGGCGCACCGGACCCGAGATTCAGGGTACCAAGTCGGATGGATACTCGTCTTCATATAATTTATTATACCAGCTTCGGTTGTTACGGGCAAGGCTAGTTCTTAAAGAGATTCTTTTTATATTCGGCCACAAGAACGCCGATTGTGATAATTACGGCTCCTACTACAAAGGCCGGAGATATGGTTTCGCCAAGCCACAAAATCGCAAGAGGAATTGCAAAAATAGGCTGAAGATATGTAAAGAGTCCGGCCTCTCCGACCTCAATGGTCTTTTGGGCTTTATGCCAAAAGAAATAGGCTATATTTCCGGAAAATATAGCCATATACCAAAGTCCCAGGTGATAGGGAAGAGGAGCGGTCCGTATTTGCTCTATAAAAACTTGAGGTGGATAAAAGAAGAGCGCGATCGGAAGCAGGGTTAAAAACCCTATAATAAAGGATATATTTACGGCTGCGGCGGGCGAGACTTCCTTACGCAGTACTACTTTTGCCATAACGGCTGATGCCACCCCCGTAAGTACAGCGGCAAAAATAAGGATATTGCCGCCCAACCCCGAAGCGCCGTCCGTGTTTTTGAGAATTGGCTCAAAAATGGTTACGACTACTCCCGCGAACGCAAGAGCAATGCCCAATTTTTCCCGGCGCGTAACATGCTCATTAAGAAATATTACTCCGGCCACGGTTACCAGAATTGGGCCGGTTGCGGCAATAAGCGTCGTATCAACCGCCGTTGTTCTCTCAATGCCCAAAAAAAGCAGACCCAGGGTTATCGTTGAGGTGAGGAACCCGTAGCCGATTGTTAGAAGAATAATCTGCTTTTTTCGCGGAATTTCAAGTCCAAAGAGCAGGATAAGTACAAGGGAAATAAGGGCGGAAATTCCGAATCTGTATGTTAAAAATAAAAGGGGGCTAAATCCTTCCAATGTAAACTTGATTACCGGAAGCGCCGCCCCCCAAATAACAGCGACTAAAATGAGCAAAAGATAGGCAGTTAGTCTTTTGTTCATAGTTTGTTAAATGGTTTGGCCGGTTTGACTTAGTGGAAGGGCTTCTATAAGGCGGTCAAGGCCGAAAGAAAAACCGACAGCAGGGATGTCTTTCTTTGAGAACATTCCGATTAAATTATCATATCTGCCACCGCCGCCGATTGATAAATCGCCCGGCTTATCTGACGGTTTTAGTTCAAAAATAAGACCAGTGTAGTAATCCAGACCTCTTGCCAGGGTTCTGTCAAAGAAAAAATCTCTTTGGAATTTTATACTTTTAGATTCCAATATGTTTTTAATCTTCTCGTAGTCAGCGGTGTGTTTTGCGTCTTTTAATACGCGAATGTATTCTGTGGCTTTATTAGCTGTGATGCCATTTTCCTCGAGTTCTTTTTTTACACCCTCTTCTCCGATTTTGTAATATTTATCCCACGCTCTTACAACTTCTATCGGCATGCCCTCGAAAAATTTCCTATCGTTGATAGCCATTGTTGCTTTTTCTAGACCTATGGCCCGTGCCCCTTTAAGGGCTGCGGCAATTATTTTTGCGTCTTCTTCTAAATCAGCAGAGCCCACAGAGTCAAAATCAAATTGCGTAAATTCCCTAAAGCGCCCCCTTTGTGGCTTTTCTCCGCGAAAAACCTGGCCTATTTGATAACGGCGAAAAGGGAGGGGGGAATTGTGGGTTGCAACATATCTTGCCAGGGGAACTGTTAGATCATAGCGTAGGGCCAGCTTTCTTCCACCTCTGTCTATGAACTCATATATTAGCTTTTCCTCTTCTCCGTATTTTCCCTTTAGGGTTTCTGCAAATTCTATAGTGGGGGTTTCAATAGGGACAAAACCGAATTCTTCAACGACGGCTGCAATTTTATTAATTACACTTCGCCTTTTCTTTGCAAGCTCGGGCTTAATATCCCGAAAACCCTTCGGTGTTTGCGGCTTGTTCATATTACTCTGCACAAATGATACCACTTTTCTTAAGTGTAAGCTAAAAGAAGTGTATTGTGTAAACATATCTGCAACAGTAGTTTCTTTTAACAAAATTTTGCTATAGCATAAAAATGTCGCAAAATAAAATAAGAGCTAAAAATATAGCTTGCAACCTCGGGTATAAGCATATACCGATCCCGGATCGGAATAGCTAGGGCGACGAAGCGGTAAATGGGGCGCGAGGTTCCTTAACCTAGACTCCTTGAATACTGCAAATATTGGGCTGGAGTCAAAACAATAATCCCCAAATCTGCATTAATCTTTTGCTTTCTAAAGTGGCGAACATTGTAAGTTAATAAAAATTTAGCTTTTGCTTTGACCGCTCCAGCAATAATATGTGCATCATTAGAGTCTAAAGTGTAATCTCCAAAATCTTTCTTAATCCTCTCTAAATTACCCTTGACTTTGACCGTTTTTAATCTCTGTTTGATCAGATTTTGCAGTTCCTCTCCTCTTAAATTCAGCCTATCAACTACCTTCCCAAGCTCTATTTTGGAAAAATTTGAAATCATGAAATTTGATTTTGGTTCATTCAAAAGAAGATGGGCTGCGCCTTTTTCGGAGATAATAGAAGAAATTACAACATCCGAATCAACAAAAACCTTTTTTGCGCTCACAAACTTTTTCTAACTTTGGAAAGTTCTTTTTGTACTTTAGTAAGATTTTTTAAATCTTCTTTTTGGGCAAGGTTTAGATCTTCATCCAGTCCGGTAAAAATAAATGAAAGAGAATTTTGGGGAATTCTATACACTTTTCCAATTTTTTTAGCCACAATTTCACCTCGGCTAATCAACTGATAAACCGTATTCTTACTAAGCTGCAGCATTTCTGCTACCTGCTCGGGGGTATAAGCTTTAGGTAAAAATTGATTGTTAATCATAGCTAAATTGTACTAAACATTATAAAACATGTCAATAGTACGAATTGTGTAAACACATATGGGACAATACAGGCGTGCGGAGGTATGCTTACTGGGTTGGGGACGGGGAAAGGGAAGATTTTGGGGTTGGTCCGCCGGTTGGCGGAGGAGACTTAGTTGGTTTTGGCGTACCGGTAAGTCCTTCTGTCTTCCCTGGGATCACATGGATGCGGCCGGCAGTCAGCGTGTTTTGCTCTTTTTCGCTTGGAACCCCGGCCGCGGTTACCCTATTGCCGTTTTGGATATCCGCAACTTTTATATCTTCGAAACCTCGGTCTCCCTTTTTAGTGGCCTTTGTTTTTGAGTTTGTCTTGAGTTTCCATACTTCTTGGGTTTTCGGGTGCTGCAGTGTCAAAACCCCTTTTTCGTTTGATTGAACAACGCCATAAACGCTTTTTCTTGCGGTAAGTGGCGACTTATCGTAGGCAATAACTCTTTTTGCCTCAAGCACATTATTTCCGTTTCTATAGCCCATGGCAACGATGAAGTCGCCTATAACCAGCTCGTCAAATTTAATTTCGGTCTTTTTCCCATCAACCATCCTTACATATGAAGTAGTTTTTTCCGTTGCGACCATTTCGCTTTTTCCGGATTTTGCCGCGAGATTAAGAGTTGAGTCCGTGACTTCGGATAGGGTTCCGACGGCCGCTCGCGGTTTGCGTACCAAGTCTTCTATCTTTTGCCTTACCTTGTCGCGCACCTCGTCGGTTGCGGATTTGGTAGCAGATTCGTCTTTTGCCGCCTTTGGCGTTGGTGCCGGTGAAGCAGTAGTCGGGCTAGGAGATTGGGCAAGGACAGTCGTAACAAGTAACAGGTAACAAGTAACAGGCAATAAAAGAATAACTCCCAGTTTATAGCCTATGTGCCTTTGTCCTTTGTCCTTTGTCCTTTGTCCTATTATCATTTATTGTTCTTTTGTAAATTCAGTCGAATAAACCAAAGTCAGAGTTTCGGTTGTTTCATTGCCCGCCTCGTCATAAGCGGTAATCGTAATTTCGTTTGGACCGCCCTCAAGCTCAACTTCCTGCTCAAACCCCCCGTCTTTGCCGGTTTGTATTATTAGGTCGTCGTTGTTTGCGAGTATTACCACTGTGGAGTTGGGAAGAGCCGCTCCTTTTACGGTAACCTTGCCCTCGGAGACAATGGAGTTATTCTCGGGTTGAGTAATAATAAGAGAGGAGGTTTGCTTATCCTCGGGCGTTGAAGACTGCGGAGTCTGCTCGGTCTGAAGACTTTCTCTTTTTGGAACAAGCGCAAGGTTTGCCCTCCATATCCCGAAGGCTACCACGCCTCCTAAAAGCGCCCCGATTAGTATTGCTACCAAGACCTCTTTACGCATGAATTTACTAGGCTGGAATACTATAACATATTCCTGCAACCCCTGCCAATTTTTAAAAAGAAAAAGGGCTGGAGTCTCGATAGAATCGAGTGTTGGTGTGATAAACACCACTCCAGCCCAGGTCATCCGTTATTTCGAGCGAAGTGAGAAACGCTCCGCTTATTCAGTTGTTGAACGGCGATGAACTAGAAGCTCATCCCGGCGGCCTTCCTGTCCTTCACCAGGTCCCACAGCATCATTGATCATTTTTAAAATTAATTAAAGGGCTCTCTCTAATAGTTCGTCGAGGTCTGGTATTTCCGGAAGGTCAAGAGTGGGGAAGTCATCGGCCACAGCCTGGGCTATATCTGCAAGTCTAACCCCTTCCATTCCAATAAGTAATCTGGGATTAATACCCATCTCTCTGTCCAAGTATTTTTCAATAGCTTTCTTGGCACATTCATAGAATAGTTGTTTAGTGTCGATGCCATCTCTGATGTTGCACTCGTACCAATCTTTGAACTTCCCGTAGATTATTGTTCTTTCCTCTTCAACAGCACTATTTGTATCGATAAGTTTATTTATCAAGGGTCTTATTTTGTCTTTTTGCGCTTGTAGGGGGAGGAGGGCCAAGATCTCGTTGCGCACAGCTTCCCTTTGATCTGGCGAGATGACCTCTGTGGATAAAGGCGTCTGTCTTTCTTTGCTCATACAAAAAGGCAGTGAGCATATTTTATACAAATAAGATACCTTGTCAATAGTTAAATTGTGTTTTTTCTTCTGGTAGGGGACTTTACAGGTGTGTTAAACTGACAAATAACATGGATATTACTTGGCTTGGGCATTCTTCATTGTGTTTAGGTCGTGATACATACAAAACGGTTTAATGTTTAGCGAAAGCTCGTTATGATGGCTTGTACATGCGAGGGCATATTGTATTCTTCCTAAAAACAATTAATTTAGGAAACCTAAACCTTATAGATATCGTGACTGCCTATTTTATAGAAAATAGCCTCATTTTTAGTGAGAAACCGAAAGAGTACACGATCAGAATATGTTAAAGAAAAAGCCCAATAGCCCTGTAGCGAGCTTGATAATTTGTGTGTTTTAAGCCTCGTGTCAAAAGGGTTTTTTCTAAATATTTCTTCTCTTTTTACGGCCAGTTTTTGCTTTTCTTTACTTAGTTTTTTGAGGTCTTTAATAAACCGAGAGGTGTAATGGACTATCATTTGATAAGTTCAGCAAGAGAGTTCGCCTTCATAGTCCTGCCTTCTTTTAATTCTTTTTCCCCAGCCTCAATTGCCAAAAGCGCATCTTTTATCTCTGCGTCGTATGCTAACCTTCTAAGTTTTTCCAAAGCCTTATAATCAATTATTACCACATCTGGTTTATTGTTAGACAGTACAATCACGGGCTCTTTAGTCTTCTTGGCAATATTAAAGACTTTGCGATAATTTTTTTGGATATCGGTTACTGAAATAGTTTTGGGCATTAGAGTATTCATAATATACATAGAATACTATATAGAGTTCTATGTGTCAAGAGCTTGTTCTGGCTGACCACAGAAGTGTAACCGATGTTTCTCAGCCTACTCAAAATTAGGAAAGAAAAAGGGCTGGAGTCTCGATAGAATCGAGTGTTGGTGTGATAAACACCACTCCAGCCCAAGTCAAATCCGTTGTTTTCAGCTAGGTCGCCATTCAAGAATGGTTACTCTCACCTGCTTACCAGAATATTCTTCGTATTTTCTGGCAAGCTCCTCGATCTCGTAGCGCCAAGCATTGTCGCGGACGTATATCTCTCCATAGAAAACGGTGGCGACGCAATGCCTCGTGCATATCGGACCGGGCGAGAAACCTCCTGGGATCTCGAGTTGGACCACGCTCTCGTCAGCGAGCGGGGAAACTGGTCTGGAGTGTTTCCCGCACGCGACCAGGCCCGTCGGCGTGTGCTTCTTCGCAAAAGTCAAGATATCCTCGACGATTGGTTCGTTAACTACTTCCGGCATGGCTCTTTCCCTCCTGATCTTGATCTCCCTCTGTGAACGCTCCGGTGGGTACGGATAGCCGAATAACGGATGTTAAAGTACGAATGTCGTTTTCAAACGCTATTGTCCGAAACGACTCGAGCAACTGAATTATACTATAAGATTTTACTAAAGTCAAGATTTCTTCTGGAAAGGGACTTTACAGGTGTGTTAAACTGACAAATAACATGGATATTACTTGGCTTGGG
>CAYSOV010000003.1:15936-26454 GCA_964432785.1 uncultured Gammaproteobacteria bacterium
GGGACTTTACAGGTGTGTTAAACTGACAAATAACATGGATATTACTTGGCTTGGGCATTCATCGTTCAGGATAAAAGGGAAAAATGTGGCAGTTGTTACGGACCCCTTTGAATCCGGAAAGGTCGGGTTTAAGTTCCCCAAAACAGAAGCCGATATCGTAACCATTTCCCACGACCACTGGGACCACAACCGGGCGGACCTGGTTGGCGGTTCGCCTAAAGCCGTTAACGGACCCGGGGAGTATGAAATAAAGGGTGTTTCGATTTTTGGCATGCCCACATACCACGATGCCAAAAAGGGGCAGGAACGGGGTAAAAATACGGTTTACGTTATTACTATTGACAAAATACGGGTCTGCCATTTGGGGGATTTGGGACATACGCTTTCCGAGGAGCAGGTGGGAGAAGCCGGAGAAGTTGATGTTCTTTTGGCTCCTGTCGGAGGGGTTTATACGATTGGTGCCAAAGAGGCGGGTGAAATTATCTCGCGTCTTGAACCGAAGGTTGTTATCCCCATGCATTACAAAACAGGGGAGCTAAACCAAGAAACCTTCGGCAAGCTTGCCGAAGTTGGCGAATTTATAAAGGAAGTGGGAATAGAGCCGGTCAGGGATTCAAAATTCAGCATAACGGCGGACAAGATTCCGGAAGAGATGCAGCTTGTAATTTTAGAAAGAAGAAGCTGACTCCTGCCCCTCTGATGCCTTTAAGCTATGGCCAATATCCAAGTCCGAGTCCCGCCCCATTCTTCCGAAGCCGAAGCCTCGGTTTTGGGGGCCTTGCTTCTTGATAAAAACGCGATAGTCAATGTCGCGGAGTTTTTAAGGCCCTCCCATTTTTACGATACAAAACATTCATATATTTTCGAGATAATGGTGGAGTTGTATGAGGCGCGCGAACCTATTGATGTGCTTACCGTGTCCGAGAGACTGAAAAGAAAGAAAAAACTTGAGGAAATAGGGGGTTTTTCCTATCTTGCGGAGCTGGTAAACAGGGTTCCGACGGCCGCGCATGTTGAGCATTACGGGAAGATAGTTAAGGATGCGTCGACAAAGAGGTCGCTCATGCAGGCCGCCGCAAAGCTTGTGGAGCTTTCTTTGGACGACAGGCTTCCGGCGGCCGAGCTTTTAGACCGGGCGGAGCTTGAGGTTTTTTCGTTAACCCAGCAACATCTTGCCCAAGCTTTTATGCCGGTTCGCGCGGCGCTGGCCGAGTCTTTTGACCGGCTTGATGAGCTGCATAAACAAACCGGGGGGCTCCGGGGAGTCCCCTCGGGTTTTGCGGATATTGATGATGCCCTGGCAGGCTTCCAGAAATCAAATTTAGTTATTCTTGCCGCGCGGCCGGGGATCGGGAAAACGGCATTGGCTCTGAATATCGCACAGTTTATTTCAGTTGCCGCAAAAAGATCGGTTGGAATTTTTTCTTTGGAAATGAGCAAAGAGGAGCTTGTGGATCGGCTTTTGGTCGCCCAAGCCGATATTGATGCGTGGAGGTTGAAAACCGGAAAACTTGACGAGCGCGATTTTGCAAAGTTATCGGATGCGATGGGGGAGTTGGCGGAGGCGCCCCTTTACATTGACGATACCCCCGCTCTTTCAATTTTGGAGATGAGAACAAAGGCAAGACGACTGCAGGTAGAGCGCGGCATAGACCTTCTTATAGTCGATTACCTGCAATTGGTTCACGGGAGAAATCTTGAAAACAGAGTCCAGGAAGTTTCGGAGATTTCTCAAGGTTTGAAGAATTTAGCGCGGGAGCTAAAACTTCCTGTTATCGCGATTTCTCAACTTTCGCGCGCCGTTGAGCACAGAGGCTCAAAAAGGCCCCAATTGGCGGATCTTCGGGAGTCCGGCGCCATAGAGCAGGACGCGGATGTTGTTATGTTTTTATGGCGCGAGGACGAGGAGGATACGGATAATTATATTCTTGATATCGCAAAGCACAGAAACGGGCCCCTTCGCCAAATAAAACTATACTTCCGGGGAGACCGCATTAAATTCTTCAGCAGGGAAACAAAAAGAGGAAAGACAGAATAGATGTATTTTGTATAATGTATATTGTACAGAGAATTAAGAATTTTTAAAATTTTCTTCAAAAATTAGTTTTGTTTTCTTCGATATTGGCCCGATAATTCATACCGCTCTTAATTTTAAGGGTTGACAAAAAATCTCAAAACGATATACATAAAAATATACAAATTTTTACCGTTTTTGAAAATGCAGACAGCAACTCGAATTATTCCAGAAAGTAAGCGTGAGAAGAGACGGAAAAATGGAAATGGCCCGGTTTCCGATGCGGCCGCAAAAAGCTCCTACTATTTTACAGAGGAAGTAAAACCCATTCAAGTTAAAAAGAAAGCTCTTTCAAGGCTTTTGGAAGAAATGGCCAATACCGGTTATCAGGGGAGACGCTTGGCCGAGGTTGTTCGGGTTTGGGAAGCTATGCTGAAGGACAAAAATGCAACCATTGTGATGGGGTATACGGGTGCCCTCTCCGTTGCGGGGCAATACAAGATTATTAACTGGCTTGTTAAAAACAGGTTTATTGATGTCTTGGTTCCGACCGGAGCAAATATTTCCGAGGATATAATAGATGCGATGGGAAGGCCTTATTGGAAAGGCACCCATACGGCAGATGATGTCAAGCTTTTGGGCGAGGATTTGAACAGATACTATGATGTTTACGGCAAAGAATCGGATTATATGGTAATGACGGAGATGATTGCGGATTTTTATGTTGGCAATCTTGAGTCCGACCGCCCCTACTCATCAAGAGAAATTCTTTACCTTTTTGGCAGATGGCTTTGGAAAAAAGGAATTAGGAGCATTGTTGCCGTGGCGGCAAAACACAAAGTTCCGGTTTTTTGCCCGGCCATCGTGGACAGCCCTTATGGAGATGCCGGCCTTATTGCAAAAAGCAAGGGATTTAACTTGGTTATTGATAATATGAAGGACTATGTGGAATTTGCCGGTTTGAGCGGGCGCATTAAAGATACGGGGGTTATCTATATTGGAGGAGGGGTGCCTAAAGACTTTATTCAACTTTTGGCTGTCTGCTCGGATCTTTTATACCCCGGTCGTAAAATCCCGGACAGAGAAGCTAAGATTTATAAGGGGCAAGGTGCCAACGGGGAGGAGCTCCGGGAATCTTATTATCCCCATAAGTATGCTATTCAAATCACGACAGATTCTCCCCAATGGGGTGGTCTTTCGGGATGCACATTTGAAGAAGCTACAAGCTGGGGGAAAGAGGATGTCAATGCTCTAAAGTCTCAATGTTTTTGCGATGCGACAATAGGCCTGCCAATTGTGGTTCATGCGCTTAATGAGAAGTTTAGAGGAAAGAGAAGGGCGCCGGACTATTCCTTCTTGTTTGAAAACGGGAGAAGCGGCTCACGGAAGAATGGCAAAAAAGAATAATAAGACCTCTACTGCCTCGAGGAAGAACTACCAGCCAAACAAAAAAGACTTTTATCCGGAGCTGAACTTCGCTCTTATTGAAAAGGAGTACTCCGGTTTTGAAAATTCCGCTTTTGTCGTTTTATCGGTGCCCTATGATGCCGTCACCTCTTTTAAGGCTGGGGCGAGGGAGGGGCCGGGGGCAATCATAGACAGCTCGCAATTTTTAGAGCTTTACGATCAGGAATTGAAGAAAGAAACCTATAAAGCGGGCATACATACCTTGCCCGAGGTAATACCCGCGCCTGGAAACCCGGAGGCGATGATGAACAGAATTTACAGGGTTGCAAGCGAGCTTCTGGGGCATAAAAAAATTGTCGTTGCTCTCGGGGGGGATCATTCAATAAGCACGGGCGCGGTTAAAGCACATATTAAGGCTTTTCCGAAACTTTCCGTTTTGCAATTTGATGCTCATCCTGATCTTCGCGATATCTACGAGGGGACCCCTTACAGTAGTGCAACGGTTGCAAGAAGAATTGTTGAAATGGGAGCGAGGGTTGTGCAGGTTGGGCTGCGAGCGCTAAGCAATGAGGATATGGCATTCGCAAAGAAAGCGGGAATCCCGCAATTTTTCGCAGAGGACATGGTCGGCGGGAGCAATTGGATAGAGCGGGTTGTAAGCGAATTGACGGATAATGTTTATATCAGTTTCGATGTTGATTTTTTTGACCCCTCTATAATGGCGGCTACCGGAACCCCGGAGCCCGGAGGGCCCGGCTGGTACGATGCCTTGAAATTGTTGCGGGAGGTTGCCAAAAAGAGGCGCGTAGTCGGGTTTGATGTGGTAGAATTATCGCCAAGTTTGGGACCGCACTCTTGCGCGTTTTTGGCGGCGAAATTGGTTTATAAAATAATGGGATACATCTCGGAAAAGAAAAAATAAAAATGAAAAAGGTAAAAAGTAAGAAGGGAATTGATCCGGCGATACCTCATTATAAATATCAGAGGGAAGGGAAAGGGACTGGGTTCAGCGACCATTTTAGGCCTGTTGTCCCTCTTAACTCTTCAAAAATAAAAGATATTGACGATCTCGTCCGCGCAATGAAGAGCACCGCATTTGGTGCAAGGACGGTTGGAGAAGCGGCCCATGTTTTAGAGAAGATGTGTTTAGACCGCGATACATTTGTGGTTCTTACCCTTTCGGGCGCGATGACCCCTGCTAAAATGGGGCTTCTTGTCTGCGACATGATTGACAGGGGAATGGTGCATGCGGTCATAGCAACCGGGGCTTTAATGTCGCACGGTTTGGTCGAGGGGGTCGGACTTTCTCATTTTCAAGCGCCGCCCGGACTTGACGACAAATTTTTCCTTAAAAAAGGATATAACCGGATTTATGATGTCTTGGAGCCGGAGATAAATTTGGACAAGATAGAAGTAATCGTTTTCAAGGCGCTTGAGGAGTTGCCGGAGGACAGACCTTTTTCAAGTAAGGACCTATGGGAGCAAATCGGGAGATATTTGGCCAAGAATACAAAAGGCCGCGCGATCCTGAAAAGCGCATATTTGAAGGGTGTTCCCGTCTATACGCCCGCTTTGACCGATTCCGAGGCGGGAGGAATTGACGCGTATCTTCACCGCCTTCTTTGCCTAAAAAACAATAGACCCTTTCCGGTTTATGACGGGCTTTTAGATATGGACCATTTCACAAGACTCATGGCAAGGCAGAAGAAATGGGGGATTTTTACAATTGGCGGCGGGGTTCCGCGAAATTGGGCACAGCAAGTTGGTCCTTGCATAGATCTTATTTCCCAGAGGCACGATTTAACCAGAAAAGGTGAAGAGCCCTGGTGGGAAAACTCGCCGAAGATGTACTCTTACGGCGTTCGTATTTGTCCCGATCCGCCGCATTTTGGACACTTATCGGGGTGCACATACTCCGAAGGCGGGTCTTGGGGGAAGGTTGATCTTGAAAAGCTTGAGAAGGGTTTAAATTTTGCGGAGGTTTTGACAGACGCCACAATCGCTTGGCCCTTAATCCTTTTGGCGGTTATGAAAAGGCCTAGATGTAGGAAAATTAAAAAGAGTATATTTACAGGAAGGAGAGCAATTAGAGAAATCGATCGCGTTGCAACCATTTCCTATTTCTCCCCGGTCGCCACCTCTCCAAAGATTTAGATCCATCTTCGGATTGAGTAGTGAGGCTTAAAATGGTAAAATACAACGAGTGCCGGGGTGGCGGAACTGGCAGACGCGCAAGACTCAAAATCTTGTGGGGCCTCAAGCCTCGTGTGGGTTCGAATCCCACCCCCGGCACAATTTCCTCGATTCAACTTATGATTTCAGCGACGCAACTCCGAAACGGCAAAACATTCCAAATAGACGAGACCCCTTACCAAGTTTTGAAGTATGAACATGTCAAAATGGGTAGAGGGGGGGCGACTGTACGCATTTCCGCCCGAAATCTGCGCACCGGAGGGGTAGAAGAGAGGACCTTTAGCACCGGGACGACGGTTGAAGAGATTGCCACTATAAAAAGGAGGCTTCAATATCTATACAGCGACGTGGGTAATGCCATATTCATGGATCCTAAGAGTTACGAGCAGGTAGAGGTCAAAAAAGGCATTCTTGGAACCCAACTTGCCTTCTTAAAGGAGGGGCAGGAAGCTGATGTCTTATTTTGGGAAGATGAGGCTCTTGATATAGATCTTCCGCCGAAGGTTGTGCTCGCGGTCACCGAGACGGCTCCCGGCGTAAAGGGGAACAGTGCCACGAATATCTATAAATCCGCCGTGCTTGAGAATGGTCTGCAGGTAAAAGTCCCGCTTTTTATTAAAACAGGGGATAAAGTGCGAGTAGACACAAGAACGGGGGAATATGTGGAACGAGTAAGTAAAAAGTAAAAAGTGGAAGGCAAAAGGGTTAATTTCTTTTTGTCTTTTTACTTATCACTTTTCACCTTCACGAGAGGGCCCACCAAAAACCGGCTACGACAACCAAAAGTTGAGTAAAGAGTCCGAAGGCAGGGATATTTGTTTCTCCTTGGATTGAACGCTCGGCGTTAACATAACGCACAAGAAGAGGATTTTTTACCCCAAAAAGATAAAACGGCGCTTTTATGACATCGGGGAAAACAGCAACAAATGCCCCGAGAATGACAGTTATAAAAAGCGCGATATTAGGTAGCATTTGAAAGGCAATAAAAAGGCCTGCTGCCAGGCTCAAAAGAACATCCCCGACCATAAAAAGCTTGGAATTCTTGCTTACTCGGCCGTCTTTTTTGAGCTCGGTATAAAGATGGGGATTCCAGTGCGGAATAGGGTCAAGTACAAAGTGGCTCGCCAAAGCCAGAGGTAACGCCAGGGCAGGATTACCGACTTTCACCGCAATCGCCGCCCCCACAATTGTATGGGGTAATTCAATCATGTACTCATGATTGTCCTGAGCAAGGTCGAAGGACAATCATTCTGACGGTAAACAAGATGATATAATACTTTTGTGTTTTTGTCAATAATATCATTCGTTTTCTTTTTCTTGGGGGCGGTTCTTTTCTCTTTTGTTCTTTGGAGGAAGCTCAAGGAGGATTATCCACACGAGCAGATTTTTTTTCTAACCTCGCTTTTTCTCATCACGGGAATTTTATCCTCGGCTATCATAGATCGGCGTCTTGGAAATTTTTCTTTTTGGGGGCTTATCGCCTTTAACACCCTCGCCGGGATTTATTTTATAAAAAAACTCGGATTTAAATTTTTTGAATTTATTGACGCATTGGCCCCTGCCTGGTTTTGGTTTATTTTCTTTTCTTCTTTAATAGGTCTTTTGAGAGAATGGGGAAATGTCATAAACTTTTCTTATCCGGGGGCCGCGCTTTTATCGCTTTTTGCCTATCACTTTTTTCTTACAAGATACAGGCGTTTTTCTTGGTACCCCTCGGGTAAAGTCGGGTTTGCTGGGCTTGTTTCGCTTGGGGTGTATTTTCTTTTGCAGGCCTTGGTTGCAATTTACAGAGCCCCCGTGCTATCGTTTAATAGTACAAGCGCAGACTTGGCAATAAATATCCTATTGGCTTTTATTTTGGTATTTATGGTCTATATGCGCTCGGGCAGAGCCGAGGCGGAGAAACTTGCCCGCTTTGGGAGAAAATGAAAAGAGGAAAAAACTTAAAAAGAGGCAAAAGTGATGGGCCGCTCCGGATACCCGGCAGGTTCTTGGCTCCGATTGGGGAATTTTTGACAAGCCAGCTCCAGCGCCTTGAGCGCCGTAAATCTTCTCTTGAGAAAGAGGATCCGTTTTTAGCCGGAAGAGCGGAGAATTTGGCGTCGCCGGACACATCGGCGGCGGAGCAATTCGGCCATGCAAGAATTGAGGCAATGCGAAAGGAGCTTGATAAAAAGATTATTCAAATACGCAAGGCCCTTACCCGGGTTAAAATAGGGGGTTATGGAATTTGCGAGGAATGCGGGCAGATGATTGACACCGACCGTCTTGTGGTATATCCCGAGACAACTGTTTGTGTAAAATGCGAGAAGAGGAAGGAAGGGAAGAGGAAGTAGAGAGTGTATCTTGTATATTGTGGAGTGAATAGTGTGTGGGCTGCTTTGCAAAGTGGCCCTTTTTACTTTTATGCAGTTCCAGATTTTATATGAAGACGAGGATGTATTGGCAGTTGATAAGCCTTCGGGGATGGTTGTTAATAGGGCGGAGTCGGTTAAAGGAAAGACGGTAGAAGACTGGGCGGAGAAGGAATTAAAAATTAAAAATGAAAAATTAAAAATTGACGATGGGTCGGATTTTTATAAGCGGAGTGGAGTAGTGCATAGGCTGGACAAGGAAACGAGTGGGATACTTCTTATTGCCAAAACGCCGGAGGCTTTCAAAGAGCTCCAGAGGCAGTTTAAGGCAAGGGAAGTGGAGAAAACTTATATTGCGCTTGTGCATGGAAAGGTGGTACCACCCAAGGGTGTGATTCGGGCTCCGGTAGGCCGGCTCCCCTGGCACAGAGAGCGGTTTGGGGTGCTGGCAGGAGGGCGGGAAGCGGAGACGGGGTATAAGACAATTTCAAATTTCGCGCCGTCGCCAAAGCGGCTATGGCGCGTCGGCGACAAAACTCAAATTTCAAATGAAGAATTAACATTGCTTGAGTTATATCCAAAGACCGGGAGGACGCACCAAATTAGAGTGCACTTAAAGTCAATAAGTCATCCGGTTATTGGAGACCCGCTTTATGCAGGCCGCAAAACCGCAAGGCGCGACCGCCAATGGTGCCCCCGTCTTTTCCTGCATGCTAAAGAGATTGTTTTCGGGCACCCGAGAACAGGCAAACCGGTTTCCGTGGCGACAGAATTACCCCAAGACTTAGGAGAAACTATCCGAAAACTGACAACTGACAACTGACAACTGGAGTCTGCTATACTTTCTTCATGTCTCCGTTTTTAGTAGTCAGCCTTTCAATTCTTTCCGCTTCGGTTTTTGGTTTTATAGCAAGTCTTTTTCGTCAGCCCCTAATCATCGGCTATATATTTGCCGGGCTTGTTCTATCCCTTTTCGGCGTATTTTCCGGAGAAAATCAAAGCCTTCTTGAAAATATGGCTCATTTAGGGATAACCTTCCTCCTTTTTATTGTGGGACTTGAGATGAGCACCCGGGATTTTAGGTCCGTCGGGAAGGTGGCACTCGCGGCCGGGTTGGGGCAGATAGTTTTTACCTCAATTGTGGGATTTCTTCTTGCTGTTGTTTTCGGTTTTAACCCGGTAGCGAGCGTTTACATAGCAGTGGCTCTTACTTTTTCAAGCACGATAATTGTCGTTAAACTGCTTTCCGAAAAAAAAGATCTTGGCAGCCTCTACGGCAGGATAACTGTCGGGTTTCTTCTCGTTCAGGATTTTGTCGCGGTAATGATTTTGGTTTTTCTTGCCGGTTTTCAAACAAAAGAGCTAACACCCCTTGTTTTTCTGGGTGTTTTATTAAAGGGACTGTTGCTTGTTTTGCTTGTGTATCTGGCGAGCAAAACCGTCCTTCCAAAGATTTTTGATAAAGCGGCGATGATTTCTTCCGAGCTTTTATTTTTGGCGGCTATTTCCTGGGCCCTCTTTCTTTCTTCTTTTGTGTCCCTCCCGCAAATAGGTTTTTCTCTTGAGATAGGCGGGTTTTTGGCGGGGATTGCCCTTGCAAACTCCTCCGAACATCTCCAAATTGCCTCCCGTGTCAAACCCCTGCGTGATTTCTTTATTCCTATTTTCTTTCTCCTTTTGGGAGCAAAAATGGTTATCGGGCTTACCCCGGCTTTTCTCTTTCCCGCATTGATATTTTCGCTCTTTGTCCTTATTGGAAATCCTCTGATACTGCTTGGCGTGATGGGGGCCCTTGGATACAAAAGCAGAACCTCTTTTCTTGCATCAATAACGGTTGCTCAAATTTCGGAGTTCTCTCTTATCGTTGTGGCCTTAGGGGAAAAACTTGGCCACATACAAAGTTCGGTAGTCGGGGTTGTGGCGCTCGTTGGCGTTATCACAATGACATTCTCGACATATCTTATCTTAAATGGCCACAGGCTTTACCATCGCTTAAAGAATGTTCTCCGTTTTTTTGAGAGAAAAAGGACAAAAGAGAGTGCGTTTGTTCTTCACGAAAAACCGAAAGGGCATATAATTCTCCTTGGGGTGGGAAGGACGGGGAGTGTGCTTTTGCCGGTCTTAAAACAGCAGAAATACCCACTTCTTATTGTCGACTTTAACCCGCGTGTTGTGGAAAGGCTGACGGCCCAGGGTTTTAACGCGATGTACGGCGACGCCACCGATTTTGACGCGCTGGAACTTCTGAATCTGGAGGAGGCAAGATGTGTGGTTTCTACGACGAATAGCCTTGAAGATAATTTAGTGCTTCTTGAGAGGATTAGAAAGCTTCCCAAAAGGCCTGTCTCTGTTATGACCGCGAGTGATTCCCTCGGGGCGCTTGAGCTTTACAATGCGGGCGCAAGCTATGTCATCGTTCCGAGGATAGTTTCCGGCGAGCATTTGGCAGAGCTATTTCTAAAGGAAGAATTGGGGAGGGATCATCTTGAGAAACTGCGGAACCGCCATTTTGAAAGATTGGCGAGGGAAAGATTCTAAGAAAATTAAAAA
>CAYSOV010000003.1:26554-29101 GCA_964432785.1 uncultured Gammaproteobacteria bacterium
GATGCCTGCCCAAGCAAAAATAGATAAAGCTTCGCGCCGAAAAAAGATAAAACGGGAGAAGAAAAGGGAGTTGACACCCGGCATTATACTTGGCCGTTTTTTACTAATCACCATTTTGGCCTTGATGCTCGGTGCGGTTTATAAGCTGTTTTCTTCTTGGCAGGGAAGGCTTTGGATTCCGAATACGCGCTTTACCGTGGTCGTAGCAAAGGATAATCCGACCATTTATTCCTATAATCCGAGGAGCGGCGAGCTTTTGGTTATCCCTGTCCCGGAGAATACGGAAGTTGAGGCAAGCGGAGGATATGGGAGTTTTCTTGCCGGAAACCTCTGGGAGCTTGGAGCGCGCAAAAAGGCAGGGGGAGGGATTCTTTCCGCTTCCTTAATGAAAAGCCTAGGTTTTCCTATTGATGCGTGGGTTGGTCCCGACGGAGAAGACCTTTTTCAAAACAAATCTCTTTTTTGGCCGGCTTTGGCCTTAAAAGCGGCTTTTTTGGGACAACTCGAGACTAATTTGACCTTTTTTGACCGCTTTCAAATTCTTTTGGCTGTCGGAGGAACTCCTGGGGTCGGTCGCAGGGCCATAGATCTTGAGGGGATCGGTATTATTAAAAAGACCTTTCTTGCGGACGGAGTTGAAGGTTTTACCGTTTTGCCGGAACGGGCAAAAGTTGTTTTTGAAGCTTTCCGAGACGAGACGGTTCTAGAGGAGGGGCACACCCTTATCGTTGTTAATACAAGCGGGAAGCGGGGGCTGGCGGGAGGCGTTGTACAAGTGGTAACAGCTCTCGGGGTGAGGGTTGTGGGCACGGCTCAACGAGATGAGAAGGTGGACGGCTGTGTTGTCAAAAAAAGACCGAATATAAAGGAATCCGTTTCGACCAAAAGAATTGCCGGTATTTTTGGCTGTAACCAGGAAGTAGGAGATTTTTCCGGCGCTTCGGATATAGAGTTGCTTTTAGGGGATCCTTTTGCGGGAAGGTTCTAGGAATTGATGTTTTTCCTGCTATCGAGTTTCCGCGTCGCTGCCGAAGGGGGCATGGCCCGGTTTTTCGTTTGAAGGAAAGGAGGGAATGTTCCCCAAAGACTCTTCCCTTTTTACCTCTCTTATGAATATCTTGACTCCGTCCGGGGATACCGACTTTACCAGAGATTTATATATATTTCCCGCACGGGTTAGTTTTATTAGCCTTCTTGAAAGGTCGTCGGGGATTCTTCCTACGTAACTTCTTGTCTTGGTCTGGACGGATACTCTGTGGGCATGGGGGGCCAGTTTAACCTCCTCGCCCGTTGTCAACTCGCTGATTACCGTGTCTGCTCCAAGATGAATAAGGGGCACGGTTTTTGTGCGTCCTGGTTCCTCAATAAAAAGGTTTGCAGCCGAGGGGAGAGGAAGAGAGCGGAGTTTCCGCCGGCCGGCCCCGGTTGAATCGGGGCCGGTGGAGCGGATTTTTCTTTTGCTTTTTGAAAGCCGGAAAATTGCTTTTTGGGCAATGGTGTTATAAGGGTCAAGCCGAAGAACCTTTTTATAGCAAAAAATCGTTTTTTTTAGATCGCCTAACTCAAGACAGGCGCGCGCCAGCCTATTTAAGGCCTCCTCATCCCTGGGGTTTTCCTTTAGGATTTTTTGGTTTAGAGCTTTTGCTTCTGCCCAGTTGCCTCTAAGGGCTTCGTCGATTGCTTTTTGGGCAAGGGAGTCCATTTTTCTCTTTGAGTATAAGGGCACTGCGATGTTTGTCAAGCCCCTTTGTGTATGCGCGGACACTTGACAAATGAAGGTGTTCTCTCCTAAACTACAAACCAAGATGCAAAATTTAAACTGGATTTCTCTTAGGCACTACATCCTCCTTTTTAAAGGAGGAGGGATTTCGGTGGAGTGCTAAGTTCAGGTCAAAATTTTCTACCAAATCCTCCTCACAAAAAGGGAGGATTTTTTGTTGGCACATTAATAGGGAACATAGGTTGGGGCCCGAGCGGTGGTAAGCATTATGTTTGCCGCCGATCAGGCCTCAATCTTGATACCCTTAAAAGGGTTTCCGTCGGGGCGGAGACGGAAGGGATAAGAGGTCAAAATACACCACAAAGGAGGTGAGTCGTGGTTTGCTACCCGCGCGAGTTCCAGGAGATCGTAGAAGAATTGGGGTCGCTTGTCGATAGGGTGAGGAAATTCGAGCTTCTCCTCATCCGTGCGCAGGAGTGGGCGGATAATCAAAAGGTGGGAGGGAGCACCGCCCAAGGGGAAGCGGCACATTTCCGTGTCCAGCCCGGGCCGGGGTATCCGGGAATCTGATGAGGATTTGGGAGACCGCCCTCTCCCATAAGACTGCGAAAAAGGAGGTTGTGGAGTTTGGGTGCTGGGAGGCAAGAAAAGAGCATGGTTTCACTGCAAAAGCGCAGTAAAAACCGTTTCGCTCTTGCCCCCAGCACCCATGACATTCTCCTCGCACTAAAGTGCGAGGTTTCACCTCTAAAGGAGAATGTCGTCTCTGCTTCAATTCATCCCTTCGATAAACTCGGGGTATTCTTGAAGCGCCGAATAAAAATTAA
>CAYSOV010000004.1:0-28132 GCA_964432785.1 uncultured Gammaproteobacteria bacterium
TTTGTTTGATTAGTCGAGCGAGCTAGCGGGCGTGAGGGAGAAAGATTTTCTCCAGCGCGTCCTGTTCAAGGATGGTGAGACCTTCCTCAAAAAGGACCACATCGAGACGCTGTCCAGCCGTTGCTGGTTCGGCTGTTGGTCGGACATCGGCATCACGAACACCAGGTGCCCCAAATACTCTCTTGAGAAATGCTGCACCGATAGGGCCCAGATGCCGCATATTATTCAGTGAGGCGCGACGCAAATCACCAACAGTTTTAATTTCCTGCCGCTTTTCGTCATGTATGCGGGCTCGAAAGACAGCACCTGGCGCATTCGTAACTGCCCCTTTCTCTGAAACAGTAGGTTATTATAGTTTGGCAAGGTCTTGATTTGGTATACTCAAGGGGCAATGTCCTGGAGATCGCAGTTAAGAAGCCGCAGACATAGAAGTTATTACCCAAAAAATAGAGCAAATTTTCTTTATCGGCTGGGGTTACTTTCTTTCTTGGGGGTTGGCGCTCTTTTTGTTCTTTTTGGAGTAGTATTCCCTATTTTTGCTCTAAATCTTCCGTCCCCAGATAAGGTAGTTCGGCGCGAGGGGTTCTCGACAAAACTATATGACCGAAACGGCGCTCTTTTATACGATATATTTACCGATCAGCGCCGGACCGCGGTGAAGCTTGAAGATGTGCCGCTTTATTTGAGGCAAGCGACCATAGCCATAGAAGACAAAAATTTTTATAAACATCAAGGGTTTGATCCGACTGGAATCCTGCGG
The DNA here is from genome assembly GCA_964432785.1 of uncultured Gammaproteobacteria bacterium. Taxonomy (GTDB): domain Bacteria; phylum Patescibacteriota; class Microgenomatia; order UBA8517; family UBA10165; genus CAYSOV01. The sequence continues at coordinate 761 of CAYSOV010000004.1, forward strand.
GCTCTCTTTAATATCGTTGTTCGTCAGAGACTTCAAGGAGGATCAACCCTTACCCAACAGCTTACCAAAAATGTTCTCCTCTCTTCCGATCGCACAATTGCAAGAAAAATCCGTGAGTTTATTCTGGCCGTTCAAATTGAGAGAAGATATTCAAAAGACGAGATACTTCAAATGTATCTTAACGAGGCTCCTTACGGGGGCACGGCTTGGGGGGTTGAGACGGCCGCGGATACCTACTTTGGAAAGTCGGTTAAGGACTTAACCCTTGTTGAGTCGACAATCCTTGCCGGTTTTCCCCAAAGGCCCTCGGCTTATTCCCCTTACGGTTCTGACCCAAAAGCATATATAACTCGCACAAAACAGGTTTTGCGCAGGATGAGAGAGGATGGGGATATAACAAAGGAGCAGGAAGCAGAGGCTTTAAAACAGCTTCCCGAGGTTAAGTTTGTGGGCAAAAAGGCCGGTCTCAAGGCTCCGCATTTTGTGATGTATATAAAAGATCTTTTAGAGGAAAGGTATGGGCCCAGTCTCGTAGAGCAAGGCGGCTTGAAGGTGACAACAACACTTGATTGGGATTTACAGGAAAAAGCCCAATCCATAGTCAGCGAGGAAATTGCAAAAACAGAGACCTTGCACATTACAAACGGCGCCTCGGTTGTTATAGATCCGACAAACGGGCATATTTTGGCAATGGTTGGCTCAAAAGACTTTAGTGCCAAAGACTACGACGGGCAGTATAATGTCGCGCTTGCTCTCCGCCAGCCGGGTTCGGCGATAAAGCCGGTAAATTATGTAACTGCTCTACGCCGAGGATATACCGCTTCTACCCTTTTATTGGATACTCCGACCGAATTTCCGGGCGGGGCAAACAACCCTCCTTACAAACCGGAAAATTATGACGGGAAATTCCGCGGTCCGGTGCAAGTCCGCTTTGCGCTTGCCAACTCTCTCAATGTTCCCGCCGTCAAGATGCTGGCCCTTGGCGGGATAAAGGAGATGTTAAAAACAGCCTACAATATGGGTCTGACCACACTTGAGCCGACAAACGATAATTTAAACCGCTTTGGGCTTTCGTTGACTTTGGGAGGCGGAGAGGTAAGACTTCTTGACTTAACCTCGGCGTACGGAGCTTTTGCAAACGGAGGATTGCGCTATGATCCGGTTGCGATTCTTAAAGTTGAAGACCCCAAGGGCAAGGTAGTTGACGAGTATAAACCGGCCGAAGGAAGAAAAATTCTTGACCCGGGCGAGGCTTTCATAATTTCAAATATTCTTTCCGATAACGGGGCGCGCACCGATGTTTTCGGCCCAAATTCCGCGCTTAATATCCCGGGTAGAACGGTTGCCGCAAAGACCGGTACAACAAACGATATGCGGGACAATTGGACGGTTGGCTGGACGCCGCAAGTAGTTGTCGGGGTTTGGGTCGGCAACAACGATAACTCTCCGATTAAAAGACTGGCATCGGGGATTTCCGGGGCCGCGCCCATTTGGCGGCGAATAATGCTTGAGGCCTTGCGGGGAAAACCCGACGCTTCCTTCGCAATGTCCGACAATATTGTGACGGCCGAAGTAGATAGCCTCTCGGGTTTTCGAGCGCATGACGGCTATGCTTCAAGAACGGAATATTTTATCAGAGGAACGGAGCCGGCGGGAGACGACCCCGTGCATAAAAAATTAAAGGTTTGCAGAAGCGAAGGGCGTTTGGTAACGCCGTCCCAAATCGCCGCCGGCGATTATGAGGAAAAAGAATATTTTATTCTTGAAGAAGAGGATCCTTTTGCCGCCGCCGGCGAGGAAAATCGTTGGCAGAAGGGAATTGGCGAATGGATTTTGACCCAAGGGGACTGGCGTTATAATCCCCCTTCCGACTACTGCGGCTCTGCAAATCCTGTGAATGTTGAGTTTATAACCCCGAAAGATAAGGATCAAGTAAATTCCGGCAGTTTTGATGTCAGAGTTGATCCACGCTCAACGGCGGATATAACACAAGTTGAAATAGAGCTTGACGGAGTAAAACAAGGGGCACTGGCCGGTCCTCCTTGGAAGTTGTCTTTGAACAATGTTTCGACGGGCACCCATACCATACGCGCAAAAGCAAGGGATAAAAACGGCAAAGAGTCGGACAGAACGATAAGCATCGGCGTTAATGTACCCTGGAATTATTCGGCCACGCCAAGCCCGACGGCTACTCCGACTCCAACGCCAAGCCCGTCCCCTGCCCCATAGAAAAAATTTGACACGCTTCCCCCCTGTGTTATAATGCCTGAAATCCTGCAGAGCAGGATATTTTTGTCAACACACCGTGGATACAGAAAGAGAAAAAGGTGACAGGAAGCCCTTAAGTCGCGAGGAAGCTCATGAACTGCTAGCTCAAGCTTGGCTCACGTTTTGGACCGGTAGACAAACACATTTTGACAGCGAAACAAGAAACCGAGCAATTCGAGGGGTCTTGGAAAATCTTGCCAAATCCGATAGGGAACATTTCCTCCATGAAGAAGAAGGGCAAAATTCTCGGCTTGCAAAAATACGCGAGGAAACAAAAGCACTCGCTCGGACGGGGAAAAAAGATATCCCTTCAGCGGGCCAAAAGCTTAAAAAGAGACGAGAGAAAGCAGCAAAACACGGAACAGACCCCAAGAAAATTCATTAAGATTTAAGAGTTACACCGAATTTCTTCTTAACTGCTCCAAGAATTTTATTTCTAATTTTCTTCACCTCTTTATCGGTAAGCGTTTTATTCGGAGACCGATAGGCTATTCTGAAAGTCCGTGTGTCATGATAGATATCAATGAGTTCTACTTCTGCAATTTGTTTATCCTGTTTCTTAATAATTTCCGTAACATCTCCTGCTCTAACATGAGAAGGAAGGACGAGTGCAAGATCTTCTATTTGCGCCGGATATTTAGGAATTGGGGTGTAGGTTGAACCTTTACCACTTGCTTCTTGCAGGAGTTTTGTGTCGAGTTCGTAAAAAATTAAGTTGTTCTCAAGCACTCCGAATTGGCCTATTTCCTCCCGTCCATATTTTACAGATAGCCTGTGGTTTGGCAGGAATCCGCGAGCGTCGTCGGGGGACAAAACGGCATTTATGCGAAGCTCTCCAAGCAAGGCTTCTATAATTCCTTTGGCTTTTCTGAAGTTATAATTTGCAAAGATACCGGCAAGCATCATTTTTTCTTCGGGCAAATGGGCCCGGACCGGAAGATAGACATTCGCCATTTCAAAAAGATGGAACGGGTCTTTTTCTCCCGGATTTTGGCCAACCGCGTCAACTAAAGAAGGAGCAAGGGATTGGCGGAGATACTCGGAGTCGCCCCCAAGCGGGTTTTTAAGTTTTAAGGACCATGAGCCGGGCCCCGAAAGCGTTACCTTTTCCTTTGAAACCAAAGAAAGCGTGTAAAGTTCAACTGCCCCCCACCCTTTAAGTATTTGCTTTATTTTTGTTTCAAAGCTGAACGGCTGGTTGTCGGGCGGCTCGGGCAAAACACCGGGCATAAGGATACTCGGTAAATTGTGATACCCGTAAAGTCGCGCGACTTCTTCAACAATGTCTTCGGAAATGCCGACATCCTGCGCCCTAAAAGACGGGACAGAAACAGCAAGCGTATCGCCTTTGTCCCGGGCGGCTTCAAACCCGAGAGACTTGAGGATGCCGACAATTTCTTCCTTTGAGAGCCCGACTCCCAATCTTTCGTTTATAAACTCCGTGCCGACATGAACAATCTTTGTTTTGTACGGACTCGGGTAGATGTCCAGAATTTCTTTTTCCGGCTCGCCGCCGCACAATTTAATAAAAAGGTCAATACCCCGTCTTATGGTGATTTCTACAAGCTCGGGATCAAGCTCCTTTTCAAAAAGACTTGAGGCTTCTGTTTTTTTGGACAATTTCATAGATGTTCGGCGGATATTAATCGGATTATATGTTTGCACAAAAAGAAGGACATTTTTGGTTTTTTCATCGACCTCCGATAGTTTACCGCCCATAATTCCGGCAAGGTCTATTAACCTTTGTTCACCGTCTTCGATTACAATGTCTCCTCCCGGTAGTGTATGTTCTTTGTCATCAAGAGTAGTAATTTTTTCTCCGGCTCTTGAGGCGCGCAGAATCATTTTATGGCTTTTTATTTTGTCATAGTCGAAGGTATGCGTAGGCTGTCCGAGTTCATGCATTAAGTAGTTTGAGATGTCAACAATATTATTAATCGGCCGGAGGCCTATTAGTTTCAACCTTTGCTCCATCCAGACGGGAGATTTTTTAAGCTGCACATTTTTGATAAGAATTGCGGTAAACCTTGGGCAAAGCTTTTGATTAACTATGATATCCAGCCAGTTGACCCTGTGCACTGTGCACTGTGCACTGTGCACTTTTATTAGTTGAAGATCTGCTCGAGTCTTAAATCTTGGAAGTATGGCGGCTGCCTCCCGCGCTATGCCGTATACCCCAGCCGAATCAACCCTGTTTGTTGTCACTTCAATTAAATAAAGATGGTCCCTATCGACTTTTTCCACTTTTTCCACCGACGGCCCGCAAAGAGACAGATATTCCGCTATCTTTTGCGGAGTAGCCCCTGTCTTTAAAAATTTCCTTAGCCAAGTATCTGGTATTTTTATATCCATATTCAACTTAGTAAATACCACACACTGTAGCGTAGTAATTACCGTTATTAAGTGTTAAAATTGTCTTAGAAATCTAAGATCGGCACTGTACAAAATTCTTATGTCGTCTATCTTCAGACCTGATTTCATCATAAATGTCCGTTCGACTCCCCAACCAAAGGCAAACCCGGTATAAATTTTAGGGTCTATTCCCCCATTTTTAAGAACAGCAGGATGCACTATGCCCGCCCCACCCAATTCCAGCCAGCCTCCCTTGCACAATTTACATCCCTGCCCGCTCGGCAGGCGGGCCGTGCCGCGACAAATGCCACAAGATACATCAACTTCAAAAGACGGTTCTGTAAACTGAAAATGAAAAGGCCGCAGTCTTGTTTTTCTTTGCGGACCGAAGAACCTTCGAGCAAAATAATCCAGAGTTCCTTTAAGATGCGCGATAGAAATTCCTTTATCTATAACAAGTCCCTCGAATTGGTGAAACATAGGCACATGAGAAACATCAGACTGCCGGCGATAACATTTGGCGATGTTGACCATTCGAATGGGCGGCGTCTTTACCCGTTCCATTTCCCGGACCTGACCCGAAGAGGTGTGCGGCGTCAAAACCATCTGGCCATACTTTAGGTGCGCTGGGGAATCTAGGAAAAAGGTTTCCCACTCGTCCCGCGCCGGGTGGTCTTTGGGCATATTTAGGGACTCAAAGGCATACCAGTCCCATTCAACTTCCGGGTATCGAACCCTTACAAATCCTATTCCTTCAAATATTTTTGATATTTCTTCTATTGCTTGGGTAATTAAATGGAGATGTCCCGGCTCCGGTCTCTCCCCGGGGATAGTCGGGTCAAACCATTTTTCCGTCCTGCTTCTGTGAAGAATTTCGGTTTTCCTTTGAGAAAGGGCCCTCTCTATTGCTTCTTTGGCATCATTGGCTATTTTCCCCAAGGGTGGCCTTTTTTCAGAAGGTAGCTCTTTTAGGCCCTGCAAAAGACTGTTGAGCTTTCCTTTCCTACCCAAATATGTAACACGTAAATTTTCCAGCTCCTCTTCTGCTTCCGCGCTTATTATTTGCGCAAGGGCTTCGTTTTTAATATTCTGCAGTCTTTCTTCCATTTAGAGATATTTTACATTTCCTAACTTTAATTTGCCAATTGATAATATTGATAGTAAGGCAAGCTTGTTATTGGCACTCGCCTTGTACTTCTAATACACCAGTGTATCAAAGCGGGAACGGATGAAGTGCGGGAGATGGTGGTGGTTTTCAAGTTACAAATGGAGTGCGGATTTTGCTCTTTCCACAATTGCAGTAAAAGTTTTTGGATCCTGGATTGCAATACTTGAAAGGATTTTTCGGTCAAGCCCGATATTTGCCTTTTTAAGGCTTGAGATAAATTTACTGTAGCTTAGATTATGTTCTCGAACCGACGCGTTAAGACGGGTTATCCAAAGGCTTCGCAAATCTCTCTTTCTGTTTTTCCGGCCGATATAGGCGTACTGGCCTGCGTGGAGTACGGCCTCTTTTGCGACTTTATAGCGTTTTCGACGGGCATCACGAAAACCCTTTGCGGCTTTAAGCACCTTTTTGTGTCTTTGGCGTCGTGGACTTTTTATTCGCATAATAGTGAAAAGTAAAAAGTGATAGGTGAAAGGAGTATCTTTTTGCCTTTTGCCTTTAACCTTTTACTAAATTCCTAACACTTTTCTCAATTTTTTCTCCAGTGCTCCTTTAATAAGAATTGCCCGGCGTGAAGATCTTTTTTGCCCTTTGCTCTTTTTTGTCTTAAGATGGCGGCCAAATCCCCGGCGGCGCAGGAGCTTCCCGCTCCCCGTAATCCTTATTCTTCTTGCGACTGATTTTTTGATTTTCATTTTCGGCATAGTCGTTAAACGCAAAACGGAAAACGTTGGGAATAAGTCGTTTTGCGTATCACGTTTTACATTTTGCCTACTTTACTGGTGTCAGCGTCGTTACCAGCTGTCTGCCCAAAAATTTCGGTGCCTGCTCTATTCTACCATCGTCTTTTACATCGTCTTCAAGCTTTTTGACAACCTCGTATCCGAATTCCTTCCGGCCCATTTGCCTGCCCTTAAAGCGGACGGCTATGCGTACTTTATGCCCACCTTTTAGGAATTCTTTTATTCGGCTAACCTTAACCAAATAGTCGTTTTGCGCCATAAACGGGGTAAGCCAAATTTCCTTTTGCTCCGTCCCTTTTTTCTCTTTTCTTCTTGCTTCGCGCTCCTTTTTTTCCTCCTGGTACCTGAATTTTGCAAAATTTATTATTTTGGCAACTGGCGGTTGGGCATGGGGAGCAATCTCCACAATATCAAGCTCTGCTTCCCGAGCCTTCTCCAGCGCCTCTTTCAAAGGAAAAACTCCCATTTGCCGTCCGTCCGGGCCTATCACTCGCAGCTTGGGAGCTTGAATGCTTTGATTAACCCTCCAAAAAACCTTGTTAGTTTGTGTTCTTTTCCAGACCAAAGCTGTTTATATAGTAAATAATATCACAGATCCTTTTTTTCTTCAACTGTTTTCTTGATTCGGCTTATTATCCGGTCGAGTTTCATCTCCTCCAGGTCTTTTCCGGTTCGCAGCCGGACGGCTACGGTTTCTTGCTTTTCCTCTTTATCGCCGACAACAAGCATATAGGGAATTTTTTGAAGCTGGGCGTCGCGAATTTTTGCCTGCAGAGTTTCTGCTCTATCATCCAGTTCAACACGAAACCCCCCGCTTTTTAGTTGGCCTGTTATCCCTTGCGCATATTCTTTATTCCGGTCGGTTATAGGTATTACCACAGCCTGGACGGGCGAAAGCCAGGCCGGAAACGCGCCTTGGTAATGTTCTATTAACATACCAATAAAACGCTCAAACGAGCCAAATATGCCTCTGTGGATCATAACCGGTCTTTGGCGTTTCCCTTCCCGGTCTATGTACTCCAGCTCCATTCTCTCCGGTATCATGAAATCAAGTTGAATTGTGGCAAGCTGCCAATCCCGGTTTTGCGCGTCTTTAATATGGGTATCTATTTTTGGCCCATAGAAAGCTCCGTCCTTCTCCTTTATTTCATACCGGACTTTTGCCTGCCTTAGAGCCTCCTCGAGATCTTTTTCCGCCTCTTCCCATTTTCCGGGGTCGCCCATTGCCTTATCCGGCTTGGTAGCTAAATAGAATCTTGGCTCAAAGCCTAGAGATTTATAGAAGTCAAGCACAAGCGCAAGGAGTTTTTGAATCTCCCTCATTATTTGGTCCGGACGGACGAAAAGATGCGCGTCATCAATTACAAATTGTCTTACTCGCAGGAGACCGCCCAAAACGCCGGACAATTCTCGCCTGTGCAAGATCCCGAACTCGGTCAGCTTAAGCGGTAATTCTTTGTAGCTTCGGGGTCGGTGGGCGAAAACCAACGCGGCCTCCGGGCAATTCATAGGTTTTAGGGAGTAGTTCACTTCTGGAGTTTGCCCGGGTTTGATTTCTCCTGAATCATAAATAGCAAGGTTAAACATGTTGTGTTCCCCAAAGTGTTCCCAATGACCAGATTTCTTAAAGAGAGCATTCTTGACCATGACGGGCGTTGATATTTCCCGATAGCCGTCTTGTTCGGTTTTCTCTCGTATAAATTTGGCCAGCTCTTTATAAATAACCCATCCTTTTGGCATCCAGAAGATTGCACCGGGAGCATATTCGTGCACGAAAAAGAGCTCTTGCTCTTGAGCGATTTGGCGGTGGTCTTTTAGGATAATTTTTTTCTTTGTGCTCATTTGGGTAAGTTTTCCCGGAGTTTTGTGAGCTGGTCAATTGCGGCTCGGAGATCTGTAAAGAATTGACCGATAACAGGAAGGGCGCCGAGTTGAGACAGGGCAAAGGTTACAACGCCTGCCACAACGGCAAAGCCAATTGTGGCTCCGAAGGACCAGCCAAATCCGGATATAATTCCCTGGATAAAAAAAGAGAATTTACCCGGCTTGCCATTGCCGCCGTTTTGGGGCCTCTTAAATGTCCGCATATAGCCTATCGTACAGGAAAATAGTAGAAGTTTGCAACTGTGTAGGTTGTGTGCTTCGTGCTATAATTGCTCTAGTGGGGCGGTTAGCTCAGTTGGCTAGAGCGTCCCGCCATTATGGAGTCGTAGCTCAGTTGGCTAGAGCGCTTCTTTGACGTAGAAGAGGTCGCAGGTTCAAGTCCTGCCGACTCCACAAAATTTATAACGGGAAGGTGCAGATTCAAGTCCTGCACCGTCCACGGTCCCCGGTTAATTCCCTCTTTCAGTTCTTGCTCTATCACTATGTAGCGATAGAGAAATATAACAGCCTAGAATTTATAGGGTTTGAGAGGGTTGATAGAAACGAGGGATTTAGAAATTTTTGCAAGAGCCTGCGCTTGAGGGATTTGAAGAATTTGATAGAAGAGTCAGAAGGGCTTCATATTTAAAGAATCGAAGATAATTTATCCGGCGGATCTTTGGAGGTAGTCTTCGGGAGAAAGAAGTCGTTTTGAGCCGGCTTTTGAAACCTGACCCCAGAAAGAATGCTTTTTTGCCGCTCTTTGGTTATGTGACTGCAGCCAAAGCGTAGCGTTTTCTATCTTTTTGCGGAATGAGGTGATAAACAAGCGCAGTCTTTCAAAAAAATTAATATGATAAACTCCCGGGTTTGCCGGGGCCTGTATTGCCGCGATCTTTGTTTCTTGGGCCAAGGCCTGGGTCGTTTTTGCAAGGTTTTGGACCTCCTGGGTTAATGCAGACAGCTCAAGTTTTAAGCTTTGTGTTTTTTGTTCTATAACGGAGTTGTCTTCCTGTCTTATTCTCTCCTCGTAGGCAAGCCGCTGCCTCAATATCTTATTTTCCTCACGCTCCTGGCTAAGCATGGCGTCTATTTCAATGCTTTGGCCGGGTTTTATGTCGCTTTGAATTTTTCTTTGGGGCTTCTCCGTTTGGCCAAAAATTTGCCCAAAAATATCCTGCGGAATTCCTTCAAAAATGTCCTTTTTAACGGACTGGAACCCCGAGTCTCCTATGTCGCGAAGAGACTCAAGAAGATTATCGGTTCTTGGGGTCGGCCCTTTTTGCTGGCCGGTTTTTAAGCCTCCCCGATTAGATTGCCCTTTTGCGCTCATGATTTTGGGCAAGACAGACTAATTTTAAACCAAGTTTGCAAGCCTGTCAAGCGCCTTGCGGCGCAGTAGCGTGTCCCTTATCAGCCTTTTTTGATAGGGCGTTGAGAGGGCTTCTTTTGCCGCCTCGTCCCCCATTGCTTGTATTACCTCGTCTACCTCACTATCTAGGACTTCGACTTTTTCCTCTTGGGCCACTTTATTTAAAGAAAGTTCAAGTTTTATCGAATCCTCGGCTTGTTTGGCATATTCTTCTCTAAGCTGTTCGACCTTTTTACTTGTCGAGGAAAGATACTGTTCTATTGTCAGACCCAGTTTTTGGACCTGCTCCAGAAGCCGGGAAAGTCTGTGGTTTACTTCCTCTTCAATTAAAAGTCTTGGTATTTTAACTTCTGTTTTTTCAATTAAAGTCTTGACTATTTCCTGTTCTTTTTCTTCTTTCGTCGGTCCGTCCTGCCCCGATTGAGTTGGGGATGGCGGATTTGTTGTATCGCCCTTTCCCGGAACCCAAATTTTTGCCTTAACCACAAACCCCTTTATAGTTTGTTTATAATCTCCGAGGTTTATTTCCGGCAATTCACAGGTTATCGCTCTTATTTGCCAGTCTTTGTTTTCGTCAACCGTTACAAGCTCAAAACGAGGCGCGAGGACGGGTTTTAGTTTATACTCTTCAACGGCCGTAGCGTAGACTTCCGGCAAAATATGCTGAAGCATGTGTTCGTAGAGCTTCTGGGTCTCTATATGCTTTAGTGCCACATCTTGAGGGGCCTTGCCCTTTCTGAACCCGGGGACTTCTAAATTCTCAACAAGATGCTTAAGCGCTTTCTCCTTATTTGCGCGGACAATATCTTGGGGTATTGTTATGGTTATTTGCACGGTCCCGTCCTCTTGGCGCGCGAGAACGGACGTCGCTTTTCTTGCTTCCATAGAGTGCTATTTCGTACTTCGCGAATACCCCGATTTAATCGGGGATGAAGCGAAGAAGAAACAAACTTTTCCGCTTGCGGAATACCGAGGGTTTTAACCCTTGGTAGTTTATTTTAGCATACATTATATTTGGTGCCAAAAATTCGGAATAAGAAGCTTACCCTTTGTGCTGTGTCTTGAATTGCGAAGGGTTAAATTTTGGGGGTTTGTTGGGGCTGAAAACCTTGCCTTTGAAATGCTCCGGCGTCCTAAAACCCAGTTTTTGCGTACTTTTTACTTTTGAATAAAACTTCATATTTCTATATTACCAATCTGTCGACTAATTTGTCCAGGCCAACCGATCTTGACCCTTTTACAAGAGCAACGCTGTCTTTTGCCAGAATAGGCTTGAGTACTGGTAAGACCTCTTCTTGTGACCCGACCCACCAGACATCTGTCATTTTTGCTTTCTTTCCCTCGGTTGCAATATTTTTAGCGAGCGGGCCCACGGCAATAAGATAAACTGCGCTCATTTCGGATATTGTCTTGCCTAATTCTTTATGGCGCTCTATTTCTTCTTTACCAAGTTCCAGCATATCGCCCATGACAACAATCATTTTTTTACTGCCAGCTACTTTCTTTAGTGTCTCAAGCGCAGCCTTTGCTGCCGCAGGATTGCTGTTGTATGAATCGTCGAGAATTATTGCGCCATTTTTTAGCTTAATCGGCCGCATTCTGTGCTCCGGAGTTTCAAAATTCTCAAGACCCTTTTTAATTTCCTTAAGATTTGCTCCAAAGACATGGCCAACGGTTGCCGCGGCAAGGGCGTTATCAACGAATTGTGATCCTAAAAGCGGCAATTCTATTTCTATTGACTCTTTGTTTATGTGAAGCAAGAATCGGGTTTTCAGGTCCTTAGTTATCTGAATTTTTTGCGCTCTAACGTGAGCGCTATTGCCAAACCAGATCACTTTAGCTTTTATCGCTTTTCCCATTTTTCGCGTAAGTGCATTTTCTTTATTAAGAACGGCAAAGCCGTTTTGCGGTAAGACGCGGACCAGCTTAACTTTTTCCCGGGCAACCCCTGCGAGATTTCCGAAAAATTGAGTATGGGTTTGGTAAATGTTGGTTATAATCCCTACTTTAGGATGGGCAAGCCAAAGATAAAAATCCATTTCCCCTGGAAACTCAACTCCCATCTCAAGGACAAGATATTTTGTAAAAGGGGTGCATTTGAGAATGGTTGACGGAATATTGAAGGTGGGGTCAATATTTGCGGCAGTACGCGTGCTTTCCCCTTTTTGGGCGAGTATTGTGTGAATCATTTCTTTCGTGGAGGTTTTCCCCGTGCTTCCTGTTACCGCGATAACAGTTAATCCGAAAAAGGTTTGCAAAAATTTCAGATAGTAGCGCGCCATTCGCCTTTTTAGAGGATGGACTACCCATGTCCTAAAATACAGTCGGGTAAGTTTATAGAAGCCTTTAGGTCGTCTTTCGGGAGGAATAATAAAGTAGTGGGGATGAAGTTTTGACCCGACCCACCAATGAATGACCTTTGGAATACTACTCATTTTGCGGAGACGAAGAACATAACTCGACCGGTAAACGCCTGTTTTATTCGTTCGTCAACCTTCAGCCACTGGTTTAGTTTTGGAACCCCATTTGGCGAAAAAGGATCAGTTGCCCGAAATTCTGTTACTTCCCCTTTCCCGTTAAATCTGAATCCATTAAGAATTACTTGATGGGTTAGTATTGATTCCGGTTCGCCCTCGATTCTCCAAAAGTGGTTCTTAACAGAAATAATAACCAGGGGTTCTTTGCCGCCTTGTACAATACTGTCGCATTCTTGTCCAACTTCATCAAAACTGCCTAAGTCTTCATATCTATATACATCTAGGCCAGCATGTATTTTAGAAAAGTACAGCATGGCATCATGGTACCAGCCGCTTCTGAGGTTAAAAACAGGAGTTCCTCTTTTAACTACATTGCCATAATTATCCAACAAATCGTTTCGGTGCAGAGCAAGGATATTTTGCGCAAGTTCACCAACTGTTTTTATTTTGTCCCTGTACTCATTTGAGCCAATAGAGGAATTGACCATGTGGAGCACGGAGATTCCACAGCCGTGTCTTCTCATGTCTTGAGCATTATAGCCGGTTGTTTCAACAACAGCGGCATGTTCAAACTCGTCAAAACCTCCGTATTGATTTATATAAAACTCGGGCTTTACTTCCGGCAGTATAAGCTCGTTTCCCTTGATTCTTTTAGTTTCTTTTGGTTTTGGCCGCAAAAACTCCCCGCGTCTCCATTGCTGGTTTTTGTCAGGACTCATTATTTGTCGGGAAAAAGGCAACATGGTTTCAGTCATATCTTTACTTCCCGTTCAAGTAGAACAGGATTTTATATAAATCCTGTATTCTTGTTGCCCGGTCTTTTCCAACCCTCGCGGTAGAGAGTTCAAAATTAACAGAATACCACAAAGAAAGCGCATCTTGCTCTTGAATCGCTTCAGCTACAGCCTTTTCTCCTATTGATTTTTTAATCACATCCTGCCAAAGAGGGCCATCTCCGCCTAGGGTATTCCCCGGGCGAGAAAGATCAACTATTATTGTAAATGGTCTCTCTTGTCCCTGAATAAATTTCTGGAGAGACTCAAGTTCTTGATTGGAGCAAATAACCAATGTGATATTGGGCAATTTTTTGACGATATCTACAATGAGCGGTTCGATTTTTTCCCTTTCCACTATATCTATGAGCGCCAAAACAGCAATTGGGCCAGTGCCGTAAGTTGTATTGTGACTGCTTTTTTCCATTTTCCAGTTCTTAAATATTATACTCTAATCTGTTTAACCTTGAGCTGGTCTGCATATTGTAACTCCTCTTGTGTATTAACACTAGTCCATTCATTTGGATCTGGTAGTTCAAAAGTATTCGCGAACCTTCCTTGACTTGCCGCAATTTTTATGAGAGACGGTAGACCATACTCACCACTTGTTGGATTTATTGGTATTTTTGTTATATTTTGGGCTAGCCACTCTCTATCAAAACAAAAAGCACCACACACAATTTCTTGTTTTATTTTCTTTTCTTGAATTTGGCGTCCAGACAAGACGCCTACTACATCTCCGAATTGATTGCGTTCTAATCCGCCAAGATAACTAGATGCCGGGTTGTATGTTGTTAAAATCGTCATAGGACTACCCGATCTTATATGATTTTCAATTAAAGCTTTTATGGTGTCAGGTCTGTAGAGACCAGAATCGTCTCCAAAAATTATAACTGCATATCTTACTCTATCTGGTACACGCTGCAATCCGGCTTCTACTGCGTTTCCAGTTCCCAAAAGGGTCTTTTGACGCACAAATCCTATTTTTTTATATCTTTGCTGTTGAACTTCCTTTTTAATTAATTCAGATCTGTAACCAGTAACAATAACAATTTGTTCAATGCCAGCATTTTTAAGTGTTTCTATTGTCCAGAAGACAATTGGTTTATTTGCCAGTTTGTGAAGGACTTTTGGAAGTTCAGATTTCATTCTACTCCCCTTTCCGCCGGCTAGAATTATCGCCTCTCTATCTTTCATTATCGCCTCCGAAAATTTTCTCCCTTCTTGTCGCTAGGGTCTATTATACTAAATGGTTCAAATTTTGGATTTTCTCCAGCCTTCTTTCTCGGCTTCTTCTTCCGTGCAGAACCAGCGTTCGCCTTTGTTTTCCTCAATTTTTGTCTTTTCGTAGTAGCGTTGGCCCGGCGTATGGTAAATCTTTTCTCCGGAGGAGCTGATATTTCCTTTGATGCCGCATTCTGCGGACGGTTGGGTTGTTTGAGGCTCCAAGTCGTCGCCCTGCGAGCCCGGCAGGCATATGCCTTCGGCCCATAGACCGAGTTTATTTTCCCGAGCTTCTTTTTGGGCCGCAACGAACTTTTCCGTGTATTTTACATCGGGAGGATAAGTATAGACTTTTGCGAAACCCCGGCGGACTAATTCTTCATTAACAAAAAGGTTGCCAACGAAAACATAGGCTAATGTCCGTCCATATTTATCAAATTTTTGCACATCTGTTTCAAGTCTTGCTTTTTTATCCTCGACCAATTTTTTATTCTCCTCGGTTGCTTCTCCGCTAAAACATTGGCCGGGCTCGGGAGTATCTATTCCGATATAGCGCACACGGGTTCCGCCAGCAAGCTCTATTGTGTCCCCGTCTATAACCCGGCTTACCAAGAATTCTTCGGTTCCGCTTGGTATTTTTGCGGCTTCTTTTGTTTCTTTCAATGTTACACTGTTGTGTAACGGTGTAATATTGTACCAACTCTCTCCATTTGGCGGTTTTTCTTTGTAGATTAGGGTTGACAAAAAAAGAAGCGCAAAACCTGCGGCAATAAGCCAAGGGAGAAATTTATTTTTCACTTTTCTTTATTTTATTGTAGCAAACTGTTTTATCGACACCCCCTGGCTTGTTTATTTCGAAGCAACCGAGATCGCCTCGGGGGTTTTTACTTCTTCTTTGTACGACTTCCCGGATAGATAAGATAATTTTCTTCTCCTTGCAGTCGCTGCTTCTATAAACGATAGGAAGATTGGATGTGGGTTAAGAGGACGGGATTTGTACTCCGGGTGAAATTGGACCCCGACAAAAAATGGATGAATTTTTGTATTAAGTTCAATAGCTTCAACTAATTTATTGTCGGGCGAAACTCCAGAAAATTTCACCCCAGCCTTTTCAAATATCTTCTTGTATTTATTATTAAATTCATATCTATGCCGATGTCTCTCCAGAACCTTTCGTTTGCCATACGCCTTTGAAAGGATGGTCCCGGGGTTAATACGGCAGTCCCAAACCCCAAGTCTTATCGTTCCCCCGTATTGTTTTTTCGCCAAGTACTCTTTTTGGTTGGGCATTATGTGGATTACCGGATGCGGAGTTTTTGGGTTGACTTCTTCGGAATTGGCCCCTCGTAGCTTAAGTACATTTCTTGCAAACTCAATGCTTGCCATCTGCATTCCGAAACAAAGTCCAAGATAGGGAATTTTGTTTTCCCGCGCGTATTTAATAGCCTTAATTTTCCCTTCTGTTCCCCTACTTCCCCATCCTTGAGGTACAACAATGGCATCTATTTCCTCAAAAAATTTACTTATTGGCTTCCCGTTTGCCCTCTCTAAATCTTCAGCATCAATCCAACGAAATTCTGGTCTCATGCCCTTGCTCCAAGCAGCATGCTTTATGGCTTCATTAACGCAAATGTAAGAATCTTCAAGCATGTAATCGCCTGAGCCGATGTATTTTGCAACTAGACCGATAACTATGGTTTTCTTGGCCCTTTTTGCTCTTTCTACCATTTTTCTCCACCCAACAAGATCGTGGTCTTTGCCTCCAAGTTTTAGTCTTTTGATAAGCTTGGTTGTTAGGGATTGATTGTCAAGAATTATTGGCACCTCATAAATTGTTTCAACATCAGGGTTTGCGATTATATCCTGTGTATCAAGCGCCGCGGAGAAGGCAATTTTTTCTTTCCTTTTTTGGTCAATTGATCTTTCCGAGCGGGCAACGACAAAATCAGGCCGGAGACCAAGTGAGTTTAGCTCATGAATAGATTGCTGTAAGGGTTTTGATTTTATCTCACCGAGAGTCTTTGGGATTGGCAGATATCCAAGATGCACTAAAAGGGTTGATTCCGGCCTTCTTATTTTTAGCCGTCTGATTGCTTCGAAAAACATTACATTTTGGTATTCGCCCACTGTTCCTCCGAGTTCAACAACAACTACCTCGCTGCCTCTGGCCGATTGGTTTATCCTTTTGATTATCTCTTCCGGGATAATCTCATAAGCATCAAGCGATTTTCCTTGATATTCGAGCTGGCGCTCTCGCCGTAAAATATCATAATAAATTTGCCCTGCTGTTATATAGTTTTTTCCCGAAAGGTTCTCGTTTAAGAAGCGTTCATAATGCCCTAAATCTTGATCTGTCTCGACGCCATCGTCTGTCACAAAAACCTCGCCGTGTTCAACGGGGTTCATGGTTCCGGCATCGATATTGAGGTACATGTCGCATTTAATTGCGGTAACTTTTATTCCGCGGGATTTAAGAAGGAGAGCTATAGAGGCGGTTGTTATTCCCTTCCCGATCCCCGATAAAACACCGCCCGAAACGAAAATATATTTAGGACTCTCTTTTGCCACCTCAAAAGATTTAACAAGAAATAGTGTAAATGGTCAAGAGGGATTCTCAAATTAGGCAATTGATAAACAAAATTACACTAATTGTTCTTTCGTTCGCCAAGGGGTTTCCCAACGCTGGCTAAAAAGTTCCCCAAAAGGTAAAAGAAATATAAAAGCAAAAAGGGGAATATATGACCCGACTATACGCCATGGCGTAATTCAGGGGCATTTATGCTATATGGTACAAGGTATAGAAAAATTACAAAAACCACAAAAATTGTTAGAAATCATAAAAAATCACAGAAGCACAAGAGGAGGGAGAGCTGTCGGTATTGATCACTGATTTCGCTTCTGCGGAACTGGAAAACCCAAGAGCTATCTCAAAAACTCTGTTATTTTCCAGGTCACTTCCTTAAATTCGAAATTATTGTAAGAATGATGGACAGGAAAATACTGATCAAAATCATTGTGGCGACCGGGGCGTAAAAAGAAAAATTGTCTTTTTGAACCATAATGTCTCCGGGGAGTTTGCCTAAAAACGGTAATTTGCCAAAAAACCAAATCAATGAACCTAAAACTACCAACACTATCCCTATCACTATAACTACCCGCCCCAGGTCTTGAAGCATCATGGCCCATTGTAACACGGAGTAGGCAAAAAATAATAGGCGGCAGCGATAGGGTTTCTTTTATTAATTAAGAGTGGAGGTGTTTATTGTCTTTACCCCATTTTACAATTAAGGCATGGTAGTCTTGGAAGAGTTTTGTATCCTTGGGTAGGTTTTCTATGAGAAAGTTTTGCAAGCCCTGGTAGGATGTTTCTTTTGTTAGGTCATAGTGCTTTGCAAACCGTTTCGTGTAGGCGTCTACGACAAAAACCGGGCGGTTGCCTGCGTAGAGAAGAATTGCATCTGCTGTTTCAGGGCCTATTCCGTAAAGGGCCAATAATTCTTCCCGCGCATTCTTTCGTGCAAGAAAATTTTTGAGCGTCTTGTGCTCTTCGACTATAAATTTACAGAATTCAAAAAGCCTTTTTGCTTTTTGATTATAGTAGCCGGAGGGGCGGATGAGTTCTTTGAGTCTTATGTAGTTTTTTGCACCCAGCTTGCATATCCCATCGATGGTACACGTGCCATCTGCCTTTAGGCTACAAAGCACTTTCTCTACATTTTTCCAATTTGTGTTTTGAGTTAAAATTGCGCCAATGGCTATCTCCTCGGGCGTGTGCGCCGGTCCGTTCCCAAACCAAGGCCAAGGACCGGGCGGGCCCCAGAGAGATAAGAGATATATATAAAGATAAAGGGGTTTTGATGAGGACCATAGATGCTTTGCGAGGTTAACCCGGCCGTTGATTATTTCGACGCCTTCTTTTTGGAGCCGTTTTTCCTGCGCTCTTGGGCCGCCGAGAGCATAATTTGAACCCATACGGCCGTCTTGCGTAACCACTCTATGACAGGGAACCCCGGGAGCGTCGGGATTCTTGTGCAGGATGTTCCCCACGACCCTGGGACTCTTAACTCCTGACAACCGCCCCAGTTGTCCATATGTTGCAACCTTTCCGCCAGGGATATATGGAAGGATTTTATAAATTAATTGCGCATTTGAGAGCCTGCTCATTTTCCCCTTTTGGATTACCGAAACGGGAGTAAAATTAAGTTATTCCTTTTCAAATTCAAGAAGGTAGGATTTTTGCCCAAACATGCTTCTTAACGCATATTTTGAAAGTTCTTTTTCGGCGTCCTCCCGTTCTGCCGGGTTTTGCGCTAAAAGTCTTAGATGTTTCGTAATTCTTAATCCGTTTTCTTTGAACACTTCCGTTAATTTATCCGTGGCGGGATAAGGGGTATATGTTTCAACAATTGTAGCTTTTCCGCCTTTTTTTAGAACCCGTCCGATTTCTTCTATTATTTTCTTGAGGGTTTCGGAAAGCAAAAAACCTCTGCCTTGCTCGCTTAAGGCAGGATGCCCTATTAAATTAGAGATTACGATTTCATTGGCAGATTGGCCCTTGAAGGGAAGCCGCCCTCCCACGGCCTTTATCATGTACGCCTCTCCCTCTCCGACAATATCCCTTTTCTTTAGCCAACGGGCAGTGTCTTTTATATGAGGGTTGTGTGGCTCTATCCCAATATAAATTTCGCTTTTATTTATCTGCCGTCTGTTTAAACCGACAGGAAAAGGGGAATTTCCGGGCCCAATTTCTACTATAATGCGTTTGGAATTTTCTTCTTGGCCTTTTGCGGCCACTTCCTCGGCTTTTGTTTCCATGTGTCTATTTTACACCCCGGACCCGCTTATTGTATCCAGGTAGTTTTCAGTCTTTTGAGCCGGCGCTCAAGAATTGATTCCCGAATGGTCTTTGTAAGTTTTAGAATAAAGTAGAGGTTATGGATTGTCGCAATTTGATGATAAAGGATTTCGGAGGAGACATAAAGATGGCGAAGATATGCTCTTGAGAAGTTTTGGCAAGTATAACAGGTACATCCTTGGTCAACGGGCCTTTGGTCGTTGGTGTACTTAGATTGTGCGACGGAGAGAGTAAATTTATTTTTCAAATTACCTCCGTTTCTAGGGCTTATATAGAGACTTCCATTTCTTGCCCGTCTTGTTGGCGCAACACAATCAAACATATCTATTCCCCGCTCCACACACTCAAATAAATCCTGCACTTCGCCTATTCCTAAAGCATGACGGGGTTTCTCTTCGGGTAAATAAGGCACTACCCATTCCATAGTTTGATAAATCGCTTTAGGGGCGGCCCAGTCGAATGAGTCTTGGCCATAATACTCGCTTGTTCCGAATGAGCCGCCTATAGAGATTCCGTCAAATCCCTGCTCTGTAATCCATTCTGCTTCTGCCTGTCGTATTTCCCTATCATAGACCCCTTGCAGTATTCCAAAGAGCATCGGTCTTAATTTTGTTTTCTGTTTTGCTCCATCACTACATAAGCCGAGCTTGACTCCCCGCCTATGTCGGGGCACTAGTGATGAAAATTTTGGGAGATGCTTTCGGAAATAGTCCTTGCTTCGCAATTCCCAGCGGTGTGTTCTTTCGAGTGACCGTTTGACGTATGTTGGGCTATGGAGCGGCGACAAGAGTTCATCAAGTACAAGGCATATATCCGATCCCAAGGCCAGTTGCACCTCCATTGATTTTTCCGGGGTTAAAAGATGCTTAGTGCCATCCAGATGGGAGACAAAATGGATTCCTTGCTCCGTAATCTTTACCAAGGGAGCTGTTTTCCCCAGCCTTGCAAGGGGACGCCTTGCAGAAGATCTGGACTGGTTTTCTACCTTTCTTACCCCATGCTCAATCATTGCGCCCAGTGAAAAAGCCTGGAAGCCTCCGGAGTCGGTCAGTATCGGTCCGTCCCAGCCCATAAACTTGTGCAAGCCTCCTATTTCTTTTATGAGCTTATGCCCGGGCCGAAGGTAAAGATGATAGGTGTTCCCTAAAATTATCTGTGCGCCGACCTTTCTTAAGGCTTGCGGCGTGACCGCCTTGACCGAAGCTTGGGTCCCAACAGGCATAAAAACAGGGGTTTCAACTTTTCCATGCGCCGTTTCAAGAATTCCGGCTCTGGCCTTACCGTCCTTGGCTATAATTTTGAACATTTCTGGCGGAATCTTTCAAATTATATACAATCCGGAGATTTTAAGCGGTAAGTTTCGTTCTGGTATGCCCCTTTTCTTCGCCCGTATAACTCAAGAGGATTCGCTCTCCGCCAATTACGGTTTCCAGATGTACCGGCCTTCCCCAAAGCCGGTGTATACTGGCAAGCGTTCTTTCCGCCCAAGGGATATCTAGCTCTTTTTGTCCCCCTTCGTCATCCGCGTCAATTTTATGCACAAGGTACAGTTCGCGGTTCCCATTATAGTCTTCTCCTCCCGGAGCCACTTTAATAACCGGCAGTCCGAAGTTGGTCATCGAGCGCACAAGCCTGTCTTTTACTTTCTGGGGATCCTTTTCGGTAATTTTCCACTCTCGGGTTTGGGGGGTATATTCATAGACATATAAATCCAGCTCTTTTATAAGCCCCAAGGTCAAATACTCGGCCAGGAAGGCCTGGTCCGAAGAAACCATCTCCCTTACCCAAAATACATTGTATTCGGGTTTGCCCTTTGTGGCTTGAGGGTCAATTTCCTCTCCCCACCATGTCTTTTGTTTCTTTCCGTCCGGGTGCGCCCTCCCTTCGTATCTTCTAGTTATGTCTTCAAAGACTTTCCATCCGATATAGTACGGATTTATTCTGTTTCTCCCGGGCGAGGCAACCCCGGCATGCATTTCTCTCCAGGCTATCTCTTCCCCGGGGAGAAGAAGCCCCTTTTCTTCCATTTCCCGCAAGATACGCACATGCCAATAAACTGCCCAGCCCTCGTTCATAATTTTAGTTCTTGCTTGGGGCAGGAAATATTGTCCTTCCACCCTTACTATGTCTATGATGTCCTCCTGCCACGGCTCAAGGGGTTTTGGGGAGCGGGCCCGTATGAAATAGAGAAGATCCTGCTCTTCGTCAAGAGGGACGGGAGCTTTTGTTTCTCCGGGCTTATCCTTTTTGGGTTGTCCCAATTCCAGTAAATCGTCGTAGTCGGTTGCTTCCCTTCTTCTTTGCCGCTGCCGTCTTTTGAACTCCTCTCCAGCTTGGGCCACATATTGTTCCGGAGAGGGTCTTTTAAGTTCGGCCGGATCAATGTTTGCTTCAATAGCCAAAACATCGTCTAAAAAACGCTCTACTTCAAGTGAGCCGTGCTCAAGCTCATATCGGCGGACTCTTTCCGAATTGAGCGAGGCCCCGTTTATCATTTGGCGGTTGGTATCCTTAAAGGCGGGGTTATTTTTAAAAAAGTCAACATGGGCAACAACATGGGCGGCAACCAGCGTGTTTTGCAAAACACCGTTGTTTTCAAGCAGGAATGCCCAGGCGGGATTATTATTCACGACTAATTCATATATCTTGCTTAAACCGTAGTCGTACATTGTTTTTACCTGATGATAGGCTTTACCGTGTGTCCAATGGGAATATCTGCCCGGGATGCCGTAGGAGCCGAATTCGTACATAATTGCTGCGGGAACAATTTCAAAGTTTACAGGGAAGGGGGCAAGGCCTTGTTCTTGGGCAATTTCCGCGATTGCCTCAACCCTCCTTCTTAAAAGTTCGGCTTCAGAAATATTTTCCGGGCGCAGTTCGGGTAGCCGCTCTTGGGTCATGCTCGGCTTACCCCTCCTTCGCGCAGCTCCTTCCCGAAAAATTTCCGGAGAGCGGGATAAACCTCTTTTTTGTCCCCTATCCTTACCCCGATAAAGCGCTGGTCGTCAATGGCCGAAAAGGTGCCCATAAGAGTAGACAGGCCGGATGCCTGTTTCTCTTGAATTTCTCCGTATCCGAACAGGTTGCATATTTCCAGATGCTTGCGTACCAATTCCAAACAGCGTGTATTGTCGTCTCCCCAGTTGTCGCCGTCGGAAAAGTGAAACGGGTAGATGTTCCAAAGGTCGGGGGAGAAACGCTTGTTGATAATATCCAGGGACAGTTGATAGGCGGAGGAGACACGCGTTCCGCCGGACTCCCCGAGATTAAAAAAGGCTTGCTCTTCGACTTCTTTGGCCTCGGTATGGTGGGCTATGAACACAATCTTTACGGTATCATATTTTGTCCGTAAAAAACGGACCATCCAGAAATAAAAACCTCGGCTTATATATTTTTCAAACTCGCCCATTGAGCTTGATATGTCCCGCATGGCTATGACCACGGCGTTGGTTTTTCTTTCAACATGAGGCCGCGAGGACCTAAAGCGCAAGTCGCCTTCCGAAAGATCTCCAAAACTTGGTTTTCCGGTCTTGGCATTGCGCTTAATGTTTTCCAACACCGTCCTTATTTTATGCAAATTGGACAAGGGACCCCTTTTCCGAATCTCGGTAAATCGGTCCGTAGTTTCTTCCTCGTCCTGGCTTTTGGGTTGTAAGTTCGGGAGCGCCAAATCCGCAAAGACCATCTCTGCCAATTCATCCACGGTTATTTCCGTTTCATAATAATCAATTCCCGGCTCGTTGCCGGCACCCTTGCCCTTACCCGAGCTTCCCGGCTCTTGAGCAATAACATCGCCCACCTTGGAGTCTCCGGAACCTTGTCCTACACCCTCGCCTTTTTTAGGGTTATACCGAAAACGCGGAAGGTCCAGGCTTCTTATGGGAACTTTGACTATGGTTTTGCCGTCTGA
Organism: uncultured Gammaproteobacteria bacterium; assembly: GCA_964432785.1. Taxonomy (GTDB): domain Bacteria; phylum Patescibacteriota; class Microgenomatia; order UBA8517; family UBA10165; genus CAYSOV01. Next base: position 23,766 of record CAYSOV010000004.1, read on the forward strand.
AGTGATAATGGCTTCTTCGCCCACAATTCCCGGAAGGTTATTTCTTATGGCATCTTTTACCCTTTGTTTGTGCCGCGCTTGGTCTGCCTCGCCTTTTCTATGGAGTCCCCAGTCTTCCTGTGAAACCGATATATAAAATTCAGGATGAGGCATATTATTTATTTAAGAGAGTCCCGACATACTTTAAGAGTTCGGCTGCGCACGCTTGGCAATAGCCGCGCTCTTGTGCAAGTCTTTGGACGGCTTCGTTCACCCTTTTTTGCTGCTCCGCATCCGGGGTTTTTGTTCCCAGGGTTGTTTTAACAAGGTCGTGTAAGTCCGCGAAAAGCTTTTTCTCTATCGCTTTTTCAAGCGGGGGGTGCGAGGAATAATTAACCGGCCGGCCGCGTCTTACCAAAGAGCTAATTCTAATTAGAACTTCTTCCCGAAAGGTTTTTTTGGCGCTTTCCGCTACCCCTATTTGCTCTTCAATACTTCTTATCAGCTTTTCGTTAGGATCCATATCTTCTTGTGTAATAGGGTCTTTAAGTTTCGTTTTATTGCAATAAGCTTCTATATTATCAAGATAGCTCTCAAATAAAGTTTTGGCCGACTCTTCAAAAGAGTATACGAAGGCTTTTTGGACTTCCCGCTTTGCGATTTCGTCAAATTCCTTTCTTGCCTCAAATATTAAATTCATATATCGTTCTCTTTCTTCGGCTGTTGCGCTTGTGTGCTGCTCAAGTCCGTCTCTTAGGCTTCTTAGGGCATCAATGGGATTAATGCAGGAGCCGCCGTCTTTTACTATTGCGCTTGAGAGGCGATTGATAACATAACGGGGGGAAACCCCGTCCATGCCTTCTCTTTTTGCCCTCTCATGAAGATCCTGTGCATCCTTTGGCGTTAGCCCGTCTATTTCCCGGCCGTTGTAGAGTTTAAGCTTTTGCAAAATGCCCACCTTTCTCTTTCCTTCGTCAAGCGTCCCTTCCTCAAGCCTTGTGAGAACGGCAAAAATGGCGGCCAGCTCAAGGGTGTAGGGAGCGACATGCACCTGCCCTTTTTCCTTATCCGTGCCTATTTTAAGACCGCTTTGGCGCAAAAGCTTATCGTAGATTTTTATTTCTTCCGAAACCCGGAGGTTGTACGGAACTTTGATAAGTATAATTCTGTCGTGGAGAGCTTCTTTTTTCTTATCTCCGATAAAGGAGTTGTATTCATTTTCGTTGGTGTGTGCGATTATCGCCTCGTCCGCGTAAATCATCGCAAAACGGCCTGTTTTAATATTTTGCTCCTGGGTCAGAGTAAGGAGTCCGTAAAGAAATTTTTCATCGCATTTTAACATTTCAATAAACTCCATCAGCCCCCTGTTTGCTATATTTAGCTCTCCGTCAAAACGATACGCCCGCGGATCGGACTCGACGCCGTATTGCCCTATGTTTGCCAAATCAATAGAGCCGGTTAATTCCGAAATATCTTGGCTTTTTGGGTCCGAGGGCGAGAATGTTCCTATTCCCCTTCTTTCTCTTTCGGAAAATGTAATTCTTTCTACTTCTACATCCTCAACCCTACCTCCGTATTTCTCCTCCAGCATTTGTCTGCAATGCGGACAAAGGTCTCCTTCTATGTAAACGCCATATTCTTTTTCAATATCCGGCCTTAAAGGTTCGGGGATAAGATGCATAGGGTCCTCGTGCATCGGACAGCCCTTTATGGCATAAGCGGCCCCTTCTTCCGTTTGTGAATACCTTTCAAGGCCTCGCTTAAGAAGCGTAACGACTGTTGATTTACCTCCCCCTACAGGGCCCATCAAAAGAACGATTCTTTTCCTTACTTCAAGACGGCGGGCGGCGCTTTCAAAGTATTCGGCAAGCTGCTCCAGGGTTTTTTCAATACCGAAAAGTTCCGAAGTGAAAAACTTACTGATTCTTGTGCCGTCGTCTCTTTCCTCTACTCCGGCGGCCTTGAGCATCTCATTTATGCGGGCGTGGGAGAGCCGGTTGACCTGGGGATTTTTGAGGGCTATTTCAAGAAACTCGGCAAATGTTCCCTCCCAGCGAAATTGTTTTTCTTTCCCGCGGTGTTCTTCAAGCCTTTCTGACAACCCAGACGCTTCCGGTGTCATATTATAGGTAGGATTATAGCTGGTTATATCCCAAGAGGGAAGACTTGTCAATAGCCTGTAATAGCAACTCCGAATCCCTCTTGGGCATAAATACAGCCCCAGACATATTCCCCTCCGGTTATCAGTTTTTTGTGTCCCAAAGTATCAAGCCAGCCCGAAACCGCCTGTTCCGGTGTTGGATAACCTGATATTAAAAACTCCGAGACATTATTCGGCATGCTGGGGTCATCCTTATATTTGTCAAAAACTCCCCCGAATCCGTCGTGGCCGTCAAGTTTTCCAAGCTCCCGAATTTGCGCAAGCCTTATTGCGGCAATCGTGCAAAGGATATCCCGCTGTTTGAGCGGTTGGACCCCTTGGGCAATTCTTGCTTCGTTTACCGCGCCCCAAAGCTGGGGTCCGGAGTAGTCCGTCTGTCTTTGTTGGGGCCGGGTTATGGCGGCGGGAGCTTGGGTCGGGGTTGCGGTTGGCACGGGAGCAGGTTTTTGCTCCTCAAGAAGTGCGGCAAGCTGTTTTTCAAACTCCTTGTTTGTCAGCTCAAAAGCCCCTCTTGCGCCGAGAATATACCCGCCCGCGAAAACGGCAACGCTCCAGAGCGCGAATAAAAATACAGAAATAATCCCTCTCATTGCCAGCCGTACTTTCCGACAAGGGGCACAAAGCGAACCGGGGATATCCGCCGTATTTCCTCCAGGCTTCCGGCTTTTTTGCGGTAGAGTATGACTTCTTGGGCTGCAGGCTCCCCGACCGGCATCACGAGCCGTCCGTTTTCCGCAAGCTGCATAACAAGCGGTTGCGGGACTTCTCTGAATGCGGCAGAAACGGTAATCGCATCATATGGGGCGTATCGCGCCAAACCTTCCGAGCCGTCTCCTATTATAACTTTAACATTTTTTACCCCACTACTTTTTATATGTTTTTTCGCTTCTCCTGCCAATTTTTCAATTCTTTCTATTGTATATATTTTTTTTGCAAGATTTCCCAAAAGAGCGGCTTGGTAGCCAGAGCCGGTCCCGACCTCCAAGACCTTTTCGTCTCCCGTAAGCTCCAAGGCTTGGAGCATTTCGGCAACAAGACTGGGTTGGCTTATGGTCTGGCCTTCTCCAATAGGCAACGCCCTGTCTTCATAGGCGGCATCAAGAAACCTTTTTTCTATGAACTTTTCCCTTGGCACCTTTTCAAACGCCGAGAGGATGCGCTCCTTTATGCCGTAGGCGGCCAGAAGGTTTATCAGGCGCTCCCTGTCCTGGACAGAGGCTGTTTTCGTTTGCACAAGCATCATAACATTTAGCTTGTTTAAGTATCACAAGCCAGGTAATTCTACACCATCTCCGACTTTTATTCCTTTTTTAACCGCCTCTCCTGCCCCTATTTCAAGAACGTAGTCTATCGTCTCCAGAGGAGAATAACGAGGAAGTTTATCTTCCGGCGTCAAGGTCTGGGGAACCGGGACATTTGCCGTTATCTCAATAACTTTCCCGTCATTAATCCAAACAATATCTATCGGGAACTTCATGTCCTTCATGTAAAAAACTGGCTTTACATCCTTTTCCTCAAAAACGAAAAGCACTCCTTTTCCTTCATCAAGCTTGTCTCGGCCGGAAAGCCCCACTTTTCTTTTCTCTTGGGTATTGGCAATCTCAACTTCTATTTGCGCGCTCCCCACCGTTACAACTTTTTTCATTTCCTGGGTTTGTTGAGGCCGGGTCCCGGCCAGAAACCTCGACACAATGGGGTTATTCGGAGTGGACAACGAATATGCCAAAAGCATGGAGCCGACAAGGACCAAATAGAGAATAATTATCTGCTTCATCTTTGAAAGACGAGCCAAACGGCAAGTGTTAAGGCAAAAACCAATGGAGGGGCAAGAAGAAACAAAACTGCCCAGTCATGTTTTGTATTGCATGGGTGAAGATGAATATGCCTGTTCTGTTTTTTGGGCATTCTTCATCCATTGTAGACGAATTAGAGGGTTTTTCAAGTGCTTTTTGGCAAAGAAAAGCCCCCTTTGGATTTTTCGTCATTGACGAATTCCGCAGAGGGCGTGACGCAAGGCGAGAGATTACATTGTGGCTTTGGCCTTGGCGATTACTGGGTGTGCTGCCTAAGTTTGAGCTGCTTGCCGTGCACCCAGCAATCTTCCAGTATTGAAACGACACGGTCGGTGAGGTTGGTGTTGCTTTCGAGACCGGCCTCGTGTAAAGTGGCTTCTGCTATATCCGCGAGGTCCTTCCCATTGGCCGCCATCCCCAACTGCATAAGCCGC
>CAYSOV010000004.1:28142-28802 GCA_964432785.1 uncultured Gammaproteobacteria bacterium
ATTGCATGGATGAAGATGAATATGCTTGTTTTGTTTTTTGGGCATTCTTCATCCATTGTAGACGAATTAGAGGGTTTTTCAAGTGCTTTTTGGCAAAGAAAAGCCCCGCTTCTAAAGCTGTTTCAGTCTTTTACTCCAGAGTATCAGTTCAACCTTTCTTTTTGCCAATACCCAGTCATGCTCCGCGGGAAACCCGCGCTTGTAACTGGTGCTCACGGCCCCCCCTTCTCCTACATAAAAACCGATATGTTTGTGGTTGTCAAAATCCGCCCCTTTTTCCCATACCAGAATACTGCCGGGTTTTGGTTTTTTGACGATTTTCCATCCGCATTCCTCTAGATCTTTCACTGTCGAATCCACTGTGGCATGCACCTCTTTTGTAAATTTAAATAATGTCAAAATTGACGAGACATAAAAGGCGCAGGAAAGTTCGCCGTTTTTCATAATATCGGTTTTTCTTCCGTCAACCATCGCGTAGAAATTTCGAAATAGTTTTGAACCGATACTGTTTTTAATAACAGCCAGATAAGTATCAAACGTAAGCGGAGTTACTTTTTGCTTTTTCATTGTTTTGTTGCGCCCACGATATTTGACTTAAGACTGTCTACACCAAAGTTTCTTCTGGTGCTGGAGGTGGGAGTTGAACCCACACGAGCTTTT
>CAYSOV010000005.1:0-1015 GCA_964432785.1 uncultured Gammaproteobacteria bacterium
CTGCAAGAATTGCGGCGGGGATTAAAAAGGATGGGAATAGCCTTACTTTTTTACCGGCCATGAAATAATCTGCTCCAAATCCGGCAAGAAGCGCTATCGCAAGATTAAAAAGAACAAGGGCTCTGTGAGCAGAGGCTGCTTGAAAGCCAAAAATCCCGCTTTTCCAAAGAACAATCGACAAGGGTGTTGGAAACGCAAGAAGAAAAGACAGTAAAAGTAGCCCCAGAGAAAGCCGGACATTCGAATTAACCTTAACCAGGCGTACGGCAAGGACGGAAAGGGATACAGCAACAACTCCAACAAACCCTGTGTTTGAAGTATAATCCTGGGGACCCCAGTAGTTTTTGGTTGCGTGGTTCCCAAAAAAATCAGGCGCCAAGAGAGTAATAATCTTAGTAAGGGGCAGAAACGCCCACTCGAAAGGGTGGGGTTCGACTTCTCTTTGAGACAAAGATAGAAGCTCGACTCCTGGTAAAATTTGAAAGCCGGAAATTCCTAATCCTAAAGCAAGAAAAACTGCCAAAGATAATGTTCTAAAAGCATACCCTGGTGTCTTTGTAAAACGTACCAGCCATAAAACAGCCATTGCCGCGAACGAATAAAAAACTACCTGTGGATAACCGGATAAAACCTGTAAGGCTAATGATGTCGAAACCCCCGCTCCTGCCAGTGCGCTTCCTCTTTGTCTCAACCATCTATCCTCAAAGAACAAAAGGAGAGGAATAAAAGCAGCCGCCAGCGCGTGTCCATTCCACTGAGACCATATAATGTTGAATCCCGAGAATGCAAAAATTATACCTCCGAAAACTGATGCCAGCTTAGAAACTCCCCAGTTCCTAAGCAACAAATAAGTAAACACTGCAGCTAAAACATGCTGAAGCATAATTTGCAGAGTCCAGCCAGTTAATTTATCCGTGAGAAGGTAAACAAGATTGGTTGGAGAAAATGGGGCTGATTGAAAATTAGCAAGGAGGGGCGTCACCATTAGGATATATGGATTCCAAAGAGGCCATTG
>CAYSOV010000005.1:1025-24176 GCA_964432785.1 uncultured Gammaproteobacteria bacterium
CTAAAAACGGCCAACAATTCTTAAGCCAATTTAAGAATGTCTTCTTCAAATCTTTTTTGTGAGAATTTTTTTGCATTCTCCCTTCCTATCTTGCTAATCCTTTTTCTAATATTGTCGTCTTGCGCAAGTTTTACGGTTTTTTCAAACAGCTCATCTTTTTCTTCCCATAAAAATCCATTTTTTCCTTCTTTTATTATTTCCTTATGCCCTCCTTTTTTCTGAACAGTTGGTACACACCCGGCGGCTTGAGCCTCAACGACCGTAATTCCGAAGTGCTCAGCTTTTTCCGGTTCTTTATCCTCGTTAACCCCGTACCCCGCGGCAGACCAAAAAATTTTACTGCGACCGTAAAATTTTTTGGTTTCCGAAAATGGTAGATTCTCTAAAATCTCTATCGGGTATCCCTTTATCTCCTGCCGCAGATACTGAACAAATTTGCCCCCCCCCACATCGCTCCCTCCCATTAAAACAAGCTTCCAACTTTTCAATTTATTCGACATTTTTTTAAAAACATCGATAAGGATGTCTTGCCTTTTTGATTGCTGGAGCTGCGAAAATCTGCCAACAGAAAGTATTATATTTTCTTTTTTCGCCGGCGCGAATTCCTCAATTGCAACAGGGGGATATATAACTAGGCTTTTAACACCGTACTCTTTATCTATAAAACCTTTTGTGAACCTAGAATTACATATAACACTATTAATTTTTAGTAACTTTAATTTATCAAAGGGGGACTTTCTTCTAATATCATGGAATGGTGTTTGGAAATGCAATATGTTTTTTTTGCCAAAAAGCGCTGGTATACTTCCATCCGACAACCAAAAAACCAAATCATAGCCTGCGCCTTTTGAGATATTAGGGACTATTTCAACTCCAGAAAGATCAATTCCCAACCTTTCCTCCAACCATTTAATGATTTTCGGATTTTTCCATTCTACTTCCACATCCCATCCATTTTTTTTAAGGATATTGGCAACGGTCATTGTATAGCGCTCGCCGCCGCCTAGAGTATCAAGATATGGATTGTATATTGCCGCTCTCATAAAAAGTAATAAGAGATAGACAAAAAGCAAAAAGGATAGTTTCTTCTTTTCACTTTTTAGTTTTCACCCGGGTTTGCATTTCCCAAAGCCTTGCGTAAGTCACGAATTTACTCCACATCTGATAAATTGCATAGATTATGCCTTCTATGCCATCTAAAAACCCTTTTTTGGCAATTAGGCGATGCCACAGTTCGGTTAGCATAATTCTAAAAAATCTCCACCATGACATCTTGGGATGATTTGCATCAAAGAGCAATTTCGCTTCAATCTCCGACCAGTTGTTTGTTTTTTTGATCATTTCTGAAAGATTATCGTGTTTTAAATGGACTATCGGATTTTTTAAGTGCCCCATCCGCCAGCTGGCGGACTCCAAAATTGGTTCTTCGTGCAAATCACCAACCCATTTTCTAAGTGCAGATTTCTTGTAAAGTCTTTTAACGTAATCCGGCCACCATCCGCCGTGCTTCATCTCCTTGCCCAAAATAATATTTCTTCTCGGAATAGCATAAGCAAAAAATTGTGGATTCTCCATCTCTTTCTCTATCTCTATCTTTAACTCCGGCGTCACTCTCTCATCCGAATCAAGATAAAAAATCCACTCACTCCTTGCCGCTTTTATCCCTTGGTTTCGCCAATCTGAATATCCTTTACCGATCTGTTTTACAATCCTTGCACCATGCTTTTTTGCAATTTCCAGCGTACCGTCTGTGGAACCACCGTCAATTATCAAAATATCCCCCGCAAGACCATTAGCGGATTCCAGACAACCTTCAATTTTGTCAGCGGAATTTTTGGTAATCACCACAACAGATAAACTCACTTGAAACTTCCTTTCCTAAAATGTCCTAAATAAAAATCCGAGACTCCTTTTTTCTGCCACTTTCTGCCAAAAAACAAGAGTGTGACACTTTCTCTTAAAAGCGCAATTTTTGTACGAAGTGAAGCATATTTTACTCCAAAGAGAAGCCTATTTCGTGTAATGTAATAATCATTAAGTTCGCTTCCAATGCCCGAGCTTCGCGCAACCTTATGCCATAGTTTTGCACCGGGAACATACAACACCTTCCAACTATGCCTTTTTGCTCTTTGGCAAAGATCTGCGTCTTCAAAATACATAAAATATTTTTCATCAAAAAGACCTACTTTTTCCAAAACTTCTCTTTTTATAAACATGCACGCCCCTGTTGCAAAATCCGTGTCTGAAACAGCATCATACTGGCCATTATCTACTTCATCGACACCGCGATTGCTACCCAAAACATTATCCCAGTCCATAATCCCTCCCGCATACCAAATCACTCTTCCCAGATCTTGTTTTGCATATCTGCCTTTGTGGAACTCAAATCCCGAAGCAAAACAAATCTTGGGGGAAAAAATTCCACCTTCTTTATGTGTTTCCGCCGCTTTAATTAATTGAACAACTAGGTCTTTATGTAAAATAGTATCATTATTTAGAATTAGCACATAATCTGCACCGTTTTCTAGGGCACATCTAATTCCTATATTATTCCCGCCAGCAAATCCTAAGTTCGCCTTAGTTTGAATTATTTGAAATTTGGAATTTACCTGCCCGCCAGTCGCTGGCGCTCCAGACGACTGCAGGCGGGAAATCTGGAACTTACTGATGGATTCTATAGAGCCATCGGTTGAGGCATTATCGACCACTATAATTTGTAATTTGTAGTTTGTAGCTTGTAGCTTTCTAATGCTTTCCAAGCATTGAATTGTATCCTTTTCCCCGTTCCAATTAAGGATGATAATGGAGACTTTGATCATGCAAATTATAGAAGTCTAAATTTTCTTTTTATTCTTTGGACTAAACCCCCTCCTTCTTTAACAAGAGTATCGGCCTGCCAGTAATGCAACCCGGATTCGTCTACCTTCATTACAAACACCACATCTTTAACATCCGGTGCCTCCTCTTTAAACCTCTCAATTTGCCAAACCTTAAGATAAAGAACGAGCTCCGAAAAGGCTTGAAGTTTGGCAAGTGCCAATCCGTGAAGTCCATCTTTATATCCTTCGCTGGCAAAATACCTGCCAACAAACTCCGCTGTCGGTTTAGTAATTATGTCCTTCCAAGAAAACTTATACCCATCTTTAACTAATAATTTTGCGTGTTGGCTGGTGTAGTTGTTTAGACGGCTAATAAATTGCTCAATACTCTCGTAATGAGAATGGGCAATGGCGTTATCTTCCGTTGGCTCCAGGTCTAAACCTTTTCCATGCGTCTCGGGAACCGAGTGGATTATCTCACTCCAAACAACCTTCCCTTTTTTAAAAAACCGAATATTATAATCAGGCCACCAGCGAGAATGTCTAATCCATTTGCCAAAGATGATATTCTTGCGGGGAAGCCTGTAAAAATCCGCGGATCCGCCATCTTTCGCAATTTTCCCCAAAACCTGCGCTAACTTTTTGGGGATTTCCTCGTCGGCGTCTAAAATTAATATCCAATTTCCGGTTGCCTTGCTTATTGCGAAATTTCTTGCCGGCTCCACATATCCCGTCGGCTTATGCAGATAAACTTTCGCCCCCGCCTTTTTGGCAATTTCCCTAGTTTTATCATTGGATTCCATATCCACAACTATAATTTCATCCGCTAGCCCCTTAACGGAAACCAAGGCTAGGGGCAAGTTTTTTTCCTCGTTTCGGGTGTTTATAACAACAGAAATTTTTGTCATTTAGGTTAAATTGTACCAGAAGCTAGTTAACACGGTAAACTGCAACTTCATTGTTTTCGAAAATATTGGCCAGACCCAGTTGGAATTCTCCCAAGCGAAATCGTTGACCGAAGACAGGAGTCTGACTTAGCACCAGATAAAGATATTTGATCTTGTTGTTTTTTAAAAAGCTTGCTACTTCGTTTTGATCCAGGCTTTCAAAGGGGGTATTGGCCTCTTCGCGCCGAGTCCTCCATTCAAAACCGGTTATATCCAAATTTACCTCATCCTCTAGGAAAACCGGCTTTTTAGAAAACGCGGAGACATAAGCTGTTGATTCATATAAATAAAGCGGTCGGGGCGGATTGTTAATTGCCGCTTCTGCTTTAAACCCGTCAAAGGGATAAGTAAGAACTACCCCCATTGGCTGTTTTTCCAAAAAACGCAATGCCGTAAGTTCTTCAAGCGAAATTTTTGCAGGCGGCCTGCCGGGCAGATAGCTATTCAGGAGTGTGCTGACAGTGGTGGGAATAGTTAGGATAAGAACCAAACCAACTTTTGTGTAATTGGTCGGTAGCGGCCGTCTTTCAAGGCAATTACCAGCCCATATCCCTGTATAAATCGCCATAAAAAAGAGTGAATAATAAAAAAACTGAATGGTGTTCCAGGGAGTACCTGCCTGAAGAATAACCATAGGTAAAAGTGTTCCCAGAAAGGCAACGGACAAAAGAAAAATATCAACTTCCGAAAAGTTTTTCCAAGTTTTCTTTCTAACGAGTTCCCATATACCAAGCATCCTTGTGCCCATATTCCCGATAAAAAATATCAAAAAGGCAATCATGTATGCAGGAATTAATTTTATAAACATGCCCCCCGTTTTATAATTCATTAACGCTTCATAAAATCTTTGCCAACCAACTCTATCGGATACCGCCATCATAGTCTCCAAAAACCAAAAAGGCTGAAAAACTATTAAACCTTTTGATGCACTGTTAAGCGGCAAAAATAATAACCAAGAAAGGAGCGCTGACGCGATGCATATTAAAAGTAACCTTAGGTCTCCTTTCTTTATAAAAGTATATAAACCGACTGTTCCCAGACCCGCCAGTGCAAGTATTCCGGCATACACTTTTATTTGTGCCATTAACCCGAAAGTTAAAACGATAAATGCCAGATAATAGATGCCAGATCTCTTTCGGAGTTTTAACAGTAAAATTAACCCAAGTAAAAACAATACCAGTGATGCTGCAAACGGCGGATTAATAAGGGTTGATATTGACTGCTGTGCCCAAAAGCGCGATTCTCCTCCTACCCCCTCGCCGCGAAAAAGGGTTAAAACCCAGCCGAAATCCCCTGCAAAATAAACAAAAAATGCGGCCCACCAAGCCTCAATCCTTGATCCTCGCCACAGTAAAACAAATTTATAAGTTAAAAATCCGATTAAAACAGCAAGAAACGGAGGAAGGATTTGGAAATAAAGGGTATGCGCAGGGATGGCTGTCAATTTATGAGCCCAGGCAAGAATTAAATCAAAGCCTATGTGATAATTCCGAATCTGTTCTCCGGCAAAAATCGGCATTTCTAAAGAACCGCGGGCCAAACTGTTAACTAGTGCGATATGCCAAACGCCGTCGTGTCCGTTTGGTCCCCAAAATCCCATGCCAAAAGAATACAAAAGGCCGCTTTTAATCATCGTCAAGCTCCAGGTTACGGAGCCGATGATTATCAGAAGAAAAAGTAAAATTTTATTGTTTACGAAACGCATATATGACTTTGCGTACATCAGAAATAAGCGATGGGCCCACAAGTGTAAAAATGGCCGCTACATATACCGCAATCCCTCCAATTATCATGCCAAGTATGCCCGCAATAGAAATTGGCAGAAACATCTTTAGCAAAAAGACGGCAAGACCCATTAGGGTCGCTGCAAAGAGCGGTTTGCCAACGCCTTCCAAAAGAGTAAACTTTACATGTCTATGTACTATAAAAATTGCAACTATCGAGCTTGTTCCGACAATCGCCGCGCCGGCGGCTGCGCCGTCAACCCCAAACCACAAAGCCAACAAAGGAATAAAAATCCAAGTTAAAATAGTCCACATAACCATCAGTTTAAATGTAATTGCTATTTTCCCTATCGCGTTAAGAAGGTTGGTTAAGGGCGTTGTAACGGCTGCCCAAGCCGTATTTACTCCAAACAGAGTAAGTGCAAAAAGCGCAGGCTGCCATTTTTCATACTTAGGAATTACTTGAGTCAGGGGCTCTGCTATAGAAAGAAGACCCACTAAAGACGGAAAAACAAAAAGGCAGACAAAAAATATTGAACGAGAAACCGCGCCGGCCAATTCCTTGGGGTTATCCTGCATTCTTGAGAAAGCGGGGAAGGTAACCTTTATGACCTGATCCATAAAAAACCTCAAAGGGGCCTGCGCCCATTTTTGTGCCCAGCCTAAAAGACCAACCCCAGCTGGTCCTAAAATTCCTCCTAGAACCGCAGTAAGCCCGTCGTCCTTCACAACAGCCAAAAAGGTATTGGCTTGATAGGGCAAGCCGAAACGTAAAAGCCCCCGGAGAGACTCTTTTGAAAAAGAAAATCCGGGCATCCAAGGTTGAAAAAGATATATTAAAACTAGACCAACTACTCCCCGCACCAGAACCGCCACTGTAAAACTTGTTATTCCAAAACCCTTCCAGGCAAGCCACACCGCAATAAAATTAAAAAGCAGGGTCTCGACTATCTGCGGAATAATAAGCTTATTAAAATCAAGCCGACGCTCAAGGAGTACGGAAGGAATAGTTTTAAGGGATGATAAAAACAAAGAAAATCCAAGTGCCCAAAAAAGCCAAACCCCCTCGCGGGATAAGCCATATAGGCTTGTAAAAATTGGGGCTGTAATAAATATTACAAAAAGCAGAAAAAGCACCAAGGATTGCTGGATGGCAAATGTAGTTCTTAAATCCTCCTGTGTTGGTTTATCTTTCTTCTGTACAAGCGCTGCGGCAAGACCTATATCGGAAAAATAGGCAAAAAAATTGATTACTGCCGAGACTAAGAAGAATATTCCAAATTGCGAAGGGGAAAGAAAAACCGTAAGAAGGAATGTTGCAACAAGGGCTACTGCCTGAAGGAGAAAGGTGCGCCCGGTCAGGGCCACTATACGTGAAACAGCCCTTTTTTTTACCGTATCCAAACTTAATTCTGCGGTCGGGTCTAAATGCTCGTAATCTGTCCTCCCCACAGCCTAAATTGTAGCACTATTGAATTCGAGCAACCAGTGAATAAACCCTGTCTTCCGGAAAATCTGGGGGAACACCCCCCAAATCCTCATAAAACACTCTCAATGTAGGATCTTTATATAAAAGTTGGAGGGCATCTTCGTTGTTTAGAACAAAAGCCGCTTGCTTTGAAGTGCCCCCCCAATCTTTGGCCACAAACGGATACTCCGGATCGTTTTCAAAATATATGGCTGAACCTATTGGAACAGTAGGATATTTTATATAAACCTCATAGGCTAACTTCTCGGAAATTCTTCCCCTTGTAGCCGCCGGGTACGTAGAATGACCAAGCCCTATAGATGCTACTGACAAAATAAAAAGAGACATGGTTGCCGCGCCGAATAGAATAAATGAAAGCCTCGGGCACCTTTTTTTTAGTTCCCGATAGGTGCTAAACAACAAAATTCCCACAATACCCCAAAATGCCGGCAACGCAGGAGCAAGATAGTAGGTTGATTTATGCAACGGCAAAAATACAACCGGAAGAATGGAAAGCGGGAACCAAAAAAACAAAAGCCAAAATTTCTTATCCTGGAAGATTTTTCTTTTGTATAAAAACAACCATCCAATGCTACCAGTTATAAACGCTATGGATACAAAAAAGGTAGCAAAAATTACTCTAAAATATTCTCCCCAATAACGCATTAGACTTGGGTTTAGTTTCAAACCCGGACGCACAAAGTCTACTAACATTTCGGGGGTTCCTAAAGCCCAAACAACATACCAAGCAAGAGAGTTTACTGTTTTTTGTATTGAAAACACAATCTCGTACTGCTGCTCTTTTTGTAAAAATCCTATCTTTACTACATCAAGATACAGATACACCACCCATATTAAGAAAAATTGCCAAAGTTCTTTTACTAGACGTGGTCCAAGATTTTTTAAAGGGACTTTCGTAAATATCAAACCTGCCAAAACAAAGGGGGTAACTGCTGCCTGCTCATGTGAGGCAAGACCTAAAAGAAAAAAAATAAACGAAAGTGTCCTATTTTTTGCTCCGTCCCCTTCCAAATACTTTAAAAAGAATATGGAGCTAAGAAGGAGAAATAATGTAGCGCCCAAAATTTCTATGCCGCCTGCAAGATAATAAAGGACCGCAATATTCGCAGCGCTTATCCCAAAAAAGAATGCAACAAAAAGAGGCAAACCGGTCCTTTTAAAAAGTGTTTGCATAAGGAACCAAACAAGGGAGATATTTATAAAATGGAGGATGAAGGAAAAGACCCGAAACGGCAGCACATTAAGACCAAATAGGGAATAATAAATATTATGGAGGGCTTCGCGGAAGATTGGGCGATAAAATCCGTATCCCCGCTCTTCAAAAGAAGGAAAACCGAAAAGCTTTATGAATTCAGGAATGCTTCCGTCCGTTTGGCTTGCTTTAAAATGAAAAAAATCATCTTGAGAAAAATAGACGGAGAGTGCCGGATAATATAAAAGTAATACTACCAAAAATACAAAAAGAAGCAGTAAGGGACTTTTATTCATCGCCTGCGCCATAGAGGTACTGTAAAGAGGGCAAGCCAGGAAGCAAGAGAAATAAGATTTCCCAATGTACGCGGTGGGGTATTATAAAGCCTGGCGTATACTTCGTGCTCTCCCCCAGAAACGGTTATATGCATTCGGCCCAGTGAGTCTTCGCCTATGAAAGTTTCTACCTCTTTCCCATCCACAAACACCTTCCAATTTGGGAATTTAAAGATATTAATTCTTACCCTTGTCTCTTTAGGAACAGTTACCTTAAACCGTGCCCAGTTAGTCCCCTGTTGTGCATCTTTTATTTCACCATCTTCTCCTTCGGCAAGATCGGCGAGGGTCTTCTGCGGGCCTTTGGGAGCCTCTTTTGCGCTTTTTGGGAGATAGTCGTAAATACCTGCCGTTTGCTGGAGCTCCCAAGCGGCACCGGAAAATTTTTCTTTGTCGGTAATCGGACCCATCTTCTCCGGCTTAAAATAATCTCTACCTAAAAACACAATACCAATTATAAGAGCGGCCGCCAGCCATTTTGAAAAAGATTTTCCTCTCTGTTCAAAGAGGCTAACAAATGCCCCTGCAACTACGGAGAAAGAAAAGATCGACAAGGTTACAAACCTCCAGGGAAATTGTACAAACTGTAAAGACGGGATAGCTTGCCAAATATTTGTCGAGCGGGTATGCGCCATGAAAGCAGCAAACCAGCCGGCAGCGATAAAAAAGACACTGATAAATGAAAGATTATTTATCTTTCCCGCCTTCCAGTAATTCCGGATTATCAAACCAAGCACCACTAAAGAAATTATCCAATGCAAGTGGCCAACCTGAAAAGACATCCTGTCGTCCTTGGTCTCCCAAACAGACGGCCCGTAACCCCAAAAGCGTGTAATAAGAAGCTGATTAATGCTTGTAAAATGCGCAACGTACTCATAATACCCCTGGACCAAAGTTTCCGTATGGACCAAATCCTTTTCCAAAACGACCGGTATTGTAAAAAACGCGGCAAGACCCAGCGCCCAAGCGCCGGCCGCGAAAAGCTGTAGTGTCGTAAACCATGATTTCTCTTTCCAAAGCCATAGTAAAACCCAAGCGCCAAAAAGAGGAGTAAAAATAAGAACCATAAGATTGTGCGAGGTAAAAAGAGCAAACCAACTAAGGGCAAGAAGAACTATCCAGCGAAACTGGGCTTCTTTTATTAACTTGTACGAAGACCAAAGTATAAGAGGAAACCAGGCGAGGGCCCAGGCCTCGTTCATTGCTCCCCGAACATAAACATCAACCGCATGGTACGGAGCCCAAATATAGAATGCCGCCGAAACCAAGCCGCCAAGCCTTCCCCAAAACTGCCGCCCCAGAATATACATAGTTAAACCGGAAACAATAAACGAGAGGATGGCCGTGTATTTGACAGTATCCACAAAAGACGAACCGACAATTCTAAACAACTGCCCGGTAAGGTATGGCAGAGGAGGATAATAGTTAAAGAGAGGGAAACCAAAACCGTAACCCATGTGGGGTGTCCAGCGGCATGGGATTTGCCCGTCCTTAAAGCACTCCTCTATAACAAGCTGGCGCATCATTTGGAGATCGTCGTGCATGTTAAAGTAACCTGGCTGCAGGAAAGAAGATCCAGCAAGAACACCGAGGAATAAAACAACAAAGACAATCTTTGTTTCAGGATGTTTTCTTAATCGCAGTAGTTGTTGAAGGAATAGCATTCTCCGTTACTTCAAAAAATAATAATGACTCGTAAGTCCCGTCAGTTCTTTGGGCCTTAACATAAGAGTTTATCAGTTTTAGACCTAAATTATCAGCATCTCCTTTAAATCTCGTAGAGTTAACCACTAAATAAACAGTGTTTCCTGCTTTCTTTGCCTCAATAAGCGATTTGTGCACATCGGAAAGGGTTATACCCACCCCGATAACCGTCACCCCGGGAATATCCTCCACATATATTTGCAGACCATCGGGCAATGTGCCAAAAAATCCTTCTGTGCCTATAACTATTCCCTCGCTTTGCGCTTTATGCTTTGCGCTTTGCGCTTTTATATAGTTTGCCACTTCTCTTATCCCTGTGCCTGCAGTCCAATTTTCAAGATAGCCGGACCTTTCGTTTTTGGAAAGAGGGGCATTTTCAGGCCTAGTTAAAAGAAGATAATCTATAAATAACGCTGGGGCCGTGGCCAGTAGTAAAAATAATAACAACCCCGGTGTTTTAAACCTTTTTACAGCCGATACTGCAACCCCTGCCAAAACAAAAATTGGCGGGATTGCAAAAAGTATATACCGAGCGGTAAAAACTTTAGCTAATTCCGCCTGGACCAAAAGAGGAAAAAATATCCAAATCAACAATAAAACAGTTTCCCGCCAGTATTTTTTAAAAGAAACAATAATTCCTATAAGAAACAATAACAATAGGCTCCCCGGCAAAAGCCTCCAAAACCAATCAACTATTTCGAAAATATGCGCTTGAAAAGGGTCAAGAGGGTGTACAAGTGCCTCACTAAAACCAAAGACATAATCTTTATTCCTAAGAGCAATCATATGGAAGTTAGGACCAAGACGAAGAATATTATATAGACCAAACGCAAGCATCCAAGCAACCAGCCACAAACCAACCAGTCGAACAAATTGCAAAACTTTGGCATTTTTTCCTTTTTTCCAATTCACAAGAATAACCGTTAGGGGCAGCATTAAGATAAAAAATAGGCCGGGCGATTTTGTAAGCCAAGCGGCCCCAAGCGCAAATCCGGTAAGCATTGCCGTATCAAGCCGCAGCTTTTGCGCCGTTAGAACAGCAAAATACAGCGCCCAAATTCCAAACGAGGCAAGCATGCTGTCAGCAAGAGCCATCCGGTCAAAAAAAACCGAAAACGGAGAGACGGCATAAAATAATGCTGCGACCAATCCAGCATTTGTTGACTTAAAAAGCCTCCACGAGAGGAAAAACACACCAAGCAATGTTCCAATACCAGAGAGTGCGGAAACCATCCTCCCAGCCGTAAGAGGATCAGAAAAAATCTTTAAGGATGGAATTACCGACCACATAAAAAGGGGTTGTTTCCCGTCGGACAGGGGAAGAAAACGAAGCGTTGATTCGGCCTTCATTACTTGGGCCCAGCGAATATATATTGCCTCATCGGCAAAAATCGGAATTGAAAAAAGATTAAAAGTGCGAAGAAAAAAAGCAAGTACCAATATGCCAAGCCCTAAAACACCAACCCATACCCACTCGGTTTTTAGTTTTGAGTTTTTAGTTTTAAGTTTATTCACGATACTCCCCCTTCAGGGCATACCACCTAACTCGCAGCATATCCTTCAGCCCTTCTACGGAATCCTTTATGGGGTTGACCCTCATTGTACCCTGATATTCCCATACCACAGGAACTTCTTTAATTTTATAGCCTAGTCTTTTGGCGATATATAAAAGCTCAAGATCGAATCCCGCCTTGACTGCCGCTCCTTTTATTGTCCCTTTTTTGCCAAATATCCTTAATCTACTAAAGACATCTTGGGCAGATTTACGGGCGAACGCCTTAAAACCGGTCTGTGTATCCCGAAACGGAAGACGCAAAATAAGGGTCCGCAAGATAATAAAACCAAGGGCCATAAATTTCCGAACCGGCGGTGCCCCTTTTCGTCCGCTTCTTGATCCGATAACGACATCGTAGCCCTTGTCAAACCACGGCAGGAATTTCTCAATCTCGCTAATCGGGGTCGCTTGGTCCATATCGCTAAAAAGGACGATGTCGCCGCCGGCGGCAAGCACTCCGGTTGTAACGGTTGCCGCCTTTCCTTGGTGCGGATTTTTGATAAGCTTTATCCTATTTTGTCCGGTTAGTTTTTCTAAAAGCCGCGGTGTTTGATCGGACGACCCATCGTCAACAAAAATAACCTCCCATTCGTAATTTTGCTTCGCAAGGTATGAGATAACTTTTTGTGGAGAACCCTTCTTTATATTGTCTTCTTCGTTGTAGGCAGGGATAACTACCGACAAATATGGATTTTGCTTCTCTTTCATATTCTATGTCGTCTTTCTATGGTAACACCGCCAAATTTTTCGCTTTTAGCGACAACTCCGATTCCTTTTTGCCTTTCAAGCCAAGCGTCGAGGCGTTCAGGATGCGGAGGATCAACTTCATATAAAGTATAAAGTAAAGGAACCTGACGGTCGAGAATCATTCCGCAAATACTTCTCCCGCAGATTTTGGTTGTTTGCCACAAAAACAGGTAATCGTATGAATAAGAAATAACTGGCGGAACATAAACATCTACATTAAAATCCTCTCTCTTTGCCTCCTCTATTACCCATTTAACGGACTGTAATTCGTTTCCCAGAGAAATATGAGTTGGTCCGTCAACGCCGGCAACCAGATAGTTTTTAATGAGCCCTAAATTATCCTGCAAAAAAAGAGCAAGGAGCAGGAAAACTACGATCACCCCGCCGGTTCTTTTGGCAAGAGCCGAGATTAAAACGGAGAAAAGAAGAACGAATACAAGATAATATCCCGTAAAATAGTAATCGTAAACATTTCCGTAGTTTCCCTGGAAAAAAAGCATTCCTAAAAGCGGCCAGGCGAAAATAAGAAATATAGTTAAAAACCGTCCATTTGCCAAAAGTCCTTTTGCGTTAAGCAGAAGAGATATTAAAGCCAGAAAGGCAGAGGGCGCCCAAAACAAACCACTTGTCGGAAACAGCTTTGAGAAGAATATTTGATAGTAAAGTGCCGCACGGCTTTTTGCAACTTCCCAGAAAGAGGCCTTAAAGCTTCCGTCATTAATTAAAAACTTTTTAACTGCGTCAGAAAGAACTCCTTCGTGTCTTAAATCAAAAATAATCTGCGGCACAAAAGCAACGAACAAGAAAAAGAGAGCAAGAAGTGCAAGTTTTTTGTTCGGCAAATTTTTTCTCTGCCATATCGCAAAAATCAAAACAGCCGGAAAATAAAATATCTCGGCCGCGCTTCCAAACTGCATGGCCATGCCAAGCATAAAGCCAATGAGAATCCATGCCCACTTTTTGCCCTCCATAACCCAAAACATAGCCAAAACCAAAATCATACTGATAAAGAGCATTGGAGTGGGATTTGAAAGCCAACGAGAAGCAATGACCAAATAATAAGAAAAACCGGCAATAATAACCGCAATAAACCCGGCGAGTTTTCCGTCAACTAAAACAGCCAGGCGAAAAAGGATTAAAATTGCCAAAACGGACGAAAAAGCCAGAAAAACAGCCGGCCAAACCGGGTCTCCCCCGCCGGCAAGATAAAACGGCGCAATAAGCCAGTAATACCAAGGGCCTCTGTAAATTCCTTCAATTCCGGTTACCGGCCCAATTAAGAAAAATTTTCCCTCGTGCAAAAGCCGCCAAATGACCAAGGCATCCCGTCCTTGGTCATAATAAAAACCTAGTAAAGCATCTAATCTGTATACTCTTACGAAAAAGGCAGTCCCAAGCAGCAAAAATAAAGAAATATAAACCCAATGATGTGAATGCACTTGTTTTATAAGTTTGGATATCATTTATTATCTTTACTGTGCTTCCTTGATACTTCAACTGCTCTTTTTAATGCTTTATTGAGAGGCAAATTAATCCTGGCGCCAGCAGCCGCTTTGTGTCCTCCTCCGCCAAGTTCAACGGCTATTCTGGAAACATCAAAACCACGACGGGACCTAAGGCTTACTCTTGTCATGTTTCTCTCTTCCTCAATAGCAACAACCCCAAATTCTGTACCTTCTATACCCTGCATAAACGAATTAGCTGCAAATTCTCTAACCTGATGGGCCGACTTTCTCTTCCCGGCTTTCTGGATATCTTCACAGGAAAGAGTGGTATATGCAAACTTATATTTTTTATCAATTTGTAAATTGTCCAGTAGTTTTCCCAGAAGTTTCAATTCAATAATCGAATTGCTTCTTTTAGTATTGAAAACAACAAGATCCAACGATGCTCCATTTTCCATTAAGAAGGCGGCGTTTTTAAGTGTTGCCGGCGAAGTATTTGGAAACTGAAAAATTCCCGTATCAGTTGCCATGCCGGTCAAAACTGCTTGAGACAGATTTTTGTTAAACTCCACTTTCCATTCCTTGGCCAAATAAAACACAATCTCGCATGTGGAAGAAAGATCGGATAAAACAAGATTTATATTCCCTTCGTTTTCATTTGTCGCGTGATGATCGATAATGATAGTTTTCTCTTTTGGGGGTAACGATGGTAAACCCACTCTATGTGAAGTCATGTGCCAGGATGAAGAGTCAAGAAGTACGAGTAAGTCGAATTTTTCAAAGCCTATCTCGAAAATATCCTTTACTAGAACCTTATCCGTGTATGGCACAAACATTAAATTTTTAGGTACGGGATCCGGACTTGCCAAAGTAATTTCTTTGCCAAACTGTCTTAAAATCTCAAAAAATGCACTATTGGATCCTATACTATCTCCGTCGGGGCTTCGATGGAGAGTCAAAAGAATTTTTTCCGAACTCTCTAACCTCTCTCGAATAGATTTGGCTATACTCTTAAACTTCAGGTTTTTCATTGCGTATGAACTAGCTTAAAGAGGCGGAAACCGCCAACTTGCCATTCCCTCTCAATTTTTGACCAGCCGAAATTTGCTATCTCTGCCTTTGGGTGGTTTATCGGATTACAGGGATCGGGTTCTCCTGGTTTTTCCGTATCCTCGCAAACAACAAACAGCTGCTCCGCAATTGTTTCTCCTGGCCTTTGGGCATCGATTTCTTTAACGGGGGCATTCCATAGCTCAAAGAAATAAAGATACCCTTCTTCGTAATTCCTTTTTGCAATAAGCGCAAAATTAAACGGCTTACTGCTCGATTCCTCAATTATCTTTCTATCAATTTCTTGTACGCGCTGCATTTGGCGCTGTGGCGGGTATTTGAGCGGATTTTCTCGTATGTTAATCCAGACCAGGCCAACTATTATTACCGCGGCCACAACTGGTCTTGCTTTCCATATCTCCTGAAGTATTACCCCGGCTAATATAAAGGGCGCGGTGAACACAAACCCAAAATAATGGGTGTAGATGGATTGCTTGTACAAACCCAAACCTACAAGCCCAACTAAAATCCACACCGTAATCAGAGAAAGTGGTGACAGGAGCAACGTATCTACCGTCTTGCTGTGTAACACCGGAATACGAGAGAAGAATAAAAAAACAGTCCCAAATAAAATAGCGCTCCCAACAAATTGTCCCCACCGGTCATTTTTCGCAACCACAAGATCGGTAACAACCTGTTTGTTCCACAACGGCAGGAAACTAGGCAGGGCATTCCAGGGTTTTACAGAAACAGTTACCTGCCTTTCGGTAAAAAATCTCTTCATCGCATCAAGGTTGCGCCAATCGTGTTTGGCATCGAAGATAAATAATGGCGACATTAATAAAGCAAAAAGCAGAAAAGAAAAAAGAGAAAAGAATAAAAACTTTTTTACTTTCCAATTCTTTGAATTAATCTGCTGCTTTTTGCTTATCAGCGTGTAGGCCGTCAAAAGCCAAAAAATACCAATTGTGGGTAAAAGGAGTAATCCCAAATAGTGTGACTGTAAAACAAACGCAAAAGATACCCCAAGCACAAGAAGCCATTTCCATTCATGTTTTTGCCAAACCCGCCAAATACCATAGATGGATAAAAGCGAGAAAAAAGGCATTATATTCGGATTCCAGGAATGCCTTGAAAAGGCTATAACAACCGGAGAAATAGCGTACAAAAAGGCCGCCGTTCCCGCCGCCGTTTTGCCAAACCATTCTCGCGCGACAAACCAAATAAACCCAACCGTGACAGTACCGAGAAGTGCTACAAAAACCGCAGGGCCTGTTGGTGAAAACCCAAAGAGCCATAGAAAAGGAGCGATAAGGTAATAGTAAAGAGGGCCAAGGTACATGTCGCCAATTGAAGTCCGGGGCCCAATAAACATCAAGTCAAAATCCGTCAATAGCCGTCCAACCACCCGGACATCCCTTCCTTCGTCCCCCATAAAAGGCAAGTATTCA
This sequence comes from uncultured Gammaproteobacteria bacterium, assembly GCA_964432785.1. Taxonomy (GTDB): domain Bacteria; phylum Patescibacteriota; class Microgenomatia; order UBA8517; family UBA10165; genus CAYSOV01. The sequence goes on from CAYSOV010000005.1 coordinate 17,484, forward strand.
CCAATTTTCCAAAAGCGAAAGAAGGCGGCAAGAATTAAAATTAAAAAAAGAAGAATTGCCTCGGTTTTATTATCACGGAGCCAAACTTTCACACTGTGAATAGTCCCCATATTATTTAATACTTAATACTTGCTTTTTGACTTTTTTCCACGGTCTGGTAAAGAATAGACGAATAAGTCCTTTTATGTCTCCCCAAGCGGTTTTTGCCACCTTAACTGTTGATCTTGGGTCATCCCTCCAAACAATCGGTATCTCCTTAATTTTAAACCCGGCTTTTTCTCCGACTATTAATAGCTCTGAATCAAAAAACCAGGCATTGTCTTTTATAAAAGGCAAAAGCTTCTTTGCCGCATCTCTTCTTATTGCCTTAAACCCGCATTGGGCATCATGAAAACTTGTCCAAAAAAACAGTTTTATAAGTAAGTTGTATCCCCGCGACATAATCTCTCTGGCAAAAGTCCTTCCGTAAACCTTCCCGCCCTTCTTTAAACGGGAACCAATCGCAATATCGGCACCGTTTTGGAGCGCCTGGAAAAGTTCTGGAAGGAATTTTAAATCCGAAGACAAATCAATATCCATATAGCAGAGCATGTCCCTTTTTGAAGCAAGCCATACCTCCTTGAGCGCTCCCCCCCTGCCCGGTCTTGGTATTAAAACATAGCGAACATTGCTTAATTTTTTTGAAAGCTCTTTGCCAACCATTCCGGTTTTGTCCCGAGAAGGACCATTGTCGGCAATTACAATTTCCCAGCCGTAGCCGGAAAGATTTTGCGCAAGAAATTTATGGAGAATGGGAATATTGCGCGGCAGATCTTCTTCCTCATTGTAGACCGGAATAACCACACCAAACGTGGTCTTTTTTGCCAACATTACGGAAATGATAGCATACAAAAAGGAGGGTGTGCTATGATAGAGCCACATCGCAAAGAGATGGACTACCAGAAAGAAGCCAAGAAAGCGAAACCCTTTTTACTACTTGCCTTAATTAGTATTGCCACAACTTTTATTCTGTGGCTTCCTTTCCTTTTGCGACTGCCGGAATTCTGGGGCATAAAGCTCCCCCAGGGCGGAATGGCAACTGTAGTTGCTAATTTTGACGGGCCTTACTATATAGTTGCGGCAAAAAGCCTCTATAATCCCCAATTTATAGAAGAAAACTTCTCGTTTCCTCTACCTGCCATTTATTATTCTGCGCATTATCCGCTTTTCCCGTTGCTTATTAAAGCTTTCGCGGTCATTTTAGGATATCCGTATGCCATGATGGCAGTAACACTTTTGTCTAGCATCCTTGCTTCCTGGATGTTCTATCTGCTTCTTAACAATCTTGGTCTTAGAAAGCACAGTCTTTTTCTTACTATACTTTTCTCCGTTTTTCCTGCGCGTTGGTTAATTGTTCGTTCTATTGGAAGCCCCGAACCGTTATTTCTTTTTACGCTAATGGCTGCTGTGTACTATTTTAGAAAACAGAGATGGTGGCTTGCGGCAATTTTCGGGTCCCTTGCCCAGGCAACAAAGTCTCCGGGCATACTACTTTTTATATCTTTTGTAATCGCGCTTATTCTTCCGAATTGGCCAAAACTCGCTCACACTAAAGCCTCGGTTTGGCTACGGAATCTGCCTTGGAAGGCGTATCCCATACTCCTTATTCCTTTAACACTCTTTTTAATCTATACATGGTACGGTCTCCAGTATGGCAACTTCTTTGCGTATTTTAATTCGGGAGACAATATCCACTTAATGTTTCCTCCCTTTCAGGTTTTTAATCCCGGCCAAACTTGGGTCGGAACTTTTTGGCTCGAAGAAGTTATTTGGTTATATATAATGGGAGCAATAGGAGCACTTTATTTAATTAAACAGAAAAGGCCGGTTATGGCCTCCTTCGTATCTGTTTTTTTCATCTCTACACTCTTTGTTTCCCACAGAGATATTGCCCGCTATAGCCTGCCGCTTATACCATTTCTATTTATTGCATTCAGCAAACTGCTCACTAACAAAGTTTTTCGTTGGGCATTAATAGTAATTATTATTCCAATATATATTTTTTCAATAGCCTTTATAGCCAATAATGTAACTCCAATTGGGAATTGGGGGCCGCTTCTTTAATCGGTAAACATCCCTTTTTTATTCTGAAGCCAGCGAAGACCGGGAATCTTCCATGTTTTCCAAATAAACACATTGTACATAGTGTAGTTATAAGGAACTATTAGAAAGATTACGGCAAACACCAAAGCACCCTGTCTTACAATAGTTTTTTCGCCAAATAATAGAACGGCAAATCCCACAACGAAAAATTGAATAAGAATGGCGCCGAAAGATGTAAGGTTAAAATGCAGGAACTTCCAAAAAAACCGCAATGGGTTCGTAATTTTTCTTTTTGCGAAAGTCCAGAAATTATTAAAAGTGTAGTTGGATATAATCGCAAACTCGGCAGCAATCGCCGCTGCCCAAGCGGAGGGTTGGGCTGCAATATTCAAAACAGGCAGATGATCCAGTCTTGAAAAATGCGCCGCTAAAAACGCGGTAATTTTTGTTTCCGAAAAAAATTCAAGACCTGCCGCGTTTATAAGAAAACCCACAAAACCAACAATTCCGAATTTAAAGAATCGCGATTTAAAGAATAGTAAAATTACAACTTTTAGAGATTCGATAATATCCTCATGCTCTATTTTTGAGGAACCTCTTTCTCTGTAATGAAACTTAATCGGTATTTCCTTGGCCTTCGCCCCCTTTTCCTTAACCATCTCATACATAATGTGGATTTTGTAAGCATAAGATTTGGAAAGGATCTTGTCCAAATCAATCTTGTCCAAGAAGTTTTTTACTTTAGTCAACTTAAATCCCGAAGTCACATCTCTAACGGAAAATATAAGAAGGGCTAAACGGGCGAAAATATTTCCTCCCCAAGAGAGAAATTTTCTATAAAATTCCCATTGCCTTGGGACGGATCCGCCGGGAACATACTTTGAACCGATAATATAATCATAGCCCCTGTCAAATTCCGCCACCAACCTTTTTATATCTCTGGGGTCATGCTGAAAATCGGCGTCTATTTCTATCACCGCATCGGCTTTCATCTCCCTCATTGCATACTTCATTCCTCGAACATAGGCTGCGCCCAGACCCTCCTTTTGACCCAGAAGAAGCCGGACATTTTTATATTCTCCTTGTTTTTTCTTAACAATTTTGGCTGTGCCGTCCGGAGAATTATCATCCACCACAAGCACCTCCATATTATGGTTTTTGATTTTGGGAAATACTTCTTTTGCGAGCACATCAAGCATCCGCCCGATATTTTCCACTTCGTTATAGGTAGGAATAATTACGACAATATTCACAATTAAATTATACTACGTATAATATCTTTCGCTTCGCTACAGAATTATAGCTTTAATAACTCTCTTTAGTCGAGTCTTGAAAAGGAAAAGTGGAGTATGCAACATATACTCCATTCCCAATTTTGATTTTCCGCTGGTTCTATCTACAAATTTAATCGGCACCTCGGAAATCTTAAATCCTTCAAGAACCGTGTGGTAGGCAAATGATATGTTGAAGGTATACCCTTTAAATTCTATCTTGTCTTCGGATATATGGGGCCCGACCTTCTTGTAAACTTCTCTTTTTATAGCCCTAAACCCGGAGGTCCAGTCGCTAAGATTATTTTTCCCAAGCATTAGGGAGACTACTACGTTCCCAAAGACGGACAAAATTTTACGATGCGGTGCCCATTCTTTAGCTATAGTTCCTCCCTTGATATAGCGCGAGCCGACTACAAAATCCGCGCCTTTTTCAATTGCCGCCAAAAAGCCGGGAATATACCTGGGATTGTGAGATAAATCAGCGTCCATGACAATGACTATATCCGCTTCTAATTTGCCGAATGCCTCTCTCATCCCCGCAAGGTAGGCTGCCCCAAGACCGACTTTTTCCTTACGAAGAAGGAGGTGTATTTTTTTGTTTCTTTTTGCAATCTTTTTTACCGCCTTCGCCGTCCCATCGGGCGAATTATCATCAACCACCAAGAGCTCTATATTCCAATTCTTAATTCCCTTAACTGTCCGGTTTATTGATTCCAAAAGGCGAGGGATATTCCCTCTCTCGTTAAATGTCGGCGTGATAACTACGGCTTTCATTTGAATCTCTCATATTATCCTAGGAATTCGCCGATTATAGCAATAAGGAGACACAAGGAACAATATCGGGTAAAATAGAAACTATGAAAATAGATATACTCACGCTGTTCCCAGGAATGTTTAAGGGTCCGTTTGACGAAAGCATTGTTAAACGCGCGCAAGAAAAGGGGCTCGTCGATATAAAAATACACAACTTAAGGCAATGGGCTAAAGATAAACATAAGACTGTTGACGATAGGCCGTATGGCGGAGGGGTTGGAATGGTATTAATGATAGAACCCATTTACCATGCATTAAGACAATTAAGACAAATGGGGAAAGGGGAAAGGGGAAAGGTTATCTTGCTTGATCCGGGTGGAAAGATATTTAATCAACAAAAAGCTCGAGAATTATCAGATATTGAGCATCTGATTCTTCTTGCCGCCCACTACGAGGGCGTTGATCACAGAACAAGAGAGTATTTAATAGATGAGGAAATATCTATTGGGGACTATGTCTTAACGGGCGGAGAATTGCCTGCTATGGTCATGGTTGACGCTGTGGTGCGACTAATCCCGGGTGTATTGGAGAAACCCGAAGCCATTCAGCTTGAATCCTTTTCTAACCTGACACCTGATACCCGACACCCGACGGCTGTTTTGGAATATCCTCAATATACAAGACCCGAGGACTTTAAGAGTTGGAAAGTACCGGGGGTGCTTTTATCGGGAAATCACAAAAAAATCGAAGAGTGGAGGGCAAAAAAGGCGTTTGAGCGCACTAGAAAGAACCGCCCCGATCTGCTAGAAACCTAATTGTTTTATTTATGCCGAACTACAACACTAGACTTCCTTAATGGTTTCCACCACCACTCGTTTTTTTTATACCAGATAATCGTTTCCTCAAGGCTTTTTTCCAGTCCATATTTTGGTTCCCAACCAAGCTCTCTTTTTGCCTTACTCCAGTCAATTTCGTATCGTAGGTCGTGTCCGGGTCGATCGGCAACCAAATGGATTGTTGCTTCTCCTTTTCTGTCCTTCTTTTCTTTTTTTATAACCACTTTCTTCCCCATCTTCTTCAGGACCATCCTTGCAATTTCGAGGTTGTTAAATTTAGCTCCGTCTTTACCTCCTAAGAGATATGTTTCTCCCGACTTTCCTTTTTTTATAGTCGCCTCTATTCCTCTACAGTGATCGATAACCCAAATCCAGTCCCGCTTGTTCTCTCCTTTTCCATAAACCCGAATTGGTTTTCCCTCAAGAACATTGGTAATCGCTAAAGGAATAAATTTCTCCGGGTGCTGATAGGGGCCAATATTATTGGAGCAATTAGTTATAACGGTGGGTAAGTCGTATGTCGCAAAATACGCATAAGCCAGATGATCCGAACCTGCCTTTGACGCAGAGTAAGGACTTCTTGGCCAGTACCGTAGAGTCTCTTTAAATTTTCTTGAGCCGTGCAAAGGCAACTCTCCGTAAACCTCGTCCGTAGAAACATGTATAAATTTCTTTACATTATGCTGTCTGGTTGCTTCAAGAAGGACAGCCGTGCCCAAAACATTGGTCCTTACAAAATCCAATGGCCCATAGATACTTCTATCTACATGGCTTTCTGCTGCAAAGTTCACAACAATATCGACTCTTGGTTTGAAAGCTTTCTGGGCATTGGCGGGATTACTAATATCTCCCTTGATAAACTTATACCTGTGATTTTTTAGCTAGATCTTTTAAGTTGCTTAGATTGCCTGCATAGGTCAATTTATCCAAATTGATAATTTGGTCTTTAGGATATTTTTTAATCCAATATCGGATGAAGTTAGAACCTATAAATCCTGCTCCGCCAGTAATCAAGAGTCTCATGTGTGCCTATCGGCAACGGTGGAAGCGCCGTAGGACTCCGGCTTTGTTTTTGCGGTGTATCCGTTGCCCCTTACCATCCCGACTACCTCCTTAATCATCTCCCTGGTCGGGCCAACCGGGCCGACATCAATATGAATTTCAAGGTCATATTTACTTACGGGGATTTCATGTCTTAAAAGCGGCACCAGCTCCTCGGCTAAGGCAAGAGACATAGAGGTTTCGGTATATATTTTTTCGCGAAGAACATATCTTTTTTTCTGTTTCTCTTTCTTCCAAAAATATCGCCCCCCACGCCCAAGTCTATGGATAACAACTGCGGTTACGAAATCAATTTCTGACTCGCCATTAATACGCTTCGCTTGGGAATCGGTGCCAATGACAACCCTGTAGTGACTATGCTTGTCCTGGCCGACAAACGAGGATATTTCTTCGACAACCTTAACAAGCGACAATTGTCCTTTGGTTGGACTCCAAAAGACATTCTTGGCGTAGCCACTTGCGTCTTTTTCCATACACAAATTATATCATTTTTAAGGCTGAAAATGAAGCCCAATCAAGTCTGTTTTGACCTATTTAAGAGGGGGGTGCTTATGTAGTTTTTTTTGAGCCCAATACAGGTTTGCTTGGAAAAGACTTTCGAAAGTACCGGCATCCGTCCAAAACCCGCGGAGCTCATACCACCGCATAGTTCCCTCCTTAATATAAATATTTTGCAAATCGACTAT
>CAYSOV010000006.1:0-23229 GCA_964432785.1 uncultured Gammaproteobacteria bacterium
TAGTTACTGTTTTGATACTTATTGTCTGGAATGTGCTTAAGACCGACCCGATAGTTTTCGGTTTCTTTAATAAGCAAAGCTTTTCTTCGAATAAGACAGCACTTCTTGACCCAAGCGACAATAAACTAAATACCGCTAACACTTCTTCAACAGGCAATAAAGTTTATGATGAGGTGGTAACTAAAGTTTTGCCACAACAAGGTTTCCAAAGTAAAATTTTCTTAGGAGAAAGTATCATAAAGTTAGTACAAAATGGGGTGATTGACCAAAGCAAGTTTGAGGCAATTTATCAAGAACGCGGAGGATTACCTGACCCATTAAAAGAAGTCTTAAATGAACCTTCATACAAACCAATTCTTCTCACCCGCGAAAATGCCAACATCTACGTCAATCTTCTCTGGGCATTAGGACTATCAAACTATATGTCAACAAATAAGGATAGCCCTGTTAACGGCAAATCTCTTTTTAACTTTGCCTCAACTGGTGGTTGGAATATTGGAAAGGAAGAAAATGGGGGAGCGTACTTCAATAAATTCAGGATAGTGGCGTTAACAGCGGAGCAAGAGGCCTTGGTTACTAAAATTGCCCAAAACACCTACCGTCCTTGCTGTAACAATTCTACCTTCTTCCAAGATTGTAATCATGGTTCAGCATTATTAGGGCTTCTCCAACTCGGAGTCTCTCAAGAACTCACTGAAGATGAGCTATACAAAGAAGCCCTTGCTTTTAATTCTTTTTGGTTTCCGCGAAATTATATTCAAACAGCCTTATATTTTAAGGTTGTTAAAAACACAGATTGGGATAATGTTGATCCAAAAGTAGCATTGGGAGCTGATTACTCAACGGGTAGCGGCTGGGGTAAAAATGTACAGGCAGAAATTGCCAAAATTCCGGGCCTTTTGCCTCAAACAAGAGGTGGAGCAGGGTGTGGGGTATAAATATTTAATGAGGTGGAGAATTATGTGTCCAAATTGTAGTTAGAACATGAGTGATAACAATTTCGATTTAATTATTATTGGTGGGGGCGCGGGAGCATTTGCTGCGGCGATTAAAGCTAATGAGTTAGGGTCTAAAACCTTAATGGTAAATGACGGCCTCCCTTTAGGTGGAACTTGCGTCAATGTCGGTTGTATTCCATCCAAAAATCTTCTTAGGGTAGGTGAAGTCTTATATTATTCTCAACACCACAATTTCGGAGGCATCAAGCTTCGAGTAGATGAGTTTGATTTTGGCAAAACCATTCAAGAGGAGTTGGATGTGGTGGCAGCAATGAGAAAGGAAAAATATGAGGATGTCTTGAGGAACTTACCAAACGTTACTTTTATCGAGGATAGAGCTAAGTTTATCTCACCGACAGAGATTGTAGCCAATAACCAAAAATACCAAGGTAAGAAATTTGTGATTGCCACCGGCTCAACCGCCAATGTTCCGGCAATTCCCGGAATTAAAGAAGCAGGGCATCTAACTCATATTGAGGCTTTGGCTAATAAGAAACAGCCTAAATCTTTGGTTATTATTGGAGCAGGGCCTTTAGGTTTGGAGTTTGCCCAGATGTTTCATCATTTTGGAACTAAAATTACTGTTTTACAAAGAGGAAATACTATCTTGCCCAGAGTTGAACCGGAAATTGCCTCGACTTTACAAAAGTACTTATCCGATGAGGGAATTGAACTTTATATAGAAGCTGAAACACTGTCGGTTCGTAAAGAAGGCTCGGAGAAAGTTGTCAAAGCTAAAATCAGAGGCATTGAACAGGAATTTAAGGCAGAGGAAATCTTGTTAGCCGCAGGTAAAACCGCCAACACCAAAGATTTGAACTTGCAGGTAGCCGGGGTGGAAACTGACGAGAGGCAAGCTGTTAAAGTCAATGAGTATCAAAAAACCTCCCAGGACTATATTTTTGCTGTTGGGGATGTAACAAACCAAAAGCTAAGGCTTGAGACAATAGAAGGAACTTTAGCCGCTAAAAACGCCTTAACTGGGAGTCGCGACAGTATCAACTACTGGCAAGTTCCATATGCTGTTTTTACTTATCCTGCCGTTGCAGGGATAGGTATGACTGATGCGGAGGTTGTTGAAAGCGGCGGAAAATGCAATTGCAATACAATTGACTTTTCCAAAGTTCCCAAGGCTGGTGCAATTAAAGATACCAGAGGAGTAATCAAAATGGTCATAAGCGCGGAAAATAGAAAAATTTTAGGTATCCATATGGTGGCGCCAGATGCGGCAGATATCATCAACCAAGGAATTTACATCTTAAAAGGAGAAATGACAGTTGACGATATCATAGATAGCTTGCCCGTCTTTCCAACCCTTTCCGAGGCAATTAAGATTACTGCTTTATCATTTACCACTGATATAACAAAATTAAGCTGTTGTGTGTAAAATTTTAGGCCCGTTTGTGCCAAGATGGGGTCACTCGGGAGATATAATATGAAGCCAAATGAAAAATATGGCCAACTTGCGAACGAAGAGGCTATTCAGAGGACAGTCAAGGCTTTACGGTCGAACAATTTTAAGGTAGAGGTTGTCAAAAACAGTGAAGAAGCCAAGAATAAAGTTTTGCAGCTTTTACCTCAAGGAGCAGAGGTTTTTACCATGACTTCTCAAACTTTGGAAGCCATTGGGGTGGACAAGGAAATCAACGAATCCGGCAAATATAACGCCACCCGTCCAAAGCTTTTTGCTATGGATAGAAATACACAAGCAAGAGAAATGGCCAAAATTGGTGCCGCTCCTGACTGGGTAGTGGCCTCGGTCCATGCGGCAACAGAAGACGGGCATTTATTGATTGCCTCCAATTCTGGAAGCCAACTCTCTAGCGAAGTTTATGCGGGAGGCAGGGTAATTTTTGTCGTGGGCACACAGAAAATCGTCACGGACACCCAAGAAGGGATAAAGAGAATTTATGAATACCCCCTGCCTTTGGAGGATGAGCGGGCAAGAAAGGCTTACGGCATGCCCTCGTCTGTCAACAAGATTCTTATCATTAACAAAGAGGTCATGCCTGAAAGAATTACAGTTATTTTAGTTAAAGAAAAGTTGGGGTTTTAAGAAACAGGGTTAATGTGAGGAAGCTTCATTTAAGGCCTCCATTTTTATCCATAACACTTGTTGTATAGAATAAAGGGTGTGGGCAAGAAGCATCTATTACTATTCGGGTTAATTTTGATTTTAGCCTTTGTTGTCAGGGTCATACCCGCCCAAGGCAACAATTTCTTCTTTACAACCGATCAGGGTTATGACGCGGTTTATGCCCGGGAGATTTGGAGCAGGGGACAACTTCTCCTAAAAGGACCAGAAACCAATATTCCGGGAGTTTTTGCAGGGTCCGGGTGGTTTTACTTTATCTCCGCCGGCTACAAACTTTTTAACGGCCATCCGTTCGGAGCGGTATTTTTGATGATTCTTCTGTCACTTGCTACGACGGGCCTTGTTCTGTGGCAGGTTGCAAAACATGTTTCTCCTTCGGTCGCGCTTTTAATTGGTGCTGCTTTGCAGATATTTTGGCCTTTTTATGATACTTCCCGCTATGCTTTTAACCCTTTCCCTTTAGTTTTTTTGGCGATCCTTGAAATATTACTTCTTGTCAACTTTCTTCAAGGTAAGAAGAGCTCCTATTTTTGGGCTGTCCTGCCGGTTATTCTTGCCTTCAATACAGAAGTTGCCGGGGCGTTTGCCCTCCTCCTTTTTTATTTAACGGTCGGGGTTTGGGCGGTACTCGTGCGGAGATTGCCCCTGAAGATATTTATTGTTTTTATGTTTTTTAGTTTTTTAGTATTTCTGTCCCAAACGGGAAGGAACTTTCTAGTGGTTGCTCAAGCCAGCCAAGGTTCGGCACTCGGCACATTTTCAGGAACAAATTTCGGAAGAGTAGGGGTTGGGTTTTTAGAAATACTGAAAAATAGTATTGTTCCTCAAAATCTGTGGATTAGCCTTGTTCTATTCGGCGGGGCGATGTTTGGTTTCTTTAGGACTTCCCCGGAAAACAAATTCAAAATGTACTTCATAACTCTTACTCTTACTCTTACTCTTACTTCCTATTTATTTTTCTCAACCAATAAAGGCTGGCGGGACTGGCATACCTTGTATTTACCGCCGCTTATTTTTATTTCTTTTATTCTGGCGGCCACAAATCTAAGCAAAAAATTTAGTGCCTTTATCTTAGGAGCTGTTTTTCTTTCTCAATTTTTGGTCTTTAAGGAAAGATATCTGGAGTACCTGCGGCCTTCCGATAATCCCAGCATTCTGGCAAACCAGCTCCGGGCTCTTGACTGGATTTATCAAAACAGCGAAGGGGACGGTTTCAATGCCTATGTTTATTTAGCGGACGACGACCATGATTTTCCTTACCAGTACCTCTTTTGGTGGTACGGACGGGGAAAATATGGATTTGTTCCCTGCGAATATCAAAATTTGCCTTATCCTGTTACTTCAAAACATACATATGTTCCAGGCTCACTTTTCTACAACCAGCCAACGCTGGGCTGCGATAAATTTAGATTTTTGGTTATTGAGGAGGATAAGGATATTGATATTCAACAGGCTTGGTTGAGAAAGGCAAGCGGGGGGACAAGTCTTCTTGAAGAGAAGAAAATAGGTCATATTCGGGTGCAAAAACGCAAAGATATTGCTTTTAGAGATTAAGTTTTACTGTTGACTGATAGCCATGTTTTTGTTACCTTTAGTTGTCTTGCCCGGATTCCCTAATGGGCAAAGAAGATCATCCATCAAACGAAACTTCTCCAAATATTAGTGGTTCCGAGGTCGTCTTTAGAGGCGATTTTTTAGTCTTAAGCGGTCGGGCCAACACGGCGCTTGCACGCAGTGTAGGATTAATTCTTCAAAAGGAGGTTTTGCAACCTATTTCCTCCTTCGCCGATGGAGAAGTGAGAGTACAGATACCGGAGAATGTGCGCAGGCGGGACATTTTTATTATTCAGCCGACCTCCCCGCCGGCAGTAAACGATAATATTATGGAGCTTCTCTTAATGATTGATGCCGCAAAACGCGCCTCCGCCGGCGAAATTACGGCCATTATTCCTTATTTTGGTTACGCAAGGCAAGACAGAAAAGAAATGTCCAGAGTTCCAATAAGCGCCTCGCTTGTGGCAAAGATGATAGAACAGAGCGGCGTGGCAAGGATAGTGACCATTGACATCCATTCAGAACAGCAAGCAGGGTACGTACAGATACCATGGGATAATTTGTACGGAAGCTATTCCTTAATACCTGCAATAGAGTCAAGAAACTTGGTGAATTTAAAAGTTGTTTCTCCGGATAAAGGCGGCGTACCTCGTGCAACCGCATATGCCAGACGGCTAGAAGCCGCTGGGGTGGCAATAGTTTACAAAGAGAGGGATGTTTTGGTAAACGATATCTCTCGGGCTTTGGTTCTGGAAGGCGATGTGGAAGGAAACGATGTTCTTATTGTGGACGATATTATTGATACCGCAGGGACTATTACCCATGCTGCCGAGCTTCTAAAGAGCAGGGGAGCAAGAAAAATTATGGTTGCTACGACGCACGGGGTGTTCTCAGGGCTTGCACTAGAAACAATTAATAAATCGGCAATCGATGAAATTATAATTACCGATACCATACAGCATCGCCCAGAAGTAGAAAGCCACCCAAAAGTGAGGATTGTATCTGTTGCGCCCATGTTGGCCGGGGCCGTTTGCCGTATCCACACCGGCGAGTCGCTGACAGACCTTATTCTTTAAAGACCTTGCTTTCCGGGAGACTAACCTGTTATACTACCCCTGCCAGTTTCATTGACAGAGTTTGAGGGCCGCTTGGCGGCCCACGTGTGGAGGCCTCTGGATGGTCCGCCAGCCGGCGGATTCCTCTTGGTTAGCTTTCCCGGGTGAAACAAAGACAGGTGGTGAGTATATAGATGGCAGCAAGACTTTTTATAGGGAACCTTCCTTATCAGATGGGTTCTTCTGATCTTGGTCAGCTTTTTGCGCAAGCAGGTACGGTCGTTTCAGCGGATGTAGTTACAGACCGCATGACCGGACGTTCTCGCGGCTTCGGCTTTGTTGAAATGTCAACAGACGAAGAGACACAAAAGGCAATAGAGACGCTTAACGGATACGATATTGAAGGCAGAAAGATAATCGTAAACCAAGCTCGACCCAGAGAAGAGAACAGAGATCGCGGTGGAGACAGAGGTGCAGGCAGGGGACCAAGACGAGATTTCAGAAGAGATCGCTAATATCTCTTATTGAACACCTCCTCTTCAATGGTGCTACAATGAAATAGTAGTGCCCGCCTAGTCTTAGCACTCGGCTTTTGGGAACTATTCGTTCACGCCTCGTGCTGCGCCTTTAGGCGGGTAAAAGAGGGGGTGAGGAAACTTGGCTTCCGATAAGAAAAAGGGTTTGGTCGGGAAGAAGGACTGGCGGCTTTATTCCCAGGTCCTGATTTCGGGCGCGGTTATTGCCGTGCTTTTGGCGGGGTTAGGGTATTTGGGAACCGATATTTGGCTTGCTTCAACCCAGTGGCTGATTGTGGCTGCGGTTCTGGCAATTCTTGGTGTTTATACAAAGCTCGAGGCTTAACCCGCGGCCGCTTGCGGCAATAATGCGGTAAAAACGCGGTAATTAGTCTGCTTTGAGGGCTTGTTGCCTTCTTGTTGTATGTCCGGCTTCCGGAATGCTAGACTAAGAGAATGGAAAGTATTCTTCCGATTTTTGGCTTGACCACTCTGGGCAGTCTTTTGGGCCTTCTCGGCGGTCTTGTGCTTATTACAAAAAAGAGTTGGGGGAGAGTCTTGTCAATTCACGCTATTCCCTTTGCCGCAGGCACAATGCTTGCAGTGTCGCTTCTTGATATTCTTCCGGAGGCAGCCGAAGAAGTTGGACCCGGGATTGTTTTTTCTACGGTCTTGGTCGTTATGGTTGTTGCCTTTTTCTTCGAGCAGTTTTTTATGCATATCCACCACCACGAGGAGCATACGAGAACTGTTGTCAAGTCTTCTTTGCCGCTTCTGGTTGCCGGCGATACAATTCATAATTTTTTGGACGGCTTGGCTATTGCCGCTGCCTATTTAGCAAACCCTGGTTTAGGGATTTTGGTGGCCGTTGCCACCTTTCTTCATGAAATTCCGAGCGAAATGGGCGACTTTGGCCTAATGCTTGCCGGCGGTTGGTCAAAGGTAAGGGCCATCCTTGTTAACGGACTGTCCGCTCTGGCAACCTATGCCGGGGCACTCTTTGTTATTATTTTTTCCTCGGGTGTTCAGGACAACTTTGGGTTGCTTCTGGCAATTTCGGGAGGACTCTTTCTTTACATAGGCGCCTCTGATTTATTGCCCGAGGTTGAAAGTCAACACAAGGACAAACCTTGGCATCAGGCGGGCCTTCTTTTGGCAGGGGTCTTAGTTATCTGGGTTCTTACTCAAACCATTCCCGGTTGAGAAGTTTGCTCCAAAAGGGCATATGTCAACTAGGGATAGCGGCCTTGCACCAACCGGAAAATTTAGGGTTTAGTATTTTATTGCAAAAACCCAGGGCTTCTTTTTTGTCTTTCACCCAATCGATTACAGAGGTTCCTGCTTGTCTGAAACATGCCTTTTGATAATTATCCGAGACTTCGAGGCAAAAGTTTTCCATGCGCCCAATATCTCCGACAAAGCGGTAGGCGAAAGAGGAAATTACTCCTTGTAAACACACCTCTTGAAAATGCGAGTTTGGCGCAAGAGCGCAGTTTTTGCGCATAAGGCCTGTGTCTTGGGTAAAGCCTACTTGGTTTGTTCCAATAGTCCGGAAACATTCGTCCCGATATTGTTCCGGAACAGACAGGCAAAGCCTGACGGTTTCTTGCCAATTATGGTTTGTAATTAGCGCAAAATGAGAGCTTTGATAGCGGTAGCAGAGCTTCGCGTATTTTTGATCAAGTGAGTTGCAGGGGAAGAGGGGGTCGTCTGTTTTGACCCAGCGGCCGGGATGGTCGTTGTTGGTCGAGCTTGAAGAATTTTCCATAAAAACACCACTATAACAGCGCTCACGGTCTTCTTGTCTAGTCAAGGTGTCGCAGAGGCTAAGTGATTCCGGTACTTCCATATCGGTTACAAACATTGCTGCATGTCCTAGGCCGTGATGGCATTCGTTAAAGACAAGCGGTTTGTCGTAGTCTTCAGACTTGCCGCAGATGTTGCCGAACGCTTCCGGCATATCCTCAAACGCTTCTTCCTTTTCTTTTAAATATGCTTCAAGCGCACCGTGGTAGCAGCCTCCATGGCAGGTCGAGTCGCACTGGGCATAAACCATCGGAATGCTTCCCGTCTTCTTATACTCGTTTCTCGACAGATAATGGGTTGTCTCGTGGCAGCGAGCGTAAACCTCGGGGTAATCCTCGTTTTTTTGAAAGATATCAAGCGTTTTTCTCAAACCAAACTGTTCAGAAAACAAAGACGCGGCGTATTTGTAACAGTCATCAGTGCTGCCGCCTTCGTAGCAAACAGCCATCTGGTTTCTTACGTATATATTTATATTAGATGACTCGCCGTCTTTGTAAAGTCTAAATTTACTCTCGGTTTCTTTACCGTATTCTTTGATAAGTCTTTGCAGGTGTTCCTGGCAGGTGTTTTTAAAGGAATTTGAGACAGAGTTGCATACCTGCGGTGCCTTTTCCTGCCAACCGGAAACATTTTGGAAAATAAGTTCTCCTGCTGCTGCTTTTAGACAAAGGTCAGAATATGTGGTGTTCGCAACACTTTGACACCCTGCGATTATTTGCGGTGTGTCGCCTGAACTTGCCAGCATAAAGCCTAATGATTCAAAACAGGCATTTTTAAATTTGTTGTCCAGTTTGTTCCTGTTACAGAGTTTAGCCGCATCCTCAAACTTCATCGCCAGTTTTGAAATAAAAACTGACGCTTGGTTTCTGCCGCATGCAAGTGAGTATTTGTTTCCGTTTTCTTTTTCGAGGCTGTTACAAGGGTAGAACGGATCGCTTTTTGTGTAAAAGTCGGGAGGGGCGCTCCTTACAAACTCCATAAAAACGCCGTCATGGCAAAATTCGCGCCCGTTTCTTAAAAGGTCGCAGTCCAAGAGAGCTTTGTTGATATCTTTGCTCTGGTGGAAGCTTGCAACGCCGTGGCCTATGCCGTGGATACAGCTTCCGTAAGGTCCGGAGCCCACAGGTCCTAATTTTTCGCATTCTTTTTCAGCCTGTGGCAGGTCGGCAAGGCTTGTTCTGAAAGCGGCATCAAGAAGGCCATGGTAGCAACCGAACGCAAATATTGGTGTGCACGTACCAATTCCGGAAATTCCCTTGTCTTCATAAATTAGTTTACCTGCTAAATGGGCAAGATCGTGTATATTGCCGGTAGAGCCTGCCTCGCCCTTAAAAGTTTCCGTAATAAATGTCCAGGCTTTTTCCGCTCCCTGCGCCTTGCTAAACCCGTTTAACTTTTTGAACTGTTCTTCGGATGTTTGTTTTTTAAAATCTTCAGGTTTCAAGGTCTGCTGTTCTCGGCTTTGGAAGGAAAGCAAAGAGCGCATTTTGTTTATGAGTGAAGAAAAATAATTTTTCAAAGATTCAATTATGTTGGGCGCTGGACGTGTACCCTCATAGCTACTTGGTTCTGGTGTGACAGTGAGTGTTGCGCGAACATGCGGATTTAAATGGTCATGGTATTTCCAGACCCCGGCCTTTTTGGGCTTAAAACTCCAATTTTCGCCGGGGTTTATTGCTTTTTTGGGGTCAAACTCGGGGTAAAGGTCGTGGGTTGGATGGAGATTTGATGCCGGCCAGCGGGGGACTTTGTCCTCATTGACAAATATTACAGCCGAGTTTTCATCAATTGTCACCTCCGAAGGCTCAAAATCGTTTGGGGTCATTTTTATTATCTGGACTGTGGAATGAGCGGAAGCTGAAGTAATAAATAATAAGTAATAAGTAATAAGTAAAACTATAACCGAAAGAAATTTCATAAGTTGATTATATCAACTTGCGGAGGATTATAGTCTGAAGAATTGGCGAATCAAGTCAAAGAACGATCTTTCTGTACGCGAGCCTTGTACGTCAGACGGTGTTGGGTAAGAATAAGATTCTGGGGTTCCATAGGAAGGAGAAGGATAGTCATAGGATGGCGTGCCGTAGCTCGGGGTGCCGTATTCCGGAGTGCCATAACTGGGCGTTCCGTAAGAAGGACTGGGATATGAGTATGACGGAGTTCCGTATGTTCCGCTGGGGGTTGGATAAGCATAGCTTGGAGTGTAGTATGTGCCGCTGGGCGACGGATAAGACGGCGTGCCATATGACGGCGATGGATACGAGTACGAACTTCCTGGGGTTGGATAAGCATAGCTTGGTGACGGATAGCTGTAGCTTCCCGGCGTGTAATAAGTTGGAGAAGTGTAACCGCCTGTACTTGGTGTGATGTACGGGGTGTAGTATGAGGTGGTGGGCGTTGTGTAATTTGAGTCAGGCGTGGTGTATCCACTACCTGGTGTGTAATACGGGCTAGTGTAAGTTCCCCCCGGTGTGTAATAGGCCGGTGAGTAGTAGCTTGGCGAATAATAATTAGGCGTCGTGTAAGGCGAATAGTATGCGGGACTTGTGTAGTTGCTACCCCCTGGCGGTGTGTAATAGCTGGGCGACGCATAAGGCGTATAGTAATAGGGTGTCGGGTAGTTTGCCGGAGAGTAGTAGCTTGGACTGGTATAACTTGTCGGTGAATAATAAGATGGCGAGGTATATGTTGATCCCTGAGGAGGCGTCGGATAATTTGGTGTTGGGTAGTCGGCAGGGGTTGTGTACTCCGGCGGCGTTGGGTATTGTCCAGGTGTGTAATAACTTGGTGATGAATACGGCGGCGGCGGCGTATAGTATGACGGGGTTGTGTAGTTAGAGCCAGCGGGAGGAGTGTAATAATAAGGGGTAGTATATTGCGGTGGTGTATAGTAAACAGGAGTTGTGTACCCTCCGCCGGTATAAGGTGTGTAATATTGCGGCGTAGTGTATGTAGGCGGTGAACTGTAGGTTGGGGTTGTGTAACTTGAATCAGATGGAGTGTAATAATAAGGGGTAGTATATTGCGGTGGTGTATAGTAATAAGGTGTTGTGTAGTTAGAACCCTGGGGCGGGGTGTAATAAGTAGGTGTTGAATAAGTTGGTGTTGGGTATTCTCCGGTAGGAGTTGGGTAATTTCCCCACGGTGTATAGTAGGTGGGCGTTGGGTAGTTTGAACCCTGGGGCGGGGTGTAATAAGACGGAGTAGAGTACATACCTGGCGTGTAATATTGAGGGGTTGTGTAGTTAGAGCCAGCGGGAGGAGTGTAATAAATGGGTGTTGTGTAGAAGCCCGTTGCAGGAGGTGTAACATATACCGTATCGGCAGGCGGAGTGTAATAAGTTCCGGGGATATATATTTCCGGCGGTCTTGGTGAGTTGCTACTGAAGCCCTCGCAATTTCCGGGATTATTTGAGCAGTAATCATAGCAGCTGGCAGGCGAGGTACAGCCGCCCATAGATTCAATTGGCTCGTGCGTTACTTCCGTTCCGGGCGTGTAATAAAGATAAGGAGTATAGCTGTCGGTCGGTCTTGGCGTGGTTGCATTAAAACCGTCGCAGGAAGGGCTGTTGCTATTTGCTTGACAGTAATCATAGCAGGTACCCGGAGTAGTACACCCGCCCATATCATCCCGGGGTTCAAAATGAGCATTGGCAAGATCTGTTGAAATTCCTACAGGCGCTTGGACTTGGCAGGAGGAACCGTCCCAATACTGACCGTTGCCTACACAATTTACTGCTTCCTGCGTGTCCGCAACGGCTGTACAGGCACCGCCGGGCCCATGATATTCTCCTTGCCCGCAGGAAACCGGAACATAAGAACCGTTTGAATTGGGCGCATAGCTTCGGCAATCGCCCGGATTTTGCTCACAATAACTTCGGCAGGAGGCTCCGTCCGTGCAACCACCCGGGCCGGCAAATGTGGTTCCTGCGACCTCGGTCGCGTATGTTGAACACGCGCCAAAGTTATTAGGGTCGGAGCAGTAAGCAGAACATGTGGCGGCAGTCTGGCAGCCCCCCGGGCCTTCTGTGGTCGTTCCTCCTAAAAGACCAACCTGGTTGGCGAAATTAGTACAGGCTTGTGCATTCGCCGGGTCATCGCAGAAGGTTGAGCAGGACTCCGCCGAATTACAGCCCAGTGTCGTTTGGGCAACCTCCAGATATTCCGGTTTATCGGGGGTGTCGGTATAACCGCCGGGGATTTCACTACTTTTAGCGAAGGCATTGCAGGCCTCATGATTTGCAGGATCTGAACAGAAGCTAAAACAGGACTCCGCCGAATTACAGCCCAGCCGGTCTTGGGTATCTGTCCAAAAGGCGTCGTCGGCATAAAGGGTTTGGTCGTCTTGGTAAAAACCGTTCTTTTTGGCAAAGTCGGTACAGGCGTTGTAATTTACCGGATCTTCGCAATAATTAGTACAGGACTCAAGGTCGGCACAGCCCCCCAATTCATCTACGGGGAATGCAAACTCGGCTCCTGCCGTTGGGGTCGGGGATGCGTCTTGCGAGAATATTGCCTGTGTCGCAAAAAGCAAAGAGGCAAGAAGCATCACTGCCGGAACGGCAATCTTTATAAGGCCAACCGGTCTGAATCTGATAATTGGGTGATACATATTACCTGCCTACGGTAAAGGGATTTTTGTAGGTTTCAAACGGATTGACGAATTGGGTTTCTTTTTTGAAAGGATTTTTGTAGGTTTCCTGAAGTTCTACATTGGGCTTTTTTTGAAAGAGAGAAACGGAGGGAAGTTTAACTATGCCTTGTGTGACCAGGTAAACAAGTACACCAGCTATAACCAGAACAACAATTATCTCCAAAGGGAGAATGTGAATAATGCCTTTTTGTCTCGGGGGCAGGGTCCGCATCAAATTTACCTCTATTGTAATTTAGGTCACAATCCTTGCGGCTTGTCAAGAGGCAATTTTGAGGAGCCTAAATAGAGAGCACGTTCTCCCTCCAGCTTTGGTAATTCGTAGACAAATAATTTTTTACCCGAGTAGCCAATAAGCCCCTTGTCCTGAAGTTTTTTTATTTCCCTGGTGACCGTTTCTCGGGCAAGACCCGTTTGGGAAGCCAGTTCGTGGTGTGTCATGTGCCAGTCAAAGGCAATTCTATTTTTATTGTTTTGACCGAATCTTTTGGTGTAAATAATCAGTTGGGTTAATATTCGAAGATAAGCATCTCCCGAAAGCATCGCTTCTAAATGGGAAAAGAACCCTTCCAGTCCCGAATAAATTCTTTTTAGGAGATCAAAAAGAATGTCCGGATTTTTCTTTATAAACCGCCTGAAATCTTTTTTAGGAGCAAAATACCCCCGAACCTCGGTCAACGCGCCGTATGTGTATTTTTCTTGCTTGCCGTTTAAGACAGAAGACATAGGGAATAGGGCATAAGGTTTGTAGATATTTAAAGTGAACACGCCGTCTTTTGTCGAGCCGAACATTTTTACCGTGCCTTTGGTCAAGAAAAAGACATCTTTACCCGGGGGCCGGATGATTGTTCTCCCTTTGGGAAAAATTCTTAACTGGAACTTTTCGAAAAAGGAATTAAGTAGTTTTTGAACTCTTGGTTGCATTGCGATTAATTTCTAAACGCTGGGCAAAATACCCGACAAACACTGGTTTTGGAAAGGCGGCTCAAGCTGTCGGCAAAGGCTTTCCTTTTGAGATTTATCTATCGGGTCGGATAGAATTTGTCCCAAGACGAGGGTGTAGCACCGGGCCTTGGTTTGCGGGAGCACTTGTCTGCATATCGCAATTGCCTCCTGTCTTCCTCCTACCGAATAGTAGGCGCCAGCGTTAACCGAAACGCAATGCTCTCTCCATGCGTCGCCAACCAGAGGACAAAGGCTGAAGACCTTTACGATATCGCCGTTGGTCAAGGGATGTATTTGGCGTGCCAGATTATCCATACACCATTCGACATATTGAGGGTCTTCTATTTTTTGGCAAATTTCAGCGGTTTTTGGGATGTCGCCTTTGTTTATTTGATAAATTCGTGCTCCTTGATTAAGCCAACATCCTCTGTGGTATTTCTCCTCAAACGCATTGCAGGGGAAATACGGGTCTTCAGACAGCCACGCTCGCGTGTCTTCTTTGCCTGTGCCCCAATCGTGCACGCCGAAGAGGTTTTCCATAAACGCGCCGTTGTGGCACGAACTTAAGGCGTTGGGAAACTCTTTTTCGTTCTCATAAAGCGTGTCGCAGGTTTTTAAGGCATCGGGAAGATTTTGGTAATCCCAAATTGCCAGAATTGCGTGTCCTGCCGCATGAACGCATTGAAAATACCGGACTTGGGAAGCCTTGCAGTAGTCGGTCATCTTGGCAATCGCCTCAAAGCCCTGGTCGCTTGCCGCTTCAATAATTGCGCCGTGGTAGCAGCCGTACAGGAAGTAATCCTTGCAACGAAGTATCGACTCAAGCCCGTGTTTTTGGTAAGCGTAAAACCCGATTTGGTGTATCGCTAAATGACCTTCGCCCGTGTGAGGGAGAGGGGAGTGCTCAAGTATTTCCAGCGCCTTCTCAACCCCGACTCTTTCAACAAGCTTGCGGGTAGTTTTCAGGCGCAGGGCTTGATCATTCCCCAGAATATCTTTCATTTCCGGAACATCTTTATAGTCGGCAGTCTTTGAGGCGGTAGAGTTTTTTAGCAAGAGGGAGTTTCCAAAAGAAGAAACGGTAAGCGCCGCAGCTACAAGTATCCCTATAGATAGTAATTGGTACTTTAACTTGCCCATACTGCAAGATCACATTAACATACCTGATCGGGTTGTCAAGGGGGGTAGATTACCCAAAAGTTGCGTGCTCCCAAGACACCATCGTGTATACTAAATACTACCAAATAAGGACATGTTTTCTATTTCTTTCCCTATTGCCTTTGTTTCGGGAGTAGTTTCCTTTTTTGCCCCCTGCGTCGTGCCTCTCTTGCCTGCCTATATCGGGTATGTGACCGGAGTTTCGGCAAGAGAATTGGCGGCCTCGGGCTTTGAAAAATACAGAGCAAGGCTCGTTCTCTCAAGTATTTTTTATATTCTCGGATTTTCTCTTGTTTTTGTAATTTTGGGGACGGCGGCCGGAGGGATAGGGTATGGCCTTCGCCAGTTTAACGATATCATTCGCACCGTAGGCGGCGGTTTGATTTTTATATTCGGATTGAATTTTGCCGGGATATTAAATGTCCCTTTTCTTGCCGGAGAGCATAGATCCAGATTGCCTTCTTGGACTTCGCATTTGGGTTATGGCCGGGCTTTTTTGGTCGGCATAGTTTTTGCAACAGCTTGGACGCCTTGCGTTGGGGTGGTTTTGGGAGCAATTCTTTCTTTGGCCGCCGTTTCTCAAACTGCAGTCGCGGGGGCAGCACTTCTTTTCGTTTATTCCCTCGGCATATCCGTTCCCTTTATCGTTGTTTCTCTTACCCTTGCTCATGCGCCAAAATACATACCCATTATCTCCCGTCATATTGGGCCTATTTCAAGGGTAGCAGGGGTAATTTTGGCAATTTTAGGGCTTCTTCTTTTAACCAATACATACCGGTATGTCAATGCTTGGCTTTTCCAGATTGCATACGCTTTGGGATATCAAGTAAGATAAAAGTATCAAAAGTATCAAAGGGGGGTGAGAATATGAATAAAGGAATTTGGGCTTTTCTTGGGATCTTGGTTGCCTTGGTTGTTGTTGCGGTTTTGGCGCTTCAGGGAGGATACAAAGCACCGGCTACCAAAAGCACGGCGCCGCCCACCGGTGTTACTCAAACTCCGGCAGAAGCAATAAATAGTACCGTTCCCCGCGAGATTGTTGTTAGCGGAGATGAATACTCTTTCTCCCCGTCCAATATCGCGCTGAAAGACGGAGAAACGGTAAAAATTACATTTAAGAATACAGGGTCTTTGCCCCATAACTTGGTTATGGGCGAGTTCAGGACTGCCACCAAGACAATCGGAGCAGGGCAAGAAGACTCGGTAACGATAACGGCCGACAAGACAGGAACCTACACCTTCTATTGCGATATAGGCAACCACAGACAGCAAGGGATGGAGGGGAAGGTTGAGGTTAAGTAGAGAGTACCACCCTCCGTCGCTAAAGCTATGGAGGGCAAGCGGGTAGCACGTGTACCACAGGTATCACGGGCTACTTTCTCTTAAACTTGTGGTACTTGTGATGCTTTTGGTACCTGTGGTACTTTTAATATGTGTTTTTTATTAACTTCAAAACTTACAAAGAAGCAACGGGCGTTCGGGCGGTTGAGCTTGTAAAACTCCTTTCTCTTTGCCAAGCGGAAACAAAAATCCCCATTATTCCCGTTGTTCAGGCAACGGATATCCGCTCCTCTATGATTGCGACAAATTATAATGTTTGGGCCCAGCATGCAGATGGCGCGGAACAGGGGCGGGCGACCGGTTGGATAACCCCCGAGGCGGTTGCCCAAGCCGGAGCAGTCGGAACTTTCTTGAATCATTCCGAACACAAAATTTTGACTACTGACTACAGTCTACCGTCTACAGTAAAACGATGCGAAGAGGTCAGGCTTGATATAATGATTTTCGCAGCAGATTTGAAGGAGATGGAGATAGTGGTTAAATTAAAGCCAACATATGTTGCTTACGAGCCGCCGGAGCTTATTGCTTCAAAAGAAACCTCGGTAGCTCGCGCAAAACCTGACATTATTAAAAAAGCCGTTGCGATTGCGAAAAAAGCGGGAGTACCCTTGATTGTCGGGGCAGGAGTAAAGGATGCTAACGATGTTAAAACCAGTCTTAAACTGGGAGCAGTGGGGGTTGCTGTCTCTTCGGCCGTTGTATTGGCAGAGGACCCTAAAAAGGCGGTTTTGGAGTTGACAAATGGATTCCAATAAGCTCAAAGCTCAAATGCTAAATGTCAAAGCAAACTCAAAATCTAAAGTTCAAAATTTAATTTTGGTATTTGAGCTTTAGGATTGATTTGAACTTTGTAATTTGATATTTGGATTTTTATGGATGTTTATATCGGTTCCGACCATGGCGGTTATCAATTAAAAGAAGAGTTAAAGAAGTATTTGATTGAATTGGGGTATGAACCCAAGGATATGGGTGCGGCCAACCATGATCCCGACGACGACTATCCCGATTATGTTTTTACAACAGCCGAAAGTGTGGCGCAAAACCCCGGAAGTATTGGCATAGTCATTGGCAGGTCGGGAAATGGGGAGGCTATTGCGGCAAACAAAGTAAAAGGAATAAGGGCGGCTCTTTGCTGGAGCGAGGAAGTTGCCAAAAAGGCAAGGGAACACAATGACGCGAATATTTTATCTTTGGGTGCGGACTATTTTGATACTAAAACCGCGAAAAGAATTGTCAAGACTTTTCTGGAGACCCCTTTTTCGGAAGAGGAAAGACATAAAAGAAGAATAGATAAAATTGAAAAATATCAAAGTATTCAATAAATACTTCCTCTGTAATTTATATCCCAAATATAGATAGTTTTTATTTTTTCATCTATTTCAAATATTGCTCGCACAGACCCCGAACGCAGACGATAACCTTTCTTGGTATTTGCCAATTTTCTTATATCTAAATTTTTATCTTGCGGATTTTTGGAAAGAGCCTCTATTTTTTTAAGGAGTCTTTTTCTGTCAACTGGGTGCATTCTTTTGAGGTTTTTTGCCGCTTGGGGGTGGAAAAGTAATTTATGCATCACTTAAGAAGCGTCTTTATTTTTTCATATCCAAGCCATTTAACTTTCTTTTTATTCTCTGCTTCAAATTCCTGCGCCCTAAGGCTATCAAGATAGTCTTCTGCTAAGTCGGTTAATTTTTTATATTCGTCCGTGCTCAAAAGCACGGCCTCGGGCTTTGAGCGGTATAAGATATATAAAGGCCCTCCTTCCCTTGCCTGTTTTAGGAGTTTTCTCGCGTTCTCACGCATGTCCGAGATGGTCTTTGTGTTCTGCGCTGAAGGAATCATAGTCTGTCCTTTTTCTAAGGTTTTTATAGCACTTTTTCTCATATATGTCAAGGGCTGTATTTCCGTGGTACAATTTTGTTAATGGACCTGCCCAAATTAGAAGATCTTCAAATTAAGGATAAACGAGTTCTTCTACGGCTTGATTTAGATGTCCAAATAGATATAGATAAAGAAACAGATAAAGGTAAAGTTGCAAACGACCATAGATTAAGAGCCTCAATTCCTACTTTCAAGTACCTCATAGAACACGGTGCTGAAAAGATTGTGGTTTTGGGGCACAGAGGAAGGCCTGAAGGAAGAGTAGTTGAAAATCTAAGTCTGGGTCCAATTGGGGAATATTTAGAAAAACTTTTGATTAAGGAGTTGGGGAGAGAGAAAGTTAAGAATATCGATGTTTTTATGATGGAGAATCTTCGATTTGATCCCCGCGAGGAGAAAAACGACCTTGAGTTTGCAAAAGAATTAGCCAAAGAAGGAGAGGCTTATGTAAACGAAGCATTTGGAACATCTCATAGGGAATCTGCTTCAATAGTCGGACTTCCCAAACTTTTGCCTCATGCCGCAGGGATTAGACTCCAAGAAGAGGTAGAAAATTTAACTAAAGTATTGGAGAAACCAAAAGAGCCGGTTGTTTTTGTTATGGGTGGCGGGAAAATGGATAAAGTTGTTCTGGTTGAGAAACTTTTAGATCGCGGCGAGTGGGTTTTAGTTGGCGGAGTTTTGCCTAAGAAGGTTAAGTCATATTGCAGAGAAAAAGACGGAAGGATGTGCATTGCGGCCGCACGCTTGGCCCCGAATGGAGAGGATATAACCCCGGATTCTGCCCGGAATTTTGCCGAGATTATAAAAACTGCCGGAACGCTAGTTTGGAACGGGCCCATGGGAGACATAGACAACGGTTTTTGGGAGGGGACGAAAATTGTGGCGGAAGCCGTAGCACAAAGCAGTGCATTCAAGATAGTCGGCGGAGGAGACACTATTCGAGCCTTGCAGAGTCTGGGTCTTCTAGGTAAGATGGATTATATATCAATCGGAGGGGGGGCGATGCTTGAATTTCTGGCATACGGCGACCTTCCTGGCCTTAAAGCACTAAGGAAATAACCACCCATGATAAAAGCTGCTATAAATGGTTTTGGGAGAATTGGGAGGCTCGCGTTTCGCGTTGCGCTTCTTAACTTTAGCGGCCAAATAGAGATTACTGCAATTAACACCTCGGGATCTTTGGATGCCTCGGGCTGGGCGCATCTCTTAAAATACGATTCTGTTTACGGCAAATTCCCTAAAGAAATAAAGATTGAAAACGCCGGAACCCAGGATCCGGAGATTGGCACCTTTATTATTGATGGAAAGAGATATCCTATCTTAGCCCAAAGAGATCCGGCAAGAATTCCTTGGAAAAAATACGGCGCCGATGTTGTAATTGAATCTACCGGCATTTTTACCAACGAAGAGGGGTCAAGACAGCACATTACGGCCGGCGCAAAAAGAGTGGTCATATCTGCTCCCGAAACGGGAGGCAATATTGGCACTTATATTCTTGGGGCCAACGAATATAAAGGAGAACACGACATTGTCTCAAACGCTTCTTGTACCACAAACTGCGTTGCTCCGGTTGCCGCGATAATGCATGCAAAAATTGGGATAGAAAAAGCAATGCTCTCAACGGTGCACGGAGTTACCGCCGAGCAAAATATAGTTGACGGATCCCCTCCCGGGAGGCATTCGGCGGATTTGCGCCGCGCCCGGGCTTATCAGAATATAGTTCCTACAACAACCGGGGCCGCAGAGGCGACAACAAAGGCAATTCCGGAATTGGAGGGTCTTTTTGACGGGGTCGCAATGCGTGTCCCGGTCCTTTCCGGGTCCATTATTGATTTTACTTTTGTTACCAAAAGAACGACGACGGTTGAGGAAATAAACGATATTTTTAAAGCCGCAGTTGGCGAGCCACTATGGCGCGGAATAGTTGCGGTAACCGAAGAACAGTTGGTTTCATCAGACATTCTAGGAAGGACTGAATCAGCTATTGTGGACCTAAATTTTACCCGTGTTGTAGGAGGAAATTTGGTAAAAGTTATGGCATGGTATGACAATGAGTGGGGGTATGCGACTCGCCTCGTCGAACAGACGGTAAATGTCGGGAAAACACTATAAACAGAAAAACTGAGAAACGAAGGAACTGGAATTGTTTTTGTTCTTCAGTTTTTTGGTTTTAAGTTTATGTTAGAAATCATTCCTGCCATCTTAACCAACGATCCGAAAGAGCTTGAAGAGAAGATTCGGGCAGTAGAAGGCCTTGTGAAGCGTATACAGATAGATATAGTAGACGGTGTTTTTGCAGATAACAGGACTGTAAGCCTTGATGCCGTTGCAAACATTGACACAAGTTTGTTGCTTGATATACAGCTTATGACCAAAGAGCCGGCCGATTGGGTGGAAAGAGCAGTCCGCGCTCTGGCGGATCGGGTGATTGGGCACATAGAAATGATGTCGGATCAGTCGGAGTTTATAGGAAAGGTAACGGAGACAGGGGAAAAGGTTGGCTTGGCAATTGATCTGCCGACGCCCGTTTCGGCACTTGATCCGGTCGTGCTTAACAATCTTGATGTCGTGCTTGTAATGTCGGTCAAGGCAGGATTTGGGGGGCAAGATTTTCAAGAGCCAGCTCTTGAAAAAGTTACTGAGTTATTGAGTTATAGAGTTAATAATAATTGCAAATACAGAATTTGTGTGGACGGAGGAATAAACGAGGAGAATATAGCAAAGGTTCGCCGAGCAGGGGCAGACGAGATTATTATTGGACATTCATTGTTTACATCCGCCGATGTGGCGCAAAGAATAGAGGAGTTGAAGAAAGCGGCATACAAATAAGCTATACAGCTATTAAGCTATGAAAATTAGGAACGTAACATTTTTCGGTTATTCGCAGGCAAAGCCCGAGGAAAAACTCTATAAAGAGGCTTTTGAAGTTGCGGCGGAAGTCGCAAAAGCCGGGTACGCGGTTGTTAACGGAGCGGGGCCCGGGGTTATGCGTGCCTCAACGGAGGGAGCAAAGTCCGTAGGTGGCAAGACAGTTGGTATCACCTTTGAGCCCAAGGATATGAAGCTTTTTGAAGGCCATGATCCGGAAAATAAGGTAGACGAGCTTTTGGAAGAGCCGAATTATCTTCAACGCACGATACGGCTTATTGAGTCCGGCGACATTTTTATAATCTTTAACGGAGGCACCGGAACAATTTCCGAATTTGGTTTAACTTGGGCGCTTGCCCGGCTTTATTTCGGACACCACAAACCGTTCATTCTTTATGGCGGATTTTGGTATCCGATTATGGAAGAGATATCCAGACTTATGAAGATAAGAAAAGAGGAGCTTGAGGTTTACAGAATTGTGGTTGAGGTAAAGGATGTTATGGATGTTCTAAGGGAATTTGAGGCAAAATTTGCGGATGGAAACGGCAAATATGAGTAAACTGAACATTCAGGAACTGGAAGAAAAAGCCAATCAGATAAGAGAAGATATTATTAAAATGCTTCTTGAGGCAGGATCCGGGCATTCGGCAGGCCCCCTTGGGATGGCCGATGTCTTTACTGCTTTGTATTCCCATATCTTAAACCACGATCCTAAAAATCCGGAATGGGAAGAAAGAGATAGACTGTTTCTCTCAAACGGGCACATTTGCCCTGTCCGCTATGCGGCGATGGCACACGCGGGATATTTCCCGATTAAAGAATTGATGACCTTGAGGAAGCTGGGGTCCAGGCTCCAAGGGCATCCGGAACGCACAAAACTGCCCGGTGTTGAAACAACTTCGGGTCCGCTTGGTTCGGGTTTGGCACAGGCTTCCGGGTATGCGTATGCCAGCCGCATGGATCAGCGCAAATTCCAGATTTACTGCATCTGTTCCGATGGAGAGCACGATGCCGGCAACCACTGGGAAGCCGTTTTGTTTGCGGGCAAATACAAGCTTTCAAATTTAACCGCGATTGTTGACCGAAACAATATCCAGATTGACGGACACACGGAAGATGTTATGCCCCTTGAGCCATTAGAGGATAAATACAAGGCTTTTAACTGGCATGTCTTGCATATTGACGGGCACAATTTTCAAGAAATTATTGATGCCTGCGAGCACGCAAAAGCGGTTTATGAGAAACCGACCGTAATTATTGCGCACACGATTCCGGGAAAAGGAGTCTCTTTTATGGAAAACCTCCCCGAATGGCACGGAAAGCCGCCCAATGCCGAAGAGGCAAAGAAGGCACTGCATGAGTTAAGAACGCTTAGGGGGAAAATTAAGAGCGAACATGAATGAATAAGGAATTATGAATCAGGAATCAGGGAAAATTAAGAGCTTCACGGATCTTGATGCGTGGAAAGAGGGGCACAAATTAGTGTTAATAATTTATAGAGTGACTAAGAATTTTCCGAAAGAAGAAATGTTTGGTTTAACGGGACAAATGAGAAGATGTGTAGTTTCAATAACTTCAAATATAGCAGAGGGATTCAGCAGGCATTCTTATAAAGAAAAGTTACAGTTTTACTCAATGGCTTTAGGTTCCGTAACAGAATTGCAAAACCAGGTTTTAGTCGCAAGAGATGTTGGGTATCTTTCCGGGGAAGAGTTTAAAGAAATTGCCGAGCAATCAATAAAAGTCCATAAAATTATCAACGGTTTGATTAAAAGATCAAAATCCATAATTCATAATTCCTGATTCTTAATTCCATGGTGAATCCTAAATCACATCTATCTGGTAAGTTATTCTCTAAGGATATAGAACAGGTTCCTACTCGGAATGGATACGGCGAGGGGTTAGTCCTTGCAGGCGAGAAAAACGAAAGGGTAGTTGCTCTTTGCGCGGACTTGACCGAGAGCACAAGGACAGAAGCTTTTACCAAAAAATTTCCTGAAAGATTTATAGAAGTCGGAGTTGCGGAGCAGGGGATGGCTACAATTGCCGCAGGAATGGCAAATTACGGCAAGATTCCATTTATTTCCTCTTACGCTGTTTTTTCTCCGGGGAGGAATTACGAACAGATTAGAACAACAATTGCCTTAAACGATGTGCCGGTAAAAATTGCCGGAGCGCATGCCGGGATATCCGTAGGACCGGATGGGGCAACGCATCAGGCTTTAGACGACATAGCCCTTATGCGCGTTATGCCGAATATGGTAGTGATAGTGCCCAGTGATAGTGTTGAGGCGAAAAAAGCAACAATTGCGGCAGCTGAAAACGGAAAACCGACATATATTAGGCTTGCAAGGGAAAA
>CAYSOV010000007.1:0-10884 GCA_964432785.1 uncultured Gammaproteobacteria bacterium
GTTTCCTTGTCTACCAATAAACTGGCCTTTTGTTACAGGAGACCCAGTTGCAATACCAGCAACAATCTGAGAAATAAGAGAGCTAATAGCCCTTTGAATTGCAATCTCATCAGCCCTTAAGTTGGCTAAAAGTTCCTGGTATTTTTTCTCATCGTTTTTGGTTGCCTCCAAAAAATTCTGTTTTTGTACTTTTTGGCGCTCAAGCTCTTTATTTTGGGCTTCAAGTTTCTTCTGAAGAGCCTCCTCCTCCGCTCTTTTATCCTCAAAACTTGTTTGGGTTGACTGCACTTGTAAAAGAAGCTGTTTGTCGTTTTCCTGTATTCTTTTTAGATAACGGAATTGCGAGATAAATTCGGATACATTTTTGGATGTTAGGAAAAGGACAACCGGATCTCCGACTCTTTTCAGAATATATGTTTCAACCGCTCTTTTTGCAAACACATCCGATAAATTTACCAAAACTCCTTCCAGCCGGTTAATTTGGTTTGACAATGCCTCTATTTGCTGCTCCGTTTCTTGAATCTTTAAAGCAGTTAATTCGATTTGATTATTTTGATATATAATCTCGTTTTGTAATGTTGCCTTTTTCTTTTTTGTTTCCTCAAGCAAATTCTGGGTTTCTTCGATTTTCTTTCTAATGTCTTTTAGCTTTTCTACTTGTTCGTTCGCACTTTGGCCGGCAGGCCCCGTCGGCGGCGGGGCAGGTAAAAGGTCATGGGCCAGGGCTGGCTGTAAGAGAAATAACGATTGTAAGACAAATAAAAAAATAGATGCCGATAATAAAAGAGGAACAAACTTTCGCCAAGGAGAAAGAATCATACTAGACTTTAAGGTATCGGCCAAGCGCCACAAAACTACCTACAAGCCCAAGCAAAACTGCCAGTAAAAATTCCGCACCCGCAATTTGGCCCAGCAAGAGGAAAAATTGTTCGGTTTCCTGGGGAAAAATTGGAATTTCTCCAAAGTAAGAAAAGAGAGTGGGCGCAGCATAAAGAATAGCAAGCGCTCCTAAAAGCCAACCGGCAAAAGCGCCGACCAGAGCGTAAATCACGCCTTCTATGACAAACGGCATTCTTATAAATCCCGATGTTGCGCCGAGAAGTTTAAGCACTTCTATCTCGTCGCGCTTTGAGGCAATACGCATACCTATAATTACCAAAAGAATAAGAAGGGACGAGGCGACAAGGAATAAAAGGAGGCTTACGCCGCCTACCTTGATATAATTTGTAATACTGCGGAGGTTTGCAATAACAGTGCCAACCTCTTTCCCATCCCCGAGGCTCGCGGTAAAGGCCACGCCGTCTTTACCAATGATAGTATTTGCCTCCAGTTCCCCAATTACTTCCTCGGCAAAAGACAAATCAACAACGGAAAATTCAATGCTTGCAGGAAAAACTCTTGGGCTAACAAGCTCTGCTAAAACAGGGTTATCCGCCGTAGCTTTCTTGTATATATCAAGCGCCTGCTCTTTTGAGACATAACGCACCCCCTTTATTCTTGCGTCCGCTTCAAGCTGGCGCTGGAGGGAAGATACCTGTTCTGGAGCCGCATCATCTTTTAAGAAGGCTATTATTTGGGGTCTTGTTTCAAAATAACGGAGGGTTTGGGAAGAAGCATAAGCCAAAAGGGCAATTACCGTAGCCACAAAAAATGTAATGGTCATAACAAAAATCGCAGCCAGCGCCTGGTAGGGCACCCGCCTTATATGCCTCCATGCAGCTTTGAAATATTGACCCATTTTTTAAAATTTAAGTTTTATTCCTCGTACCGTCCTTGCTTTTTATCGCCTGCAACCTTGCCTCCTTTAAGTTGTACGACATGTCGTTTAATGCTATTTACTATATCGGCATTGTGGGTCGCCATCAAGACCGTCGTATCCTCGTCCGCAGCCCGAGCCAGAAGCGAGACTATTTGCCTTGCCGTTGCCGGATCAAGATTCCCGGTCGGCTCGTCGGCGAGTATGATCTTGGGGTTTACAACTAAAGCTCGCGCTATTACCACCCTTTGCAGCTCGCCTCCGGCAAGCTGGCGCGGGAAGAGGTTGGAGCGCTCGGTAAGCCCCACTTGCTCGAGAGCTTCTTTGGTCTTTTTACTTGCTTTCTCTTTGTCTTCCCCCGATACCTGAAGCGCCAGGGCAACATTCTCGTAAACCGTCATATCGGGAAGGAGTTTAAAATCCTGAAATACAACCCCAACCCTCCTCCTGTAAAAGGGTATATCCCGCGATTTAATCGCCGAAATATCCTTGCCGTCTATTAAAATTCTGCCGCTGTCAGGTTTGAGTTGACGAAGCAAAAGCTTTATAACCGTGGTCTTTCCGGCTCCCGAGGGACCGGTTATAAAAGCGAATTCTCCCTCTTCCACCTTAAACGAAATATCCTCAAGTGCGATTATTGAGCCAAATTTCTTTGTAACTTTCTCGAAGGTTATCATCTTTGAACATATCTTTAAAATTATCTCTCTCGGGCTCTACTCCAAAACTTTAATTTTTCCAACATCCATTAGCCAACCGGCTTTCTGGGCCTTGTTTGTTTCTCCCCAAACCTCAACCTTTTTCCCTACAAATTGATCAAGGTCAATAACCGATGAAGTCAAATATGCATTCTGGCTTGGCCCGCCGTCCCTAACCAAATGATGCGTTCCTTCTCCGTCAATCCCGCCTTCCTTAAGTATGCCTTCCGCTTTATCCCGAAAGGTGGCGGTATCCTCTAACCCAACCTCCTTACCGCCTCCGCTAACGCTGGCCCCGGGCGCGACGGAGACTTCCTCGGATAGTCCCTCAATCCCGCCTTTTTCTGAAATAAACCAGCCTGTACCCGCCCCGGCCAAAATTATAACCAGAATAACCGCGGCCGGAACAAGGGTGCTCTTGAAAAAACTACTTTCCCGGGAAGCGTCTTTAAAAATATCTGGAGACTGGGGCATATTGGAATCTTGAGCTGGCATTGTTACCCAACCACTATACCATAACATCGCGAAGTGCAACAACTATTTTACTGATTTACTAATTTATTACTATTTGTTGCTACTTTTTTCTCCTTTTAATTCCGCTTCAATAAATTCGTCTATATCGCCGTCAAGAACGCCCTCGGTATCCGAAGTTTCGTGCCCCGTCCGCAAATCTTTAACCATTTTATAAGGATGGAGAACATAAGAGCGTATTTGTGTTCCCCAAGAGGCCGGGCGGTACTCGCCTTTTATTGCTTTTACTTTTTCTTTCTCTTGAGCTTCCTTGCGCAACCATAGTTTTCCTTTTAAAATTTCCAATGCCAGCTTTCTATTTTGCTCTTGGTATCTTTCTGTTTGAGAGGTAACTACTATTCCCGTAGGAATATGCGTAAGCCTCACGGCGGTTGACACTTTATTGACATTCTGACCTCCGTGTCCCCCGGAGCGAAAAAACTGCCATTCCAGCTCATCGTCCTTTATTTCTATATTGTCCTCCTGGCCCTTGGTAAAACGAGGCAAAACCTCAACTAAAGCAAAAGATGTTTGCCGCAGTTGGTCGGCGTTGAACGGGGATTGCCGAACAAGCCTGTGCGTCCCCGCTTCTCCTTTAAGTTTGCCATACGCATAATGGCCGGAAATAACAATTGTGACAGACTTAATTCCGGCTTCCTCGCCAGGAGTGGTATCCAGGGCTTCCGCGCTCCATCCCTGCCTCTCGGTGTATCTGGTATACATACGGTAGAGCATTTGGGCCCAATCCATAGCCTCTGTTCCGCCCTGGCCGGCATGAATAGAGAGTATTGCGTCACTTTTATCATATTTCCCGGAAAGAAAAGTGTTTATTTCAAGCCTTCCGACCTCTTTTTGGATCTTCTGTGCTACCCGCTCTACCTCATTTCTTAAAGTCTCCTCACCGCTCACAGACAGAGCATCGTTTATTTCTCCTTGGAGTCTTTCAACCGTCTCTATTTCGCCGCGAAGCGTATTTATAGCACGCATAACCCTCTTTGCTTCTTCGGTATCTTGCCAAAAGTCTGGTTTCGTCGCCCCCGCCTCAAGCTTGCGTAGCTCTTTCCTCTTCTCTTCAATATCGAGTGTTTCTTTTATCCTCCGCAATCTCTCGCTAAGTTCGTATAGTTGCTGTTTTAGTTGCTCCATACTCATATTTTACCAGAAAACAGGCTTGAGAGCGAGAAATTTTGAGGCTGAAGGAGGACATCAATCCCCACAAATTTGCCTGCAGACCGCGTTTCTTTGTTCGTCGGGAAGACTCTTTATACTATTAATGGTATTTTCTACCTGGCGTGTCGTATTAAAAATTGGGGCAAGCACCGGGCTTTCCGCAATGACAGGTAAAACTCTACTTGCAATATTGTCAACAATCGAACTCTCTGCACCCTCTTGCGCACTTTTCACTTTTGCTTCTATTTGCTCCCCTATGACCTTTCCGCCATCTTCAAGTTTCCCGTTTGTTAACCGGTTGAAGTTAGCAGCAATCAGAACAATAATTACTGAAAATATCGCGCCTCCGACAAAGATCAAAAGCGGCTTTAAAAACAGGTGGCTACTCATTCCGTTGCTCCCGTTTCTGTTTCTTGTTTACAAACAAGTCCTTTTACAAGCTCAACATCAAGGGGCGCAAGCGTTTGATAATCCGAGATCACGGTTTGCGCCGTCGGTCTTTCTTTTTCGGTTTGGGTTCCCAAAACTTGAGTAATATTTTCCTGACCGGCAGAGATCAGAGTACGGATATTTTGAGGAAGCAGGTTTGCCCGTTCTCCCGCCATAAAACTTCGCAACCCCCAAATAATCCCTGCTTCTATAGCTAAAATTGCAATAATACCGGTTGCCACGCCTGCCCATAATCCCTGAAGTGAAGATGATGCAATATAACGCCTTGAAAGCCCTATCAGTAAAGCCATAAAAAAGACCCCCAGGGCTATAAAAACACCCTGAAGGACCGACGGGTCCACATTGCTTAACAAGGAAACATATGAAGATAAATCCGCACTGGGCAAGTTCATCTCACATTAATTTTAACACAGTATAGAAAATATCAACCGTTTTTACTCTTCCTCCAATTTCAATTCCCTTTCTGAAAGAATCGTTTGATAAATGAACTTATTTTGCGAAGAGGGATCAAGTTGTACTGCGCGAGTTGCAAAACGGAGCGCTTGGTCTCTATTTCCCAGCCGGTAATGAAAAATAGCATTCGCAAGGTTTATTTTCGAATTTCTAGGGAATTTCGAAACTGCCCCCTGGAAAAAACTCAATTCACTTTCCGAACCGGACTCTTTAATTAATAAAAGAGCAAGATTCTCATAAGCCAAATAATAATCGTCTTTTTCTATAGCTTTCTTGTAGTAAAGTTCGGCTTTTCCAGCGTCTCCCAGCTTATTATAAACAGCCCCCAGATTATTCAATGATATTGTCCAGTTCGGTTGCAACCCTATGGATCTCTCGAAGTGCGTCTTCGCCTTTTCCAGTTCATTTTTTCTGAAAAGTTCTACGCCTAAATTATTTTCCAAATCAAAACTGTTTTTTGAAATTTTTATATCGCGGGAATAGAGAGTAAAACCGTCTCTCCAGTCGTTGTTGCGAATTATGGCGCGCACCGACATGAACACAGCAATAAAAAGGCCAATAATAGCAACAAACTTGAAATATCTGATTATTATATTCTGAAAAAGAAGTAGCACGCTACCTATAAATCCCAATAGACCAATCATGGAAAAATAGAGCCATCGTTCGGCAAAGGTCATATCAAGAGGGAAAAGAATATTTAAAACCAAAAACACAAACGCAAAAAACCAAAATATAAAGAATGTGCCTATTTTATATGACGCTTCAAGAAAACCGTACACTTTAGTGCGCGGATGAATTGAAGCGGAAACGACATCCTCCTTTAGAGGTGTAACCCTGGACTTTAGTCCAGGGAGAATGTCATTTCTCTTCTTCAGTAAATAAAGAAGGATTACTGCTGTAAGCAACATGGCAATTACACCAAGTAAAAAACGCGTATCTAACGTCTCTTTAACAACAAAATGTTGAGAAACCGAAAGTTCCTTTGGGAAAAAGAAGGTGCGCAGAAAAACAAAAAGGGAGTAAGGCGCCGTTAGAATTCTTTCATAGAAAGTTGCATTTGCTATCGGAGATAAAAAATTCGGTTTTTGGAATGGAATTCCAAAAAAAACCAACCTCCCGAAAAGATATAGTGCTAAACCCGAAAACAAATATTTACTCCAAAAAGCAAGCTTGTCTTTTTCTCCGAACAAAAAAATATAAAGACCGGCTAACGGCAAAAAAACAATTGCTCCTTCTTTAGTCAAAAGCGCCAGTGTAAAAAATAATAAAACTATTATCCCTATTCTAATATTCAATTGCGGAGCCGTCTTTTTAATAAGCAACAGAAACATCCCAAGTAAAAAGAGTGTGTAAAGAGGTTCGGCCATCGAGGAGATATAGGAGACCGACTCGACATGCGCCGGATGGACTACAAAAATAAGGCTTAAAATCAATGCTAAAGGTTTTGCTAATTTTTTCTTCTTCTTGCCAAAAACATCGCTAAAAATAAAAAACAATAAAACGGCATTTGTAATATGCAAGACAAGCTGAATAAAATGAAAACCAAAAGGGGCTTGCCCAAAAAATACCGTGATCAAAAGAAACAAGAGCATAACAATTGGTCTGTAAAACCAACCGGAAAGCGCCTCTCCTCCGCTAAAAAATGTTGCTTGGGTAAAAAGATGCGGAATATTCTCAAGTTTAAAAAAAGGGAAATTATTAACTACCATCTCCTCATCATCCCAAACAAAATTATTCCCAAGCATATTAATAAAGGAGAACATTCCTAAAACTATGATAAGAAACACAGCAATCGGCGTGAATTCCTTCCTGGTAATTGTATTGAGAAGATCCATTTTGTCTCCGTTTAGAATATAAAAAGTGTACAATAAATCGGGTGGGAAAACATTTCTTTAGTCTTTTTGCAATCTCCATATTTTCTCTAATTGGCTTGAAAGCACTTATACACTCGGGTCTCTTTACCGCGCATGATATTTGGCACCAAGTAGCAAGACTTTATCACTATCAAAAAGCAGTAAGCGACGGACAATTTCCTCCTTATTGGATTGGCACATTGGCACACGGCTTGGGTTACCCTCTCTTCTTTTTCTCCTACCACCTGCCTTGGCTTTTAGCACTGCCAATTCTGGGGATTGGAATAAATATCCCCACTACCATAAAGGTGTTGTTTTTCATCTCCTATTTTTTGTCCGGGATTTTTATGTATCTTTTTGCAAACAGTCTTTTTCGAAACCGCACAGCGGGGCTTTTAGTATCAATACTTTACCTCTGGGCTCCTTATAGATTTTTGACGATTTTAGTCGGCGCGGCTATGGGAACAGCCTTTGTTTTTGTTTTTTTACCCCTTTTGCTTCTTGGTATTTGGAAAATCGGGAGCGATAAGGAACCAAATAATGGAATTGTATTATCGGCGTTATCTCTTGCGGGAATAATACTCTCCCATTTAATGACACTCTTTTCTATTATTCCATTTGTCTTTATCTTTTCTTTTTGGATTCTCTGCCAGGAGAAAAAGAGGGTGCTTTGGCATTTTTTGCAAAAAGTTGCAAAGGCTTTAATAATCGGTATAGGCATATCCAGCTTTTATCTTCTGCCAGCGATATTCTACCGCTCACTAACGCAAGTATCGACCGGGTATTTCAAAGATCTCTATAAACAAAACTTTCCGAATTTGGGCCAACTTATCTACTCAAAATGGGGATACGGCATTCCTCATGAGAACATTAAAGAGGAAGTATTCTCTCTGCAGGTTGGAATCGCACAATGGCTGTCTTTCGCAGGAATTATTTTTGTCATTGCTATTTTGTTTTTTGGGAAAAAGTTTCAGCTTATACGAAAGATTAAAAACATTCTTTTGCGTAAAACCGGCAAAAACCACCAAAATTTAATAATAGTTTTAGCAGCAGGTTTTACTCTAAACATATTTTTTATGCTTGATTTATCTCGTCCTATATGGGACGGCGTAAGTAAACTGGTAATACTTGATTATCCAACAATGTTTATGTTGCCGGCTGTTTTTGTAGGATCCATACTTGGGGGTGCTTTATTTCTGTCCGCCAGAGAGCCCTTTCGGACTTTCATTCTTTTTGGCCTTGTTCTAACCGCTATATACACAAACCGAAATCATCTGCGGGTAAATATGTACACTTATTTCCCGGTCTCTCTCTATGTGGAATCAGAAACCACTACTAACTCATTTCATGAATACCTCCCGGCAAAAGCCGACCTAAAATCACTGTACGAGGAAGGTGTCCCGCTTATTATTCCTAAAAATCTCGAAGTTTCTGATTTTAATCAAAATACCAAGCAAATGTCGTTATCTGTATATACGCCGGAAGAGACCGATATTGTTTTGAAACATTTTTCATTTCCTGGTATAAACCTCTATGTAGACAGAGAAAGAAAGAACTTTACGAGCGATAAAATAGGAAGAATTAAATTTACGGCAACGGAGGGGGAATATAAGATATTGGTAAAATTTGAAGATACGCCCTTAATAAAGACCGGTAAGGCAATAACACTATTATCCCTCTTTTTAGTTTTTTACATCTGGAGAAGAAGTTATGCCTAAAAGAAAAAGGCTCAAAATTATCGCAGTAATGCCTGCCTATAATGCGGCCGGAACCATAGAAAAAACATACCGTGATATCCCCAAAGGAAGTGTTAATAAAATAATAGTGGTTGATGACGGATCAAGAGATAAAACGGTAAAGGTGGCAAAAAGACTTGGATTGGAAGTTGTTGTACATCCGCAAAACAGAGGCTACGGCGCAAATCAAAAAACCTGTTACACTCTTGCTTTGTCGGAAGGAGCAGACATCGTTGTCATGATTCATCCCGACTATCAATACGACAGCAGTTTAACACCGGAACTAACACGGCCAATAATGGAAAAAAGATTTGATGTCATGCTTGGCTCACGCATTAGAACACGGGAAGAAGCTCTAAAAGGAGGAATGCCCTTCTGGAAATATTTATCGAACCGATTTTTAACCTTTTTTGAAAATCTGATACTCGGGCAAAATCTCTCCGAGTATCACACCGGCTTTAGGGCATACGCAAAACATGTTTTGAAAAAACTGCCCTTCCATAAATATTCCGATGATTTTGTGTTTGATCAGGAAATACTTTTTGGCGCGATAGCGCTTGGGGCAAGGGTTGGAGAAACTCCGGTCCCGGTTCGCTATTTCAACGAAGCCTCTTCTATAAATTTTAAGCGTTCCGTAATCTACGGAATTTCTATCCTTCGCGATCTCGCCTTTTATATAATTTTTGGCAAAAGATATTTCTTGAAATGAATTTACCATTAATCTTCATACTTATTTTGGCAGTTCTCGTGCGTTTTTTTTATTTTCCCGACAATGTGTATTTTGCATATGACCAGGCAAGGGATTCGTTTACGGCGCTTGAGATCTTAAAGGGAGATTTCAAGGTTGTCGGCCCGCCGTCTTTTGCCAGCGATAAACTTTTTCCCGGACCTTTAATATTTTATATCTACGCGCCTATATACTTTCTCTTTGAGAAAAACCCGGAAGCAGTATCAGCACTTCTGCGAGTCTATAATGCTTTCGGGGTAATTCTAATATTTTGGATCGGTTCCGTCTTATTCAATAAAAAAATTGGTCTCATAGCCGCTTTTTTATTCGCGGTTTCCTACGAACAATCCCAGTACTCGCTATTTATAAGTCACCAGCCTCTTGCGGTCATCGGTGTCCTTCTTTTTTATTTTGGGGCAAGCCGCTTAATTTTTAAGAAGGATAAGCGCGGTTTGATAATCTCGGCGCTGGGGCTTGGATTATCAATGCAATCCCACTATCTTTATATTTTTCTTATCCCTTTTAGTTTATTGCTGACGGTAGTTTTTAGAAAAAACATATTTCCGCTAAAAGCAAAATATACATACCTTGCCTTAGCAACTTTCTTTATAACTGTTTCTACTTTTATTGTTTCGGAAGTTAAATTCGGTTTTCGTTTTACTTCCGGTATCTTGTCTCAACTCTTGGCCGTGGCAAGCCCCGACAAAAAAACTTCTTTTTATCCGGAAAGCGGAATTTTTGTAATAAACAGGATTATTCATGATAATTTTTTAGCAAATTACGGGCTTACTTCTGCCGTCGCCGTTGTTTTTGCCGCCGTTGCTATTTTTTTCTTGCGCAATAAAAATTTAAGATCGAAGATGGTCTTTCTGGGAATATGGCTTTTTGGAGGAATTGTTCCCTATCTGTTGTCCGGCGCCACCAGCTACTATTACAGCGCCGCGGCCTCCGCAAGCTTGGTTCTTCTGACATCTTGGGTGGTGTATCAACTTTTTTTGAAAAACAAAATTCTCGCAGTATTACTTTTGCTAGGAATAGCAGCCAATAACTTATACCTGATTTCAAATTTTAACGACAGAGGTCCAAATCGCGACATTGTTATCCAGCCTGGGATGCTTGTCCGCGATCAAAAGAAAGTCATAGATTATATCTACTCGAAAGCGGAAGGTGAGCCTTTTGCGGTAAACGGACTAACGATACCGCTCGCGGTAAATACCACCTGGAGTTATCTTTTTGAATGGTATGGACAAAAAACTTACCACTCGCTTCCGGTTTGGGGAGGAGAGGCGGCAGGGGGTTTTGCCGGCAACCTTAAAATTGTCAGCGCAAGAGACAAACTGCCTAAAAAACAATTTTTAATCATCGAGCCGATGATAGGAATAAACCAATACGACAGCGACAATTTCTTTAGGATAGAAGGTTATTTTACAAAAGTCGTTGAAGAACAAAAATTTGGAACTATAATAGTACAACAACGTGAGAAAATCTAGGATTGTCTGCCTAATTTAGATAATGACATTTTTTGTCCTTCGAC
>CAYSOV010000007.1:10984-19913 GCA_964432785.1 uncultured Gammaproteobacteria bacterium
AGAAAATCTAGGATTGTCTGCCTAATTTAGATAATGACATTTTTTGTCCTTCGACAGCGCTCAGGACTGCGCGATGTCAATTCGGGTAATGACATCGCTTGTATTTTTTACCGCTGCCGCACCAACAAGGATCGTTGCGGCCTAATTTTTGCTTTGCGGATGGACTCGGGGATGGCGGAGTAAGTCCTGTCATATCCGACCTGTCGATATTTGTTTGAGCATCTTCTATATTTATCACAGGTCTTTGGGAGGCAACCGGAAGTATTCTAAAAATTCTTCGACTAAGATTCACATCAATATCCGCCATTAATTTATCAAAAAGCCCGAATGCCTCGTTTTTAAACTCAACCAGCGGATCCCGCTGCCCGTAACCCCGAAGGCCAACGCCCTCACGAAGATCGTCCAGATTATCAAGATGCTCCATCCAGAGAGTATCAATTGATGAAAGATAGGCAAATTTCTCAATACGGCGCATGTTTTCTTCACCGACATCCTTCTCTCGGCGTCCATGAAGGTCATTTACAAGACCTATTAGAAAATTAAATATAGCGTCCCGCGTCCCCAGCTCTTTAACCTTTTGAAGCAGCTGTTTTTGCGACTCATCGTCAAAAGGCGCAATTTCTAAAAACGTCATTAGCAATCTTTCGTAATCTGTATTTTTGCCCCCGGAAACATCCGAGGACGCAAAAGCGAATTCAATAATATTAGTTAACTGCCCGTGCAATTTTTCTTTTACCTCGTCCTTTAAATTTTCGGTTTCAAGAATCTTCCGACGCAATTTATAGATAATATCCCGCTGTTGATTGGCAACATCGTCATACTCAACAACCCTTTTTCTTGCGTCAAAATGGAAGCCTTCTACTTTAACCTGGGCCTGTTCAATTGCTTTTGAAATAAGGCGATTTTCAATGGGCTGGTCTTCGGGAATCTGCAGTCTATCCATGAGGCCCGATATCCTCTCTCCGCCAAAAATACGCATTAAATCATCTTCAAGAGAAAGAAAGAACCGGCTTGATCCCGGATCCCCTAGGCGCCCGGATCGGCCTCTAAGCTGATTATCAATACGCCGCGCCTCATGTCTTTCCGTTCCGATAACATGGAGGCCTCCTGCTTTGACTACCAAATCATGCCGCTTTTTCCATTCCTCATACGCCTTTGATTTCTCGTATTTCTCTCTATCCATTCCCGGAGGCGTATCGGGCTCGCCTCGCTCGCGCTCCGGCGAAGCGGGCCTGTCCCCGCCTAAAATAATATCAACCCCTCTTCCCGCCATATTGGTTGCGACGGTAACGGCTCCCGGCTTTCCAGCCTCGGCAATTATCATCGCTTCTCTCTCGTGATTTTTTGCGTTAAGCAGATTATGGGGAATCTTTTTTCTTTTCAACAGTTCTGCGATTATTTCATTTTTGGTAATCGAGGTTGTACCAATTAAAACCGGCCTTCCCAGCCGGCGCATCCCGTCTACTTCTTTTACAATGGCCGTATATTTTGCGCTCCCTGTCTTATAAATAACATCTGAATAATCCCGTCTTATCATGGGTCTGTAAGTCGGTACGGCCACAACATCGAGTTTGTATATTTTGTGGAATTCCTCGGCTTCCGTTGCGGCGGTTCCGGTCATCCCGGCCAGGCGTTCATACATCCGGAAGTAATTCTGAAAGGAAATAGTGGCAAGGGTTTTGCTCTCTTGCTGAATGCGAACCCCTTCTTTTGCCTCAACTGCTTGATGTAGACCGTCCGACCATCGCCGCCCGAACATAAGCCGTCCTGTAAACTCATCAACGATTGTTACCCGATCGTCTTTTACGACATAATCTTTATCCTTCAGATAAAGGGTTTTTGCCCGAAGCGCATTTTCTATATGATGAATTGTTTCAAAATCCCTCTCGTATAAATTTTGAACACCAAGCATCTTTTCAACCTTTGCTATCGCGTGTTCGGTCAAGTGGACCGTCCTTAGCTTTTCATCGATTACATAGTCCGTTTCCGGAGAGAGCCTTTCGACTAATTTTGCGAACTCGTAATATTTTTCGGTCGGCTCGGTATCCGGAGCGGAGATAATCAAAGGAGTACGCGCTTCGTCAATTAAAACAGAGTCGACCTCGTCAACTATTGCATAATAATGACCTCGCTGGGCCATTTCCGACAAATCCATAACCATATTGTCGCGAAGATAATCAAAACCGAACTCGTTATTTGTACCGTAAGTTATATCGGCAAGATAGGCGTCTTTTCTGCCAATGGGCATAAGATGCGCCAGCCTTTCATCGCCGTGCGACGGATCGTTATGTTCGGGGTCGTATATAAAGGATTTCCCTTCTTGGATAATTGTGCCGACAGA
This sequence comes from uncultured Gammaproteobacteria bacterium, assembly GCA_964432785.1. Lineage (GTDB taxonomy): Bacteria > Patescibacteriota > Microgenomatia > UBA8517 > UBA10165 > CAYSOV01. The sequence continues at coordinate 13,326 of CAYSOV010000007.1, forward strand.
CATCCCAAGAAGGTTAAAAATCGGACCGTTCCAACCGGCGTCGCGGCGAGCCAAATAATCGTTAACCGTTACAAGATGCACCCCTTTCCCTAAAAGCGCATGTAGATAAAGGGGCAGTACCGCGGAAAGTGTTTTTCCTTCTCCGGTTTTTTGCTCTGAAATCTTTCCTTCGGAAAGCGCAATGCCCGCCATAATTTGTGTATCATAAGGACGAAGGCCTATTGTCCGAAAGGCGGCTTCCCTGGCAACAGCGAACGCCTCCGGTAAAATGGAACTTAAGCTTTCACCGTCTTTAACGCGCTTTTTAAATTCCTCCGTCTTTTTGGCAAAATCGCCCTCTTTGAATTTTTCTATTTTGGAAGCAAATCCGTTTACCTCGTCTACGACTTTTGAAAAGCGCTCTATTTCCTGCCTATTTACATCGAAAATCTTTGAAAAAATACCGAGCATAGGTGTTCTTAAAGTATAACACAGGCGAACGCATTAAACGGGAGTCCAAGAGGATGACAAATCACAAAAGGAGGCTAAAAAGTATAAAATTTGCCGAAAAAACAGAACCCGCTAAAACTATAAGATAAGCAGGCAAAGGCCCTATAAAATTAGACCTTATACTTCTTGTATGCTACTGTTTTCGCGGATTGTCAAGTAAAAATCTGAAGCAAAAAATCATTTTTCGGCACGATTTATCGGTCTAAAAACAAAAAGACCCCTTTATAGCACTCGCCGACCGCATCTGATAACATTTGTTACTGTTTGACCTATTCTCTATACCCTATAAAAATTATGTTGGCCTCCGGTTTTACGGTAATTAAGGCAGGAAATATTTCGCGAAGTTTGGTGCCAAGACTGTCGCCGTCTTCTTTTTCTGCCGCCGAATAGAGGTGATTAAAAGCGGCAATACCGCCGCGTTTAAGAATGTTATTTACCTTCTTTATAAAATCAGGGGTCGTAAACTTCTCCGGAATTCTCGCCCCTTTGTAAACATCAATGAGAACCAAGTCAAACGACTTCTTTCCTCTATTCTTATCAATCCACTCTTCTGCGTCTTCTATGGCGATTTTGATGCTATTCATCCTGCTTAAACCCAGATATTTTTTACCCAATTCGACCATAACGGGGTCAATATCAATCCCTGTTATCCGGGCGTCAGGCCAGTACTTGTTTACAAGTTTGGCCGCAGATCCTCCTCCTAGACCAAGTATGGCAACACTTTTTATTTCAGGTCTATCCTTTTTAACCCGCTTGAGCGTGCTATTCCAAACTTTCTCCACCAACCATCCGCTTTGACTAATTTCTTCGACGGTAATACGCAAGCCCTCCAATGTCTTAATGACCTTTATTCTTCCGTTAAAAGGCGATTCTTTTTCCTCAAGAATTTGTATCAGTTTAAACATACCCTATATTATTCTTTCTGGTATTCATTTTTGTATTCCTCGGTTATTATTTGGGCGCGGCTCAACTGCTCACTCCACTGCCGGTATCGGGTTTTAACCATAGTCCAAGTCACCCGCGCCGGCCTTACCCCGACATTCGCAAATGCCGAGTCGAGAAGTTCTGCCGCCCAAAGATCGCGCGCTTTTCTGTCCGGTGCGCCAAGCAATACTACCATAAAACGCTCTTGGCCGCGTTTTGATGTCACAATGGTCACATGACCGGCTTTCTCCGTATTTCCTATTTTTACTCCATCAACTCCCGGGTAGATGCCAAGAAGCGCATTCCAGTTGGGAAGCTCATAGGGCTTGTGGTCTTTTGTTCCGGAAATACTTGCGGAATGGGTCATAATTATTTCTTTAATAATAGGGTAATTCCCGGCTGCCCAGTAAGCAATCTTGGCAAGGTCCCTCGCGGTTGAAAATTGCCCCTCTTCATCGTACCCCGTCGGGTTTTTAAATCGGGTATCCCTAAGACCCATACTCTTTGCCTTCTCATTCATCAGTCTAATAAATACATCCTTCGAGCCGCCAAGTTTTTTTGCCGCACCCCGGGCCAGGGTCTCGGCCGCATCGTTTGCCGAAGTGATAAGCGCCGCTTCCAGTAATTCCCTAACGAGTAGTTTTTCTCCTTGCTCCAATAACAAAGCGGTTGGCTCCACTCCAACCGCTTCTTTGGGAACTTCAAAAACTTCATCGGGGCTTACTATATCCAAAACAACCATAGCGGTCATAAGTTTTGTTAGAGAAGCGGGGGATCTTCGGACATCGGGGTTTGCAGAATAAACAGCATCACCGTTTTTATCAACCGCCAAATACGCAGGCGCTGCCATCAAAGGATGGGGTTTCCCTTCTCCTTTTGCCCAGTCAACAGGCGCCGCTCTAACCCTTTCTTTATTCTCCTCAAAAATCTTACTGTCCACAAGCTTTTGCAAAAAAGACTGTTCTTCCTCATTGCTCAAAGGAGTAATGAGCCGTTGTGGGGTTGCCGGAAGCTGTCCGATAAAAAGTATGGTTCCGATAATAACTAGCGACACCAGAATACTCTTCCACATAACTCAAACTTTACCATAAGGAGATTATTTTGCAGTAATTTTTTCTTTGCCCATATATGGACGGAGGACTTCGGGGATTATAATCGAGCCGTCTTCTTGCTGGTAATTTTCAAGGATTGCAATTATCGTCCGGCCAATTGCGAATGCTGTTCCATTGAGTATGTGCACATATTTGGTCTCACTGCCATCCCGATATTTAATATTAAGCCGCCGCGCCTGGTAATCCGTTGTCGTTGAGGTTGATGTCACCTCTCTGTATTTCCCTTGTCCCGGCATCCAGGCCTCTATATCACATTTTCTGGCCGCAGGATGCCCCAAATCTCCCGTACATATCTTAACCACCTGATAGGGAATTTCCAAAGCCTGAAATAGTTTTTCCTCAAGCGACAAAAGGTACTCATGTTCCTTTTCTGAATCCGCCGAATTAACAAACGAGACCATTTCTACTTTATCGAACTGGTGCACTCGAAAGATACCATGTGTATCTTTACCATATGATCCCGCTTCTCTTCTGAATGCGGAAGAAAAGCCAATAAATCTTTTTGGGAGATCGGTTGCTCGTAGAACCTCGTCCATGAAGTAAGGGACAATCCCGTGCTCTGCCGTGCCAATCAAATAATAATTTGCCTCTTCTTCTGGGCTCTCTTTTTTGGGGTCATAAACCAAATAGTAGCCTTCATTACCACCGTGTTCGGAGTAGCCTAATTCGTGGAATATAGATACTCGGGTAAGCGCGGGTGGAATAATTGGTGCAAAGCCATTTTCGGTCAGGGTTTTTATGGCAAATTGGACGAGCGCAAACTCTAAAAGAACTGCATCTCCCAGGAGATATCCAAAACGCGTTCCAGAGACCTTGGAAGCGCGTTGGACATCGATAATGCCTAAAGCTTCTCCTAATTCCAGATGGTCCTTGGGTTGGAAATCAAACTTTGTCGGTTCTCCCCAACTTTTTATTACTTTATTCCCGGATTCATCTTTCCCCTCCGGAACGTCCTCCAACGGAAGATTAGGAATTTCCCGCAAAGCGCTTTCATACTCGACTGTGGTTTTATCTAAATCCGGCTCTAGCCGCTTCAATTCTTCTTTGATTTTTTTCCCTTGTTCTTTGTTCTCTGTCGTTTGTTGTTTACTTATTCTGTTTCTTTCCGCGCGCAACTCCTCAATCTTTTGAAGCAACCCTCGTCTTTTTTTATTAATCTCTAAAACCCGTTCGACAAGACCGGGGTTATAACCCTTCTTTACTACTCCCTCTTTTACCCTCTCCGGATTTTCTCGAATGAAATTTATATCTAACATGATTAGAAACAAGCTCTGCTTATATCAAGCATATTTATATGCGCAGATCCAAGCTGTGCTTATATCAAGCACTTCTTGTACTCCATTCCCTAAAAGGCTTAATTTTTCTCTTAAGAATTAGGCCTGCCGCTTTTTCGTAAAAACCAAGAATAGATCCCTTGTCAACAAGGCCTTTAATCGGCTCAAAATATTTCATATCTGCTCCCGGCACCCCCGTTGCTTGGGCAAGACCGTCTAGATTATCGGCAATTTTTACCAATTTTGCCTCAAGTGTTTTTCTTTCATTATACTCTCTTGCTATCCTTAGAAGCTCTTCCTTAAAATCCAATTCCTCAAGCAGGGTATCTATTGCCCTTTCCTCGACTTCATGTATAATTTTTGGGCCGGCAAATTGCTTGGCGGACTGCCCTATATCCCCGATTATCGTTTCCCCTAAATCATGCAGCAACCCCATTTTGATAACCTTTTCAACATTTATTTTTCTTCCTTCTTTCCTTAATTGTTCTGCAAGAAAATAGGCAAGAAGCGTTACCGTGTATGTATGCGCCGCGACCGAATCAACCTCATTTCGCTTAAATCCAAAGAATAAAAAACCCTGCCGAGGCAGCTCTTTAGTCCACTGCAAAGTCATAAAAATTCGCAAAATTTCTTTTAAAGATTTTAGCTTTATCATTTAGATAACTCTATAGCCCAAGTTCATCCGATATATTTTGCATTGCTTCAAGTGCGATGCCAACAAATTCCAGGAGTGGAATCCCAAGCCTCTGTTCACATTCCGCAATCTGCTCCCTGTGAACTCCTGCCGCGAATGCCTTCTCGTCCCATTTTTTCATTATTGACTCAACCGTCACCGACACCAACCTTTTATCGGGCCTGACTAGCGCCACGGCAATAATAAGCCCCGTCAGCTCATCACACGAGTAGAGCGCCCATTCCATTTTGTTGGAAGGCGTGTGTCCGTTACCGCCTTCGCCAAGGCTTCGGCGGTCAAGGTGTGCATAATTATGCGAAAGTATTGCGGAAAGAACCTCGCTGTCCGTTTCTCCGGCCTGTTTTAACCACTCTACCATTTGGAGAGTATGCTGCTGTGGATTTTCCTTTGTTTTCTCATAATCCCCATCGTGCAACAAACCGACAATACCCCATCGTCCGACAAGCTCACGATGTTCCGCTTTTTCTTCTATTTTCGAATTTAGCCTCTCTGCTAAAACCTTCATTACAACCTCAACCGCATAACAATGCCGCCGCAGGTTAACCGATTGCATATTCTCATGAAGAAGTTTTAACGCTTGCTCTCGAGTAATCATTTCTCCGGTCGTAGGGTAGGAAAAAGAATAACTTCTTTAATATTCGATGCTCCAGTCAGGAGCATTAGAAATCTATCAACTCCTAATCCCCAACCGGCCGTAGGCGGCATGCCGTATTCCAAAGCCCTAATATAATCCTCATCAAGCAATTGGTGTTCCTTAAATCCCCTTTGAGCCAACTTACTTTCCTCCTCCCAACGTCTTCTTTGGTCAATCGGGTCGTTAAGTTCATTGTATGCATTGATAAATTCCTCACCAACCGCGACAAGCTGAAAAGTAGCGGCTTTTCTTGTATCGTCTTCTTTTCTCTTTGCCAATGGAACCATCTTTACCGGTCTATCAACCAAAAAAATCGGGCCAATAATTTTGGGGCGTACAGCTCTCTTATAAAAGGCATCCAGTAAACCCCCATACCCTGCAACTCCCTCCAAATCCACAGAGATACCGCTTGTCTTAATTGCCTTCAGAACTTCCTCTTCGGTATCTATTTTGTTGATGTCTATACCCACTTCCTCAAAAAGCAAATCCCGATAAGTAATCCTTTTCCAAGGAGGAGTAAAGTCCAAGGTTTTTCCTTCATATTCTACTTGTAAACTCCCTTTAATTTCTTTAACAATCGAGGAAATCATCTCTTCTGTAAATTCCATCAATCGCTCATAGTCACAATAAGCCCAGTAAAATTCAATTTGAGTAAATTCAGGATTTCTCCCTCTTTCCGTGCCTTCATTTCTAAAATCATGTCCGATTTCATATACCTTCTCAAAACCTCCCACAATCAGTCTCTTAAGATAAAGCTCGTCCGATATCCTAAGGTACAAATCGGTGTCCAAGGAATTGTGATGTGTTATAAAAGGACGAGCCGAGGCACCACCGTAAATTGGTTGTAAAATAGGAGTTTCAACCTCTATAAAACTCTCTCTGTCCAAATACTCTCTTAAAAGCTTTATGAATTTTGTCCGAACCGAAAAACGTTCCTTAACTTCAGGATTAAGAAGAAAATCTACATACCTTTGTCTATAACGCTCCTCGACATCCTTAAGGCCATGCCATTTTGACGGAAGAGGTCGCAACGACTTTGCAAGAAGAGTATACTTTTCTACCCGTACCGTGGATTCCCCTCTTTGCGTCTTAAATACCTCCCCCTCTACCCCTATAAAGTCGCTAACATCAAACAGCGATACCCCTTTGTACTCTTTTTCACCTAGTAGGTCTTCTTGAAAATAAACTTGGATTTTACCCGAGGCATCCGTCAAGTCTGCAAACGTTGACCCTCCATGCTCTCTCAAAGACCATAACCTTCCTGCCACTTTGACTTTCTTACCCTCCAAATTGCGTGCATCTGAGGCGGAATGTGTTCTTTCATACGAAGAAGGATAGGGATTTATGCCTGCTTGCTTTAGCTCATCTAGTTTTCGTAATCGAACTTCCTTGACGGCATCAAGACGGGTAGCCATACTTGCTGTAGTATAACCAAAAAGGGGGACTAATTGATAGCCAAAA
>CAYSOV010000008.1:0-18061 GCA_964432785.1 uncultured Gammaproteobacteria bacterium
AGCCGCCGTTTAACTCCGGGAGAGTTTCAGGATTCGTGGAGTTTCCCGATCTCCCGGAGAGAGAGGTCCCGCTTGATCTTCGCAAGGAACTACCTCTTGAGTCGCCGGTAAGAAACCAGTGGCAAAAGGAGGTATGGGAGTGTGTCCCTGCGATCGAAGAAGCGGTTTCCCGGGTTGAAGAACGGACACGGGAGAGAAGATTTGAAGATCTTGCCCGAGACTTGGCCGCAGTGGCCATCGAGGCTATCACAGAAACGCCTTTCTTCCGAGATCTGGTCATAGGGGGGCTACCGCGCGTTTCGGGGGGCCGGAGGAAGACTGGCAAACCAAGCCCGGTGCCTGATCGATCGACGGCGGTTGTGTTCGATGAACACAACCGTGGTGTGGAAGGGATGACTCTTGAACTCGTGTCTGACGGAAAGCTGGTTAACCGGCTTACGACGGGCAAGAGCGGGATCATATCGTTTGGCAAGCTTCCTTTCGGGAGGTATATCCTCCGTCTGGTTGCTCCGGACGACGTCACGGTCCTTGAGCCGTCCAGCTATACTTTCAACATCTCGGAGGGCAGTCCGGGTCACCGAGCAGTCTTTCGGGTTTTCCTCCATACGCCGGAGCCCGAGAGTCGTAGGATTCGGCGTATCGAGTTTGTTCGCCGAGCGTACTCCGACCCATTTCTCCCTTATCGTGAGAACCTAGCTCACGGCAGGATTGAGATAAACACGGAGTCGGTGGACTGGCGGCGGGCATCAGATACTGATGACGAGGAACTGAAGGCGGCTCTCCTGGCGCAGTACACGGCTTCGGCTGTGGCAGAGTACGGATCTCCGGGAGACCCCAAGCTCGCTCTTATCGGAGCCAGCTTGTTGTTCGGGAAGATGTACGAGCGGATTGCGCGGCGACCTAGAGGTCGGCGCGAAGCGGTTGCTCGCCGGAGAAACAACTAGAGAGCGGTGTTCAGAGAGCGGGCTCAAGAAGCCTAAGGAGACTTCCAGCCCGCTCGGCAGCCAAATTGCACAGAGGGAGAAAGGAGGGAGGAAACGCATGGAAGTTGCCATTCAGCAACTTGTCGACCGTCTGCAGCAGCACTTCAATATGCTTAGATTAGAGCGAGAGGATCTTCTCGGGAGGAGCGAGAAACTGAAGGTCAGAATGGAGTCAGTGGAGGGACTCATTGCCGCGCTCCAAGAGAGCGGCGAGGAACTTCTGGCGATCGGACCTGCTTTCCTGGCCGTCTCCGGGCCCGGGGCCCAAACACAAGAACCAGTAATCGCGGTAGCGGTTGAGATACCGGCGCCTGCGCCTGGTCCCGTCTCGACCGAGGAAGCTCCGGCTACTCCCAAACCACTGACCATAGCGCCTCACACAGCGCGGATTCTACGAGCTGCTTTCGCGGGAGGCGAAGTTACCCGGAGCCTTAACGAGGCTCTGGTCCGTGCCTACGGGGAACCCGGTTGGAGGGATGTCGGAATCGCACGGATACTGGGCCCATCAAAAATTAACCGGGTTTCGCTGGCGGAGGACATCGTGCATCCGAAGAGTATGCTTAAAGGCATGCTCCGCCAGGCTATTCGGACTCTTGAGGAGGTGGCTATCCGACCTGGATGCCGCCTCGCGCCGATTCTATCCAATCTCCTCACGGTCATAGACTTCTCCAACAGAGCGGAGGAGATACTAAAGGCCTTGAGGAACTGGGGTGTCGACAAAAAAGAGGAAGCAGCGTAAAAAGCTGCTTAAAGGGAGCTTGAGTGGTTTCTAACCATTCTAGCTCCCCCTTCTTCATAAATTCATAAAAAAACTCTCTCGCTTGTCTAATTCGTTTCCAAAGAAAACAAGACTACAAACTCACCCCGTGGCTTGTTTTCCGTAAAATATTCAACCGTCTCCGTAATGTTTTTTCTTACAATTTCTTCGTGAATTTTAGTCAGCTCTCGCGCAACCGCCAGTTCCACATCCCCAAAGACATCTTTGACCAATTGAAGTGTTCGTAGTAGTCTATGCGGGCTTTCATAGAAGATGACGGTTTTAATTTGCGGAGTATGGGCCGATGCTTCCTTGATGCCCAGGAATAGCTTTTTAACATGCGATTCCTTTCGGGGAAGGTAGCCAAGAAAGATAAATGCATTTGGCGGCAGACCGGAAACAACAAGTGCCGTAGTCAGCGCGGCTGGACCCGGAATTACCTCAACCGGTATCTCCAGTTTTATAACTTCTCGGACTAGCTTGTATCCGGGGTCGGAAATAAGGGGCATGCCGGATTCCGAAACAAGTGCGATTGACCGGTCTGTGGTTTGTAGCATAGCCAGAACCTCGGCTGTTCGGCGCTCTTCATTGCCCTCAAAAAAGGAGAGCAACTTTTTATTTCGGATTTCATAATGCGCCAGTAGTTTCTGCGTTGTGCGTGTATCTTCGGCTAAAATTAAATCCGCGCTCTTCAGCGTCTCAAGCGCCCGGAGCGTAATATCGGCCAAATTCCCGATTGGAGTTGCGACAATATGCAATTTACCCATTGGTTCTAACCGCCCTATTATAGTACACTTAAAAACTACTTGGTATGGAAATTATTCATGATTTAGTCTCATTTGTCGAAGGTTTTGCCGCAAGCCCCCACGCGCTTTGGATTTTATTCATTTTGGCTTTTGCGGAATCATCCTTTTTCCCTATACCTCCGGATGTTCTTCTTATTCCTCTTGCTATGGCAAACCCCGCCCTCGCTCTTATCTATGCCTCCATAGCGACAGTCAGCTCGGTTTTAGGCGGGGTATTTGGCTTTTGGATTGGCAAGGTTGGGGGAAAGCCAGTGCTCAACCGATTCGCCGCAGGCAACAAAATGAATGTTATTAAGGATTATTACAACAGATATGACATGTGGGCTGTGGCGGTTGCCGGCTTTACCCCCATTCCCTATAAGGTCTTTACGATTGCCGCAGGGGTTTTTGATCTTGGGCTGAAGCGATTTATTCTGGCTTCGCTTTTGGGGCGCGGAGGAAGGTTTTTTTTGGTGGGAATATTTATTTTCTTTTTTGGCCCGGCGATAAAAGAACTTTTAGACCAATATCTCGAGATCGCGGTTTTAGGAATAACAATTTTGCTGATTGGCGGTTTTGTCGTTTTCCATAGATTTCTAAATCATTCCTCGGTTAAGAAAAATGCTGAAACAAAAGATTAGGCGCTTCTTTAAGATAATCGGCCCAGGGGTTATAACCGGAGCATCGGATGACGACCCGGCCGGAATTGCCATTTATTCTCAAGCGGGAGCCCAAGCGGGCTACGGTCTTTTGTGGACTTCTTTGTTAACCTTTCCTCTTATGACCGGGGTGCAGGAAATGTGTGCCCGAATAGGGCTTGTTACCGGACGGGGACTTATGGGAGCGGTGAGAAGGCATTATTCGGCGCCTCTGATGCTTTTGGTCGCCGTCTCCGTTCTTGTTGCCAACACGGTAAATATAGGCGCGGATTTAATGGCAATGGCGGCGGCAACGGCCCTGGTTTTTCCTTTAAACGAGCAGTTTATCGCTCTTTCTTACGCCGTGGCGATAATCGGAGGTTTGCTTTTTTTCTCCTATCGGCGGTTGGCGACAGTCCTTAAATGGCTAACTCTTTCCCTTGTTGCTTACATACTGGCAACCTTTACTGCCAACCCTTCTTGGGCAGACATCATCAAAGGCGCCTTCTGGCCTGTATTCAATTTCAACAGAGAAACACTTTTGCTTATTGTCGCAATTTTGGGAACAACTATTTCGCCTTATCTTTTTTTCTGGCAGGCATCGGAGGAAGCCGAGGAGCTCTCGGATAAGGGCATGGTTGATAAACGGCGGCGCACGCAGATAATCTCAAAAGGGATGCTTAAAAAAACCGAGCATGATGTTGAGTTCGGAATGTTTTTTTCAAACGTGGTAATGTTTTTCATTATTGCAACAGCGGCCTCAACCCTCTTTAAGGCGGGAATTTTTCAAATAGAGACCGCGGATCAAGCGGCTTTGGCCCTCCGTCCCTTGGCCGGGGATGCTTCGTTTTTGCTTTTTACTTTAGGGATTGTCGGTACAGGTCTTCTTGCCATACCTATTCTTGCCGGCTCCGCAGCGTATGTGATGTCCGAGGTTTTCGGCCAAAACGAGGGTTTTAGCCGCCGTTTTAGCAAATCAAGATTTTTCTATCTTATTATTTTAGGCTCAATACTTGTCGGACTCTCGTTTTCACTTTTTAATATTTCTCCTTTCCGGGCGCTGTTTTTCACAGGCGTTCTTTACGGCATGCTTTCGCCCTTCCTGATTTTGATTATTCTCCATATAGCAAATAGGAAGGAGATTATGGGAAATTATGTCAACGGCAGGCTTTCAAATTTATTAGGAGTGTTTACTTTTGTGGTTATGAGTCTTGCGGCCCTGGGGGCCTTGGCGCTTTAGTCCGCCTTTTCAATTATATCTTCTGATTACTCCGACGACTTTACCCTGAACCGTTACATTTTTTGCAAATATGGGACTCATCTTGCGGTTTGCCGGCTCAAGCCTTATTCTTGTTGCTTCTTTGTAATATCGTTTAAGAGTTGCAAGGCCGTTGTCAAGAAGCGCGACGACAATCTCGCCGTTGTCTGCATATTCCTGTTGCTCAACCACAACATAATCTCCGTCAAGAATTCCCGCGTCAACCATTGATTCTCCTCTGACATGGAGAACAAAGACTCTTTTTGCCGCGGAAACCATGTCGGGGGCGATAGGCAGAGTTGCGTTTGGGTCCGTGTACGGCTCAATGGGCGCGCCTGCGGCAATGTAGCCAAGGATTGGGACATCGAGCCCGGTGCTTTTTTTGTAAGGCGTATCTATAATTTCAATACCCCTTGCCTTGCCGATCTTTTTATGGATTAAACCCTTTTTTTCCAGAGCCTGCAAATGCTCATGGACCGTTGCCAAGGAGGAGACGCCCAAAGCCTTTGCGATATGTTTCAAGGTCGGCGCATAGCCGTTGGTATCAACATATTGTTTGATAAAACCCAAAATTTGGCTTTGTCTTGTGTAAAGAACCGGAGGCATAAATAAGATTTTTAATTAACCTAATTGACCTAATTCCTAAAATTTTGACATTTGAATTCTTGGGTATTATTTAGGTCAATTAGAAATTAGAGTAATTAGGAATTTCTTCAAGATTACCCCAACAAAACCCGTATGTCAAGGGCCAAATTAAAATTTGGCCCGCAGACCCCGTACACGCGCTCTTGCGACGCAAACACGGAGTATTTGGGAGCAAGCAAGCGTTGTACTGGGGTCAAGCACCTTAATTTTGGCTATTTTTCGGCATTCCCATGATAAAATACAAAAGCCATGAAATTCCGTCTAAAAGCAGACTACAAACCAACCGGTGACCAACCCCAGGCTATAGAGAAATTAGTGAAAGGAGTTAGGGATAATATGGAGCACCAGGTACTGCTTGGAGTAACCGGCTCGGGGAAAACATTCTCCGTAGCGAATGTAATCCAGAAACTACAAATGCCTACTTTGGTAATCTCCCATAACAAGACACTTGCCGCACAGCTTTACCAGGAATTGCGCGATTTCTTTCCGGAAAATGCCGTTTCGTATTTTGTTTCTTACTATGATTATTACCAGCCCGAGGCTTACATTCCCCAAACCGATACTTACATAGAAAAAGAAACAGATATCAACGAGGAGATTGATAAGTTAAGACTGCGCGCCACCACGAATATCTTAACAAGGAAGGATGTTATTGTTGTTGCCTCGGTTTCCTGTATATATAACATAGGCTCCCCCCGCGAATATGGGCATTTTGTCTTGGAGCTTGAAGTTGGGAAAAAATATGAAAGAAAAGATATCTTGCAAAGATTAATAGAGCTTCAATATGAGCGCGGGGATTATGGATTCCACCGTGGAACCTTTCGCGTGCGCGGAAATATTCTCGATATCTTCCCGGCCTATGAGGACCATGCGCTTCGAGTAGAGTTTGATAGGGACACACTTGTAAAAATAACAGAAATCGATCCAATTTCTGGCAAAATTTTCAATTTTCATTTTTCAATTTTCAATTTAGTTATTTATCCCTCGAAGCACTATATGACCAACCCGGCCAATTACTCCGGCGTCTTTGCCCAAATCAGAAAAGATCTTGCGGAACGCGTGGCCTGGCTTAAAAAACACGGTAAGGAATTTGAGGCAACACGGCTCGAGCGCCGCGTAAACTACGATTTAGAGATGATTCAGGAGGTGGGATATGTGAACGGAATTGAGAACTATTCCCGATATTTTGACGGAAGAGAACCCGGCGAGCCTCCATTTAGTCTTCTTGATTATTACCATGAGGCCTACGGCGGCCGTTTTCTGGTGGCCGTTGACGAGTCGCATATGACTATACCGCAGATAGGCGGAATGTATAACGGCGACCTGGCAAGAAAAAAAACTTTGGTTGAATTCGGTTTCAGACTTCCGGCCGCGTTTGACAACAGACCTCTGAAATTCGACGAGTTTTTGCGCCGCGTGCCCCGTTTTATATATACATCCGCAACTCCGGCTCTTTGGGAAATGAATAAGGCAAAGGAGGCTTACAGACTACGGACTACAGACTACAGTAAGAAAAGTGCCGTAGTCCGTAGTCGGTTAGCGGTAGACGGAGTGGTTGAACAATTGATCCGGCCGACGGGAATCCCCGATCCGGAAATAGAGATACGGCCAAGCAAAGGACAAATGGATAATTTAATCCGCGAGATTGAGGAAAGGGTAAAAAAGGGACAAAGAACCCTCGTTACCACTCTTACAAAACGGATGGCGGAGGATCTGGCCACATATTTAGGAGAGAAAAATCTTCGGGTGCACTATCTTCATTCGGAGATTATGACGCTGGACAGATCCGACATCTTGGATGATTTACGGCTGGGGAAATACGATGTTTTGGTCGGGATAAATCTTCTCCGCGAAGGTTTGGATCTCCCGGAAGTTTCTTTGGTTGCGATTTTGGATGCCGATAAAGAAGGATTTTTGCGCTCCGATACCTCTCTAATTCAAGTCATGGGTCGGGCGGCGCGGCATATCGAAGGGGCAGTTATTATGTATGCGGATCGGATTACTGGTTCGATGAAGCGGGCAATTGCCGAAGTTTCGCGGAGGCGAGAAATTCAACTTGAGCATAACAGGAAGCACGGCATAACGCCCAAGACGGTAGCCAAACCCATCCGCGAGAAGCTAATCCAAAGAGAACTTAAAAAGGAGGAAATAAAATTATACGGTTTGGAAAGAGAAGTAGTGAACGGGCTTGAAGAAATAGATATAGAGGATATGACGCCGCAGGATAGAAAAAAATTTGTGCAAAGGCTACGAAGAGCCATGAACGCCGCCGCCCGGGAATTGAATTTCGAATTGGCGGCGCGCTTTCGTGATAAAATAAGGGAGACGGAGGGGAAAATTATATGAAAGAGTCAGCGGAAATCATGGTGAGGAGAGGGGGAATCCTCGCTGTGAGAGGGAAAGGAGTCGGCCGCGGGCATCTGAAGGTATGGGAGAATCTCTCTCAAAGACACTCGGGCGTTGCCAGGTTGGGCGAAATAATCAAAAAAGAGTTGGAAGCCTGCGGGCGCACTTCACAAAACTAACCCTGTTTTTGCTAGTGTTATACTGAATCCAGGGCAACAAATAAAGGTGGGGTTTCTGGTAAACATATTTATAAGACTCGGTATCCTCTATTTTCTTGGGGAAGTGCTTCTTTTCCCTGAAGACCCACGGTTTGCAGGAAAGGCGATACCGATAAGAAATCTAATTATCGTTTTATCCCTAAGTCTTCTTATTCCTGCACTCTATTGGGCAAAAAGAAAGTGGAATTTCGGGTGGCTGGCGACCAAAGCCTACCCTTTTTGGCTTGATAACCTTTATCTTTCAATATTTTGGCTTGATATGGCGGGCAATTCGTTTAATTTGTACGACACATATTTTTACTTTGATTTGATTCCTCATTTCCATGGGACAGGCGCCATTGCAGGGGTATTGGCCGGCGCTTTCGGTCTTTCGTTTTTGGCCGCTGTCGGTTTGGGAAACATCATTCACATGCTTCTTGAAGCCCAGGAGTATTACACCGATGTTCTCTTTAATACTCATAATGTGCGTGGAGTTTTCGATGTAGTTAACGATCTTGTAGTAGGAGTCGCTGGTTCTCTGGTTTATACCTTATTTATACATTTTAGATCCAAGAAACACGCCAAATAACCAACTCAGTAACTACCACACACTGTAGCGTGGTAGTTACTATTAAACCTGTAATAATTAATAATGAGGAAAGGGCTGGTTGCAAGCTTATTTGTTGTGGGGGTTATTGGTGCGGTGCTTTTTTTGAAACCGCTATCTACTCACATAAAAGTAATTCTTTTAGTCTCTGAAGAATTTCCTCAAATTCCCATAAAACCTCTCGGGCTCATCGCCAAAGCTCCGGAGCACAGAACTTTGGAACTTGAAACAAAGGCCGGGAAAGCGGTTGCCGACCTTTTTTTGCCCAGCAGGCGGTCTGCCCCGGCATTAGTGCTGGCAATGGGCGTTCGGACGCAGGAAAAGGATAAGCCGGTTATCCTGCATTTTGCACGAACAATGAGCCGGCTGGGTTATGTTGTTCTCTGGCCAAGACTTGAAACGCTCGATAAAGGAACCCCGTCGTTTGAGGATCCGGAAACCTTTGTTGACGCTTTTGAGTATTTAGAGAGCCAGGAAACAGTTGACCCTAGGAGAATTTCTTTTATCGGCTTTTCCGTCGGCTCTTCTGTCGCGACGGTAGCCGCGCAGGACCCAAGGATTGCCCAAAATGTGCGCGCTTTAGTATTTTTCGGCGGGTATTATAACGCTTTTGATTATGTAACGAGTCTTGCAACCGGAACTATAGTCCTTGACGGAAGGGAAGCTCCGTGGGACCCGGCCGAAGGCGCAACAAGCCACCTCAAGGAAATATTTGAAAAGCGAGCTGCCAAAGCCATCGGGGTTTTCGGGGTTAAATCACGAAATGAGGCCGCGGCGTTTCTTTCCGCACTGCCGCAGGACGAACTTGAGTTCTTGCGCAAACTTAGTCCCTCGGAAAATCTGGAGAAATTGCGGGCCCGCCTGTTTATTTTACATGACCGCAAAGACGCGTATGTTTCTTATACGGAGTCGCAGAGGCTTTACAACATGCTTCCCGAAAAAGAAAACGCCGCGCTTCTTTTTATGAATTTATTCGAGCATGTCCAGCCGCAAAAAGGCATCTCTTTGCAAACCGCCGGAGAGCTTCTCAAACTTTACGGATTTTTATATAAGGTTTTCACCTCTTTCTGACTATCCCTATCACTGCTCTCTGTAACTTCTGTTATACTTTGTCTTGCCCCGGTCAACCGAGGCCGTTTTACATGCCGGAAAATATGGAGGGTAAAGACAAAATCGTAATCAAAGGAGCACGGGAACACAATCTAAAGAATATAGATGTGGAAATCCCGAAGAATAAACTGGTGGTTTTTACCGGTGTCTCGGGCTCCGGTAAAAGCTCTCTTGCCTTCGATACTATTTACGCCGAAGGTCAAAGAAGGTATGTTGAAAGCCTCTCCGCATACGCTCGCCAGTTTCTAGGAATAATGAACAAGCCCGATGTTGATACTATTGACGGGCTTTCCCCGGCTATTTCCATAGAACAAAAGTCCGCATCCCACAATCCCCGCTCGACAGTCGGAACGGTTACCGAGATATACGACTATCTTAGGCTTCTTTTTGCCCGGATAGGCCATCCGCATTGCCCGGTTTGCGGTCGGGAGATTGCTCAACAAGGGGCCGATCAAATTACAACCCACATACTTCAATTAATTAAAGAGATGGTAAAGGTGCGCCGTTTCGTGCGACTGATGACTCTTTCTCCTGTTGTTCGCGATAGAAAAGGCGAGTTTACAAATCTTTTGGAAAGTTTGCGAACCCAGGGGTATTCTTGGGCCAGAATAGACGGCCGGATATATCCCTTGTCCGAGGAGCTCGTATTAATCAAAACCAACAAACATTCGGTTGATGTCGTTATTGATAAGATATCGGTTGAGAGGAAACAAATTAAGGACAAGGTGGGAGAGGCAAATATTCGCTCGCGGCTTTATGAATCAGTGGAACAGGCGCTTCGACTTTCCGACGGTTTGGTCGTTGCGGCGGAGGTCAACGATAAAGGCTTTTCGTTCCCGGAAATGCCAAAGGAACTAACCGACCATCTTTATTCGGAACGATTTTCCTGCCCTGTTGACAACATTTCGTTTCCGGAAATAGAGCCGAGGATGTTCTCCTTTAATTCCCCTCACGGAGCGTGTCCGACATGCAAAGGTCTGGGGGCGCTTATGAAGGGCGATCCTGGCCGCGTGCTAAATCCAAATTTAAGCATCCAGGAGGGAGGAATACTGCCGTTCTCGTCTGTTTTTGAGCACGATACCTGGTTTGCTCGGACAATAAAGACCTTTGCCGAGGAGAATAAAATAAACACCAGCGCACCAATAAGGGAGTTGGACGAGAAGCAAAAGAATTTATTGCTTTACGGAACAGGCGATCGTGTCTATGAGGTTCGGGGAGCCAATAGGTTCGGCCGGATGACAAAAATTTATGAAACATTCCCGGGAATAATTAATGAGCTTGAGCGCCGCCATTCTCAAACAGAATCGGATTTTATCCGCTCCGACATAGACCGGTTTATGGTTGAGCGGGTTTGTCCCGAATGCGAAGGAGCAAGACTTAAAAAAGAGTCTCTGGCAATAACCATAGCCGGCCAGTCAATTGTAGATGTTGCTAAAATGACGGTCACCAAAGCCTTTAGTCTAACGGAAAAGTTGCTGGCGGCGAATACGCCTCTTGCCAAGAGGGAATATGAAATCGGCAGGCTTGTTCTTAAAGAAATAGCCTCTCGACTATCCTTCCTTAACTCCGTTGGCCTTGAATACCTAACCCTTGACCGCTCGGCAAATACCCTTTCCGGAGGCGAGGCTCAACGAATACGGCTCGCCTCTCAAGTCGGTTCTGGGCTGACGGGGGTTCTTTATGTTCTTGACGAGCCGACAATAGGGCTTCATCCGCGGGACGGTAAAAGACTCATTGAAACGCTTAAAAAGCTCCGCGATCTTGGGAATACGGTTATTGTTGTCGAGCATGACCGCGAGATGATGCAAAATGCAGACCTTATTCTTGATTTCGGACCGGGCGCTGGGAAACACGGAGGCATAATTATAGCCCAAGGCGATATATCCGATATTTGCAAAAACGTAAATTCACGGACAGGAGCCTATCTTTCCGGCAAAAAAACATTATGGTTCACGAAAAATGAGAAAGTTGACGAAAAAAGAATATTGACTATAAAAGGAGCCTCTAAATTCAACCTGAAAAATTTGACCGTTGATATACCTTTGGGAAGACTTGTTTGTATCACCGGAGTCTCTGGTTCCGGGAAATCGACACTCCTTGTTGAAACGCTTTATCCGGCACTTAAAAGCGCTCTAGGCCGCACCGATTTCTACGATACGCAAAACGATACCCGACATAAGACTTTGGTGGGCGCAGAGAACATCAAAAGAGTCTCTTTAATTGACCAATCCCCGATAGGAAGAACGCCCAGATCAAACCCCGCAACCTATACCGGGGTTTTTGGCGACATCCGCGGTCTTTTTGCCCAATCCCCGGATGCTAGGGTGCGCGGCTACAAGCCCGGGCGGTTCTCGTTTAATGTCAAGGGCGGACGCTGTGAGGCTTGTGAGGGTCAAGGGGTAAATAAAATTGAGATGCAATTTTTGCCGGATGTTTATATTGAATGCGAGGTTTGCAAAGGGAGAAGGTATAACCACGAAACCCTGGAAGTTGCCTGGCACGGAAAAGATATAGCGGATGTTCTTGCTATGACCGTTGAGGAGGCAAAGGAATTTTTCGCAAACATCCCGGCAATCGCGGATAAACTTGGCACTTTAAGCGATGTCGGACTCAACTATATGGAGCTTGGCCAGTCCGCCCCTACACTTTCTGGAGGAGAAGCCCAAAGGGTGAAATTGGCTGCGGAGCTTGGGAGACGCTCCGGCGGAAACACTTTTTATATCCTGGATGAACCGACGACGGGCCTGCATTTTGCCGATATAGAAAAACTTTTGTTCTGCCTTCGCCGTCTTGCAGACATTGGAAACACCGTTGTGATCATAGAGCACAACTTGGATGTTATTAAAAATTCGGATTGGATTATAGATTTGGGACCGGAGGGGGGAGAGAAGGGTGGAGAAATAGTCGCCGAGGGCGCGCCGCACGATGTTGCAAAAAACAGAAACTCCTATACCGGCCAGCACCTTGCACAAATTCTGCGCTAATTACATAATAGTATCACGGTGGCTCGAATCATTTGTTCTCTGCACCTAATAATCTTTTCCATTGTATTCTATTTTCTATTCTCTATTTTCTATTTTCCAGCTTTTGCCCAGCAAGAATTCACCGTTTCGTACAACACTACCTACATTCTAACGAACGACGGTGCGGCCGATGTGGTTCAAGAAATAACTCTGACAAACAACTTCTCGACCGTTTACGCGACTTCTTACTCCTTAATTCTTGAAGGAAAGACTCCGAAGAGTATCGAAGCGGTTGAGGATAATCGCAGTCTGCCTATTGAAACCAATGAAGAGGGCGGTAAGCTAAAAATAACAGTCAATTTTCCCAACGCGGTTGTAGGAAAAAACAAATCGAGAGCCCTTTCCATAAAATACAGCCTTCCCAAGGTCGCAATACAAAACGGGCAAGTTTGGGATTTAACCATTCCGAAACTTGCTTCCCCCGAAACAATAAACGACTATAAACTAACTTTACTTGTTCCGACAGCTTTTGGAAATCCGGCCTATATCTCTCCCCGGCCGAAAAGCCAAGAAGCCCGTCAAGAATTCCAAGAATTTATCTTTGAAAAAGACTCTCTGGCGAAAGCGGGCGTTGTCGCAGCCTTTGGCCAAGCGCAGATTTTTTCCCTTTCCCTCGTTTATCATTTGCAAAATCCGTATTCTAAAATGGGCGAAACCGAAATAGCCATTCCGCCCGATACCGCATACCAGCGTGTTTACTACGAGAATCTCAACCCGAAGCCTGCGAAAATAAGAGTAGACGAGGACGGAAATTGGCTTGCCGTGTACCGCCTGAAGGGAAAGGAAGAGTTGGATGTTTTTTTAGAGGGAAAGGTTCAAGTTTTTGCCGAGCCTCAAGAGTTCTATCCCAAGATCAGCCCGAAAAACCAAGCACGCTATCTTTCGGAAGCCCAGTATTGGGAGGTGAACGATCCGGAAATTAGGGAAATAGCCAAAACTTTAAAAACACCGCGGGCAATTTATGACTTTGTAGTCGGTAAATTAAACTACGATTATTCCCGCGTTCGGGAGGGCACGGAGCGGCTGGGTGCAAAAATGGCCCTAAATGACCCGGACCGGGCCATATGCATGGAATTTACGGATCTCTTTGTGGCACTGGCTCGGGCAGCCGGCATACCGGCTCGGGAAATAAACGGCTACGCGTATACGGAAAATCCGGAGATTCAACCCCTCTCTCTCGTTGCTGATGTGCTCCACGCTTGGCCCGAATATTGGGACGAGGAAAACAGTGTTTGGAGGCCGGTTGATCCGACTTGGGGCAAGACAACCGGCGGAGTTGATTTTTTTGATAAATTTGACCTTAACCACATCGTATTTGCGATTCACGGCCAGGATTCAAATTTTCCCTTGCCGGCCGGCTCTTATAAAGCAAGCGGCAGCCCGGAAAAAGATGTCAAAGTTAGCTTTTCCCAACTTCCGCAACCTAGAATTGCAAAACCGAGTGTGAGTGTAGATTTTTCAAGCCCCGCCATTCCTCTCAGGCCGAGCAGCCTCAATATAACCGTTTACAACAGCGGGCCTACCGCTTTATATAACCAAAAAATTAATATAAAAATCAACGGCCTGGAAACCGGCGAAATCCCTAAAATTCTGGATTTTCTGCCGCCGTTTGGCTCCCAAATAATAAGTGTTCCCGTAAAAACGCCGTTTTTCCTGGCAAAAACAGGAGAATTAGTCCAAATTGGTGTCGGCGAGGAGAATGTTATGTATAATATTTCCCTGGAACGCGTACGCCTTTCCTGGATATTAGTCGGGTTTGGTTTTTTACTTCTTCTCGTTATTGGAATATTATCTGCTATAAAAGCTAAAACCCTGTTCAGAGTAGCAAGAAGATTATGGCCGCCACCACGCTTAGGCAAAAGATAGCAGAGCTCCCCCCAACCGCCGGGGTATATCTTTTTCGCGGAAAAAATAATGAGATTTTGTATGTCGGGAAAAGCAGAAATGTGCGCGAGCGGGCTAGGTCGCATTTTGCGGCCAAAGGCGAAAAGTCAAGACTGCTTGTGGCAAGAGCGAAAAATATTAAATGTATTCCCGTTTCCCATGAATTGGAGGCTCTTTTACTTGAGGCCGAGCTTATCAAAAAACACCTCCCTTGGTTCAACAGCCGCGCAAAAGACGATAAACACCCGCTTTACATAAAAATTACAGCGGGTGAAGAATTCCCAAAGGTCAACACATGCCGTCTGGAGGCCGAGCCTGGTGCCGTATATTTTGGCCCGTTTCCGTCTTCCTCTACAACCCGCCAGGTTTTGCGGGACCTACGTAAAATATTTCCTTATTGCGGCCAAAAAAGGCCGGGTAAAAAACCGTGTTTTTATTCCCATCTCGGGCTTTGCAATCCGTGTCCTGCGACAATTGCCGGGATAAGAGACGCAAACCTTAAGGAAAAACTAAAGCAGGAATATAGGCAAAATATAAGAAGGCTTGTTTTGGTTCTTTCGGGAAAGGTAAAAACCCTTATCGGGAGACTAGTGAAGGATATGAAAAAGGCGGCAAATGAGAAAAATTTTGAAACGGCGGCAAAAGTCAGAGACGAACTGCGTGGGCTGCAGTATATTACTGCCGACTACCGACCCACGGGAGTTTACCTGCAAAATCCGAATTTTCTTGAGGATTTGCGGCGTCTGGAGCTTAGTGCACTTAAAAAAATACTCCGAGGTTTCCTTCCCGGACTCCGTACCCTAACACGAATTGAATATCTGGACATCGCGCACATTTCCGGCGAGGCCGCAACCGCGTCTTTGGTGGTATTTCTAAACGGCGAGCCTGAAAAGAATCTTTACCGCAGATTCCGAATCCGGACAGCGAAAACACAGGATGACTTCTCTATGATGCAGGAGGTCGCAAGAAGGCGAACAAAACACTTTGAGGATTGGGGCAAGCCCGATCTTCTTGTTGTCGATGGGGGAAAGCCCCAGGTGAGCGCTGCCAAAAGCGTCTTAATTAATATTTCTTTGCCGGTAATTGGCTTTGCAAAAAGATTTGAGGAGATAGTCATCCACGATAACCGCCGCTTTCATATTGTGCGACTAAAAACAGGGGATCCTGCCCTAAACCTTCTCCGGCGCCTCGAAAACGAAGCCCACCGTTTCGCCCGAGGATATCATTTTAAGCTTCGACTTAGAAAGGTTCTCGGGACTTGACAAAACAGCTCCAGTGATGAGTACAATAGAACAGCAATGAAAAGAATAATACGCGCCTTTGCCGTATACGCTTTTATTCTTTGGGTTATCGCAACCTATATAGGCGGAATAGAATTCGGGGGCGACCCGAAAATTCTCCTTTCCGGTGCCCTGGCCCTTACCTTGGCCGAGCTTTTCCTCAAACCCATTATTAATCTTTTGCTTTTGCCTTTCAACCTGGTTACCCTTGGTGTCTTTCGCTGGGTTTCGAATGGTCTAATGCTTTATATAGCAACGCTTCTTGTCTCCGGATTTTCTGTTGTACCATTCACATACCCCGGCTTTTCCTCGAATCTTTTCATAATTCCATCGCTGGAGCTGGGGTTAATTGGCGCCTATATCTTTCTTTCTTTCACCCTCTCTATAATCGCCTCGTTTGTCTTTTGGCTTGTTCATTAGCCCCGCCTTATATTATACTTAGGGTGGAATGACTTTTCTTATGCTCGCCCAAACCGTGTTGGCGGCTATCCTTGTAGCCTTGGTTCTGCTTCAAAGCAGGGGGGCAGGGCTTGGGAGCGCCTGGGGAGGCGGAGGAGAGCTTTACACAACCAGACGCGGCATGGAAAAGATGCTCTTCAGGCTCACAATTTTAGTGGCCGGGCTTTTTGTAGTCGTCTCTTTGGCTTCACTTATCGCCTAACTTTGTCATGAGACAGATACGTTACTGGACACAGCTTCTCCGAGTCTTTTTTTGGAAGTTTAAGGGGATCTTGGGGCTTAGCGCTTTGGCGGGAATATTGCTTTTGTTTTTTTTAACCAAGACGCAAGAACTCTTTCCGCAGTTGGGGAGGAGTGAGGCAATAGGTATAGTAGGTAGGTTTTCGACGGAAGACCTTCCGCTCTCTATCCAATATGAAATAAGCAGAGGTTTAACGAGGGTTGACGAAAGGGGAAATGTGCTTCCCGGGCTTGCTCAATCCTGGTATTCGGAAGAGGAGGGAAGGGTTTGGATTTTTAAGCTTGGCGAATCTTTTTGGCAAGACGGGAAAAGGGTTGTTGCGCCGGACATAAGCTATAAATTCTCCGATGTTGCCTATCAAGTTGAAGGCGAAGGGAGCATTAAGTTTACGCTTAAGGATCCGTTTTCGCCGTTTCCCGCGGTTGTTTCCCGACCTGTTTTTAAGCGCGGATTTTTGGGAGCCGGGGAATGGAAGGCAGGGAAACTTTCTCTTACCGGCGGAAGATTTATCCAACAAATAGAGCTGGTAAGTACCAAAAGCGGCAAGATGAAGGTATATCGGTTTTATCCGACGGAAGAGGCCGCAAGACTGGCCTTTAAGCTGGGCGAGGTCAACCGGCTGAATGAGATTATCGATCCGAGGGATCTTCGCGATTGGAAAAATTCAAAAGCAGAGGCATTATCTCACAAGGATAGGTATGTCGGAGTATTTATAAACACGCAGGACCCATTCCTTTCCGATAAAAGTCTGCGTCAGGCGCTCGCTTACGCCATAGACAAGGATAACTTTTCCGAAGAGCGCGCCATAAGTCCTATATCTCCTTTTTCCTGGGCGTTCAACCCACAGGTAAAACAGTATCCGTACAATCCGGCCAAGGCAAGGGAGCTTATAAAAACCCTGCCGGAGGACCAAAGAACTAATTTGGCGATAAATCTTGTAACCACCCCGAGCCTTCTTTCTATGGCCGACAAGATAAAGACCGATTGGGAAACAGTCGGTGTAAAGACCCACCTTCAGGTTGTAAATACACCCCCAGAAGACTTCCAAACATTGCTTGCTATTCAGGCAATTCCTCCGGATCCCGACCAGTATGGCTTTTGGCATTCAACCCAAGCACAGACCAACATAACCCGCTTCAGGAACACAAAAGAGAGCCAAAGAATAGACAAACTTTTGGAGGACGGCCGTCGGACGCTGGACAAAGAAGAAAGGAAAAAGATTTATGTTGATTTTCAAAGGTTTTTACTTGAGGAATCCCCGGTTATCTTTTTATTCCACCCAGTAAGTTATACGATTACTCGGCTTTGATGAGCGGGCCCGTTTTTGATATAATTAACCTGTCGGGCAAGTGGCGGAACTGGTAGACGCGCAGCGTTCAGGGCGCTGTGACCTTTGGTCGTGGAGGTTCGACTCCTCTCTTGCCCACATAAGCCGAGGTGTTGGAATTGGCAGACAAGCACGCTTGAGGTGCGTGTGGGCGTAAGCCCGTAGGAGTTCGAGTCTCCTCCTCGGCACACTTGGCAAGCCTGGGGCACTTAGCTCAGCTGGCTAGAGCGTTCGGTTTACATCCGAAAGGTCGGGGGTTCAAGTCCCTCAGTGCCCACTACTATAATATATTGCATTTTACGAGGCGAGGTAGCCAAGGTGGTCACGGCGGGTGCCTGAAGAGCATCAGATATCGGTTCGACTCCGGTCCTCGCCACCCTACGCTAAAGCTTCGGGTGGCAAGCCACACATTAGCGGGCCTGCCCGCCGAAGTTGCGTAGCAACGCAGGCGGGAGTAGCTCAGGGGTAGAGCGTCTCGTTGCCAACGAGAAGGTCGCGGGTTCAAATCCCGTCTCCCGCTC
>CAYSOV010000009.1:0-334 GCA_964432785.1 uncultured Gammaproteobacteria bacterium
GATAGTCAAGGGAAAGTAAAAGGTAATGTGGACGCAGAGCTAGTCCTTCATTCTGCTGCTATAGAATACGAAAATTATGACAAAGCGGTCGTTGTTTCAGGGGATGGAGATTTCCGATGCCTGCATGAATTCTTAGATAAAAATAGGAAGTTGTTAAGAATAATAATTCCCAATACGAAATCGGAATCTTCTCTTCTAAAACCATTTCAAAAATTTAAAACCTTTATTGTTTACGAAAAACACAAGTTGGAACTATAAAACATAAATGGGAGGCGTCACTTACAACACTTGGTTATAAGCTCGTTTCTCCCTAGTGATTAAACTGATAATAGCA
>CAYSOV010000009.1:352-15708 GCA_964432785.1 uncultured Gammaproteobacteria bacterium
TGTGTATCCCTGTCAAGATACGGTTTGATATATTAGCAAGTTATGAAAAACACAATTAAGTGTCCAAGGTGTAGGCGAGCGAATAGAAGGCCTCGCTTAAGTGAAGATGGGCCTACCGATTCGACTTAAAGCGGGTCAGAGTTTTTTGTAAAGGTCGAGGGCTATGGAAGGACCTAGGGGGTACCGTTGGGAGGAGAAATAAGCGTTTCTTCTTTTTTGGCAAAATAAGGAATTTTTCCCGAGAAACGGCGGATGCTTTTTGCAAGAATGCCAAGTTCTTCAACCTTCAAAAGATATACAAGTGCAATATATATTATAAGTCCAACAAGAGCCACGAAAGAAGTAAGGTAGATAAGATTCGCAACATAGCGCGTATCCAGAACAAACCGGTCAAATGTCGTAGGAAGTGCCAGTCCAAGTTTTCCTAAAAACGAGAGATTTTTGTCCCATACCGATCGGTCAAGAATTTTAAGAAGAATAAACATGGTAAGACCGGAGACTCCCGAGGAAAACCCAATTTTGGCAAAAGCGGTTCCCAAATTATAGCCCGAAAATCCGCCCACTTTTCTTCCCAAAAGGTGAAGCAGGACGAAAAGTTGCACTATCCCCGCAACGGCATAAGCAAGAGAAAGTCCCCATACGGGCAACTTAAGACCCAAAACTAAAAACAGCCCTATGGATATATTAATAAAAGTGGTCAAAACAGAAATGCGCACGGGTGTTACCGTGTCTTGAAGGGCCCAGAAGGCGCGCGAGACGAGAAGAGAAAGGGCGTATGCAAATGCTCCGACACAAAAAGCGGAGAGTGCATAACCTGTTTGGACCGTATCCTGCCAATCAAACTGCGCCGCCCCAAATGCAAGACGAACAGCCGGCACGCGAAGCACGGCAAGAAACACGCTCGCCGGCAACGCCAAAAAAAGAATCTCCTTAAGCGAGGCAGAAAAAGTCTGCTTAAAACCTGCCATATCCGCATTCGCCGCTTGTTTTGAAAGCTGCGGCAATGATGCCTTGGCAATGGAAAGGCCAAAAAGACCAATAGGGAGCGCCGCCAGCGACTCTGCAAATCTAAAATAGGTTAGCCCCCCTGCTGCGAGCGAGGCCATAAAAAGATCGGCGAGTTTCTTGACTTGGAAAAAAGAAAGCTCTACGACCCGCGGAAAAGCAAGTTTTGCGATATTTCTGACCCCGGAATCTCTAAAATTCACCAGAAAGACCGGTCTGAACCCAAGCTCCAAAGCCAGCGGGAGCTGGACTAAAAAATGAATAAAACTTCCGAGAACCGCGCCCAAAACGGGAGCTAAAAGACCAAGGCTCGGAGCCAACAGTATCGTTGAGAGTATTATGCTTAAATTGTAAAAAAGGGGTGCAACGGCCGGGGCTAAAAAACGCTGGTTTGACTCAAGAACCGCGGTTAAAAGATAGCTTGCCGCAAAGAACATTTGGGCCAAGAGAAGAATTCTTGCAAAGAAAACTGTTTGATCGACCTGCTCCGGGCTAAAACCTTGCGCGACCAGAGAGTAAATGGGATGAGCAAATATAAAGACCAGTGCCGAGAATGCTAAAAAGAAAAGCAAGAGTATATTAAGAATAACGCCTGCCAAAAACCATGCCTCTTTTGTTTTCTCGCGACCCAGATAAGAGCTAAAAACCGGGATAAAGGCAGAGGACATCGCGCCAAGCACTAAAACCTCCAAGATTAAATCCGGAAGCTGAAAGGCGGCCAAAAACGAATCAAGGGTTTCCGGAGGGAAGAAATGAACAAAGGTTCGGTTTCTGAAAAGCCCCAAAACGCGAGAGGATAAAACGGCAATCATTACAATGCTTGCTGCCGAGAGTATATTTGCTTGTTTACTATAGAGAACACTCCTGCCGCCGCGGAAAAAATTCTTCACCATTGCAAGCTTCCTCGGCTATTAGTATAATTACGCACAAGGCCAAGGACAACTAGGAAAATGCCCGTAATAAAATCATCTAAAAAAGCACTGCGGCAGGCAAAAAGAAAAAAGCTCGTAAACGACCGGGTTATGAGAGCATTGAAAATCGCTGTTAAAAAAGCCCGCCGTTCCCCAACCGCGGCCTCACTCAAAAAAGCCTATTCGGAGCTTGATCAAGCGGTCAAAAAAAATGCAATCCATAAAAACAAGGCGTCCCGCCTTAAATCAAGGCTCGCAAGGCTTTTGAAGAAAAAGTAATATCTAAGTAGGTAAAACTATCGTGTAAACTTGTACGCAAGATCATATGAGCGAACGACTGCAGCATCCTCTCATTATTCCCGAAGAAGAATGGATTCTCGGACCAGATGATTTTGCCAGCCCGCCGTTGCAGGAGATCGTTGATCCACTCACTTGGCCCAAGCGCGAACGACAGGCAGTTGCGGCTGTTGCCGACTTCCTCGGGGATCTGTTTTGGGTCCCGACGGTCCATGGAGTAGCGTTCTCGGCTATACACGAGCCGAGGTGTCCCACGACCCTCTCCCTTGGTGTGCTCGTCGAGCTAGACCGAGACACTCCTCAAGCAACTAACTCCATACTGGCCATAGGCGCCGCAGAAGCAAAACTCGTCGCAAAACTCTCGGGGTTTCTTCCCGTCAGTTTAATGTGCATCAATACGCGCGGAGCCGACCTCGCGACTCTCAAACGCCAGTTATTCAAGCACTTCAGAGAAGATCCCACGTCTACCTTCCTTTCGCTGGCACTGTTCCATCGAGATTAATCATTGGCGACAGACCGCACTTATATAAAGTTACGAAATTTTTAAATTTAGGCTTTCCCTAGCTTCTTATTATTGCTATACTGACTTTGCAATGTCTGCCCCGAAAAGAAGGGAAATAAACTTACTTACAAAGCGGGGTTTTGAAAACGCCCTTTTGGGAAAAGTCACGAACTGGGCGCTTTCGGCAGGCCGGGTTATAGTTATAGTAACAGAGCTTATTGTTATCGCTGCCTTTTTATCCCGCTTCTGGCTCGATAGAACCCTAACCGATCTCAATGAACAAAACGCCGCTTTAAAAACCCAAGTAGAAGCTTTTTCTTCTTTTGAAAAAGACTTCAGAAACGCTCAAGAGCGCCTTTCCCTTTACGACAAACTTTCCTCATCCCAAACATACTATTCAAAATTTGTAAAAGAGCTGGCTTCTCTCTTGCCGGCCGATGTCGCGTTGACAAATATCTCCGCTTCCGATAATTCAGTGGAGATTAAAGGAAGATCCTTAAGCGAGAACGGCATTGCGGGCCTTATTAGCGCACTTGAGAAATCAAAAACAATAAAGGATGTAAAACTTTCCGATCTTTCCTTGGACACAAAAGGACAACAATTAATCGTTTTCTCACTAAAAGGAGGATTATAAAAGATGGCCGTGCAAACAAATTATAGGGGCCAATATTTAAAATACAGCCGATACTTTAAGCAATTAACCCAGGATTATGCGAATGTTCCTATTGTAAGGGTAAGTCTTGAGCTTTTGTTTACCTTGGCTACAATCTCGTTCTTTGCTGTTTTTGCCCTGCGGCCCACTCTAAATACAATAAGTGAGCTTATTGCAAATATCCGTTCCCAAGAAGAAACGAAAATAAAGCTTGAGCAAAAAATAACAAATTTAACAAGAGCCCAGGAAATCTTTGCAAAAGAAACGGTAAGACTGTTGTTTACGGATCAGGCCTTGCCTAACACCCCGGAGCCCGACTCCTATATAAAACAGGTAGAAAAAATAGCTTTTTCTCGCGGCTTGACAATGAGCTTTCTCAAGATCGACGAGGTTTTGCTTAGGGGAAAAGCGGATACAAAAACCCAAGAAGGCAAAGAACCAAAAATGCCGGGAATTGATACCCTGACGGCATCGGTTTCGGTGGCCGGACCATACCCGGCTTTAATTCTGTTCCTGGAAGACCTTGAAAAATTAAGAAGGGTGATAAGCGTAACATCCGCGTCCTTTACACTAACTCGAGGCGCGACAGAGGGCGCCCAGACCCTAACCCTTACGCTTGCAAGCGGTGTACCGTACTACAACGGAGGAAAATGAAAAGAAAGAAATCTAAAATAACCGTCTTCGCGGTATTTACAACAGTTGCCATTTTAGTCTGGATTTTTACCGAAGCTTATAGCCGTCTAAATAAAAGAGAACTGGTAAGTATCCCTCCTCAAGTTATCGCGCCAATCACCCCTTCCTTAGACACCGAAGTTCTTGGTAATATGGAGAAAAGACTTTGGTTTTCAGAAAGCGAATTTTCAGGGCCGCCGCCTGTTGTACCTGAAGAAATAAAAACAGAGGCTTCGCCCTCTTCGGAGGCGAGCCCTTCGGGAGGCGGACAAAACTAAAAAATGCGCCAAGTTAAACTGCCAACTATCCTTGGATTAATCCTCCTGGTTTTAGGAGTAGCGTCGGGGGTTGTGTTGGTCCAGACAAGACAAATATTTAGGGCCGCGGCGGACCCTTCAGAAATTCCCCAGCAGGTTAAAATTACCGATATAAACGATAGGTCCTTTGTTGTTTCTTGGGTAGCGGAAAAACCAACCTTGGGTTTTGTGTCCTACGGCACTTCCGAGAGCCTTGGGTCGGTGGCGAACCAAAAGCCGTCTCTTTCCCAAAGTTCGCTCATACACTATATTGTTGTTGAAAACTTAAAACCCGCCACAAACTATTTCTTTAAAGTGGGTTCCGGAAAAAATACCTTCGGCAAAAACGGGCAGGCCCACCAGGTAAAAACCGCGCCGACTTTATCTTCTGTTCCGCAAACGGACATAATCTTCGGGACGGTTAATACCTCATCCGGAACGCCGGCCTCGGGGGTCGTGGTTTATACAAACCTTCCCGGCGCGACCACGCTTTCCTCTTTAACAGACGAGGGGGGCAAATGGACAATTCCTCTTTCAACGGCAAGGGTTACAAACTTGTCCTCTTTTGCTCCTTATAACCCTCAAACGGAAATAATAGATATTATGGTTCAAGGAGGGGGCTCCGAACTTGCAAGCGCCAAGGTGCCGGCCGGCGCGGCAAAACCAGTCCCGCCAATCACCCTTGGAAAAACACACGATTTTACAAAACTAGCGCCCCTTCCCGAGGGGGGAACGCCAAAGTCCCAGATAAACCTGCCTGAAGAAACAACGGCCTCCTCGCCCGCTCTGCAGTCGGGTTTTTCGCTTGATGACTTAGGTTCGCCGGCAACAAAGAGTGTGAATATAAAACTTTTAAGCCCCGGGGGTGAAGAAAAAATAAATACGGATAAGCCGCAGTTTACGGGTACCGGGACTCCGGGAACAAGCTTTGCAATAAAAGTTGAGTCCGAGGCAACTTACTCGGCCAAGGTAACGGTTGACAAAAACGGCGACTGGTTGTGGTCTCCGCCCAAAAACCTGTCTCCTGGAGAACATACGGTCACACTATCTTGGCAAGACGAGAAAGGACAAACAAAGACTATCAAAAGAAGCTTCACTGTCTTGGCGGCGGGCCAAAGCAGTATCCCTTCATTCACGGCAACTCCGTCAGGCTCCACCACCTCAAGCGCCAAGGCTTCGCCCTCGCCCAGTCCTACGGCAAAACCAAAGGCCTCGCCTTCGCCAACCGCGACGCCGTTCGGAAGATCGTCTTTACCCTCAACATCCTCGGGAGTACCGGTGGCCGGAAGCTTGACACCAAGCCTGGGCATCCTCATAATGGGTTTGGTGCTTTTGTTGGCGGGGTTTTTCCTCCCCAAAACAAGGTTCTTGAACTAAAAGCCATAGAGCATAGCGCGAAAGACAAGGGAAAGAACCGTAATCCTATGCGCTATGTACTTTGCGCTTTGCGCTACTATATCTGCCATGGACCCTACCCAGGACAAAAAACCAACAAACGAAAAAAGCCAGGCGAATATCCCCGTCATAGACATAGACCAAGAAGCGTCTCCTCCTCCCCAGGCTCCGCCGGAAATACCCGAGCCTAAACCGATGCCAGATCTTCAAATACCGGTTGATGAGGCCGGAACCGCCGGCTTGCCCCCCATTATTTCCCCTCCTCAAAAGAAAAAGGGCTTGCCTATATCAATGTTTGGAATGGTAACACTTTTGCTTCTTGTAGTTTCCATACCGGTCGGCGTATTTCTTGTTAAACAACAGCAGGAACTAAGAAGCCAAGCTTATGAGGCTGCTGATTGCGATGAAGGCGATCGAGGAGGACTAAAAGAGGAAACCCAAGATTGCGATGTCAACACAAACCAGCTTGTCCAAGTCTTCGTCTGCAATAATACGGAAAGGCTGCCCGGAACCCCAACCGGCCAGGCATGCCCACAAGCTCCCGCGCCGCCTGCAGTAGAGGCCCCTTCTTCGATAGAGTCGGATGCGGACGGTCCGGGCGGATGCTGTAGCCAAGATGCCGCAACAAACAGCGCGCAAGGCTGCCGCCAGGGAAACGGATTTAACGAGATTTGCGATGTTTCAAATGGGGCATGCGCGAGCGGCTTTTCCTGCCGAAGTATCGCCGGTTGTACACAAGATTCCGATTGCGGGCCGGGTAATGAATGCAAAAATAGCCAGTGTCAAGCCATACCTCCGCCGTCCGGCCAATATACATCCTGCGCCTCGTGGGGCTTTTCCGACGATCCGTCAAATACCGCCGACCCAACCTGCGAAACGGATCCAACTAAAAACGGTTTTTCCTGCCGAAGGTCGGATGGGGTTGCCGTATGCGCTTACAGAAACGGAGCATGGTATGAAGGTCAGCAGGGGAACTGTGAGAATCTGGGTAACGGAACAGTCAAAACAAACACATCGGCAACAATAGACGAGTACCACTGCCCGGAACAAACCTCAAGCGTCGGATCCTGCTCACAAGGGAAAACAACCCGAGGACTCCAAGGTCCCGGAACTTATACGGTTGGCGGCAATAACTGCGGCGGGCACCAAATAGACGCGCAGGGGCTGTGCGGAAGCTATGTTTTTCGAGGAACGTGCGTTTCCCAACAGCCGGTACTCCAATGCACTGCAGTTAAATTTTATGACGCAAACTGGAATTTAATCGCAAATCCCCAAGCCCAGTTGCGTGCCGGCCAAAGGGTAAATATTGCAGTAGCCGGATCAAATATAGGCTCTGCAACATTCAAGATAAACGGCCGGGAAACGGCCGCAACACAGAGAAATATGTCATCCGGAGAACTCTACGCGAATGTCGAGGTTCCGTCGGGCCAATTTACGGTTGAGGCCCAGGTTTACAGATGAAAACAAAAATAGACAAAAGGACTGTTTTAATCTTGACTGCGACTATAGTTTTGGCCGGAGTGGCCGTCTTTGGTGCTTGGAGACTTTACCAACTACGGGGCCAGGCTGTAGCGCCAACTGCTCCGAAGCTTGTTCCGGCCCAAGAAGTTGCCTCCTGTCCCGCTGTTTCCTTTACCGTGGGAGGGGGATGTCCTGTTGCAAATTCCACTTGCTGCAGGCAACCGTTAATAACCTGCGACAACTCACTTCAGTGCGGCACCGGCTACGGTTGCGATTTTGGCTACTGCGTTAAACAAACCTACGATCCTGCCACCAATACCTGCCCCGATGCGCCCACTCGCACCCAACCCATCGGCTCCGGCGGAGAGGGAAACGGCGGAGGTGTCGGAGAGACACCGGCAGGAGGAACAGCGCCTGTTGTGTCGCCAAGTCCTTCTCCAAGTCCTGCCACATCACCCTCGCCGTCACCCAAGGTTTCTCCATCTCCTGCCGCCGGTACCAGCCCACAACCGGGAAGCTCTTCTACATCGCCTTCTTCATCTCAAACCTCTCCGTCTTCTGGAAGCTCTACCTCTGCCCCAGCCGGAACGGCCCAGGCCCAACTTCCTAAAGCAGGTATCAGCCTGCCGGCCATAGCTCTTGGCGCAGGAGGAATTCTAATTCTAGTCCTTGGAATACTTTTAGCGTTCTAGTCTACCTCCAGCCGGGCAGCCAGTAATAAAACTCGTCAAGCCACCGGGGAACAAAAACCCCCGTCCAGTGGGGAAAGAAAAATAAGTAAAAAGTAATAAGTAAAAGGCAAAAAGCAAATACCAGTCGCCGCTTCTGTAGTGAGAGAAACCAGCCCAGAGCGAGAGATAAAAAGGGTGTCGCGGGAAGATAATGATAAAGAAACATTATTCGTGGAGATAGCGCCCAAGGAAGAAAAAATAGCCCCCACGCCATAAAAACAAACAGTGACTCTTTTTGTTTTTTTGCCACCCCAACTACCCCCATAACCCCCAAGGCCGCCAACCCTCCCCAAAAGACAAAGGGATTACCCATGGCATAGATGCTCGATACCAAACCTTCTTTATTTTCCACAAAAAGCCATACTGGGCGAAGCATTAGAGGCCAACTCCACCAAGAAGAATAAAAAAGGTGGGTTGCCTCAAGATTTGTGTGATACCACCACATTTGTTGTTGGAGTTCAGCGAATTGACCAATTGTGTGGCCGGTTAAGGAAAAGCCTGTGTATGAGAGAAGGTAAACCAAGGGCGATAAAATAAAAAACAAAAAGATGTTCCAGCGCGGTTTAATCTTAAAAAGAAACATCGCGCCAAATAAAACCGGCAATATCCATATCCCAGTCCATTTACTGGAAAGTGCCAATCCCCAGGAAATCGCAGAAAGGAAAAATCGCTTTTTCAAAAACAAGTAAATAGTGAGCAGAGAGAAAAACAGAAAATAAGTGTCGTTCATCCCAATCCGTGACATAACCAGCGGCAAGCCGTCGAGGGCAAAGACTGCGGCGGCCAAGACACCGACAGCCTCTTTCTTAAACAAGAGTTTTCCCAAGAGGTATACAAGGAATGCCGTAGCGGTTCCAAGAATGGCTCCCGGCAGTCGCCATCCAATAGGGTTTTGTCCCAAAAGAGCCATGCCCGAAGCCATAAAAAGTTTTGCCAAAGGGGGATGTGTCCATTCGTACGCGAAGCCTTCGGGCGGAGTATTCCACCATTCCCAAGCAGCCGTATTTCCCAAGAGCATTTCTCGCGCCGTGAACGCGTGATAAACCTCGTCAAAATAAAAAACCGGCGGGAAGTCAAGGTTGATAATTCTAGACATCAAAGCAAATAACATAATCAAGACAAGTAAAACCCGTGAGTGACTTTTAATAAACCTCCGAGGACTAAAGCCCTTGGCTTCTCTTTCAGAGAAAACGGTTTGTTCACTGCTTCGCTTCATCCCCGCCAAGCGGGGTTTTCGCGAAGTTTGAATAAAAGGCTTTTCCATTGATTTTCTATTCAATGATTTATAGCAGATAACGAACGGCCAATCCTCGGTTTTAACAAAACCAACGCCATAAGAATTGCGGCAATTAAGTTAACAGCAATAAAAACATCTATCAATTCTTTTGGAGGAATTGCCTGAAAATCAAGCCCCCCCCAACCTGCCCAGCGTAAATTCACAAGATAGGTTACCGAAAGGGCAATGAAAGCCACCCAAAGCAAAGGATGGCTAACACTTGCAATAACAAGGGGGGCAAGGGTTGGCAAGAGATGCCTTTCATGCATGCGGGTCAAAAAAAGGAAGGAGACAAGAAAAATAAAAGAAGCAAGAAGAAATTTTTGCGGTATTCCGTCTCCCTTGGCGAAAAACCACTTAAAAAGAATGGTGCTTGCGATCAAGACAGTGACAAAAACTCCTACTATCTGCCAATTCGTGTCCGGCTTCCAAAATCCATGAACCAGTCCCCAAAAATTAAAGGCGTTAACGCTTGTATAGGGATATTGGCCTGCTGTTGCCCCAAGCCGTTCAATTATAAATTGTAGAACTTGCTTGTCACCGGTAAATAGCACAAATCCTTCAAGGAAAATGGCAAAAGCAACAAGTGTGCTTCCCAGTGCTTTCTTGAACCCAAAATTCTTCAACCACAGTAAAAAAAGCAGTGGTGCAAGAAATCCGGCCTGCGGTTTAATCAGTGTTCCCAAACTTAAGGAAACACTTGACATTAAAGGAAACCTTGTTGCAAAAAAAATGCTGGAAACCCCAAAAAACGAAGTTATCCCATCAATTTGCCCCCAAAGCGCCGAATTAGCAAAAACCGCCGGGTTAAAAAGATAAATTACCATAGCCGGCAACGCCCATTTTTTATTA
This sequence comes from uncultured Gammaproteobacteria bacterium, assembly GCA_964432785.1. Taxonomy (GTDB): domain Bacteria; phylum Patescibacteriota; class Microgenomatia; order UBA8517; family UBA10165; genus CAYSOV01. The sequence continues at coordinate 10,403 of CAYSOV010000009.1, forward strand.
AATTGGGAAACAGCTTTATAAATAAAAAGGCCTACTCCTAAATCAGCCAGGATTGCCGGCAGCTTATAAAGCAAGGTGGAGGGTATTTGGGAAAAAACAATATTTAATTTTCTTAAAACCCAGAGAATGTAAATATAACCGGGTAAATAATCGGACCATTGACTATAAAACTTGCTGAATCCGTACTCTTCCACATAATAACTCCAGGCAAGAAAAGTTCTAAAGTCATTCTCCAGCGTCCCGAAGGGAGATAAAAAAATCCTTAATAAAAAGGCAATTGCCAAAAACAACCACATACCCTTCTTACCTTTAAGAAAGGAGCCCATATAAGTTCTTCGTTTTAACGACTATTGGAGGTTTCTTCAATAGGACAATTCCCTTTTGTCAAAAGACAAACCACCCACTTTTGGGTTTCTTCCCAGCTCACGGCTTTTGGAACCAAGACCCATTGCTTATCGTATTGGCTGGAAATGGGAGGATTTACAAGAAATCCCTGCCTGCCGTTTTTTATATTCTCTTCGGCAATAATCTCCAAACGCAACTTGCCTTTATCCATATTAAGAATTAGGCGGGCCAGCGGCCCAAAATGGGACCGGGGAATGTCTGTCTCCAAAGACTGGGTAATGAAGCTAATCATCTGACTTACTTTCCTTGGATTAAACAAAAGGGGGGGTGACAAAACTTTCTCTTTAAGGGCTAATATCACTTTTTGCTGTCTTGCGGCTCTCGCAAAATCGGTTCCTTCTTCGCCTTCCGCGTTCCTTGAGCGAGCAAATTTTAAAGCGGTTGCTCCGTCAAAGTACTGCATTCCTTTGCCAAACGAAACGGTTTCAAACCGACAAAGGGTTTGAGGGTCTCCTCCGCAGGGGTCGCCTTCTTTTCCGGGAACAGGATACCGCGTGTCAACAAAAGCCCTCTCAACATCTATATTTATTCCTCCCAGCAAGTCAACTATCTTTACAAACCCTTCGAAAGAAAGAACGACGGTGTAATGCACCGGCTGACCGACTATCTCCGAGACAAAGCCCTTTGCCCATTCCATCCCAACACCTTCCGCACGATTCCCGTAATAGTAGGCCGTATTTAGTTTTGCCCGCATCTGGGGAATCCAAATATCCCGAGGCAAGGATAGAAGAAGAGGGTTTTGGTTTCTTGAGTCAATAGAGAAAAAGATTATGGTGTCGGTGAGCCCGGAGGGTTCGTTCTTAGGCCCTCCAAGTCCAAGTATTAGGATGTTTGTCCGTCCGTCCTGGGAACGTAGGGTGTTTTTTGCGCCAAACAAAAAGTCACGAGCCAGGCCTGCTGTTTGGGGAATATACTTCAGAAGCGGGGCAAAAAAAAGCAACAGTAAAACCAGCAGTAAGCCGAGGCCGTGATACAATTTACCCATGATTAATGATAACCCTTCGATTGTAGCCGATTTAAATCCCCGGCAACAAGTGGCCGCAACCCATTGGGGAAAACCGCTCCTTATCCTTGCCGGAGCCGGTTCCGGAAAAACCAAAACACTTACTCACAGAGCAGCCTGGTTAACGAATGAAAAGAATATCCCTGCGGGAAAAATAATAATGCTCACCTTTACAAACAAGGCAGGCCGGGAGATGAAAGAAAGGATTACAAAGCTACTAAGTTACAAAACTACTAATTTACAAGGCGGCAACAACATGGTATCTCAATCACTTAGTATCTCATTAACTCGTGTTCCCTGGGCCGGAACATTTCATTCTTTTTGCGCAAGGATACTTCGGGTTGACGGTAAGCACATAGGCATCCCGCAGGACTTTTTAATCTATGACACAAGCGACCAAGAAGACCTCGTTAAAGAAGCCGTCAAAAATACCGGAGTGGACGGGCCGATAAGCCCAAAAACAATACTTAATGCAATCTCTCAAGCAAAGAGTGAACTAATAGATGCTCTTCAATACTCCGAATATGCCCGCTCTGGTTGGGAAAAAAGGGTTGCCATGGTATTTCTTGAATATAAACGCCTGCTCCGAAAAAACAATGCCTTGGATTTTGACGACCTTCTCTTGGAAACCGTGCGTCTTTTTGGAGAAAAAAATATTTTAGCAAAGTACCAAAATAAATTCGAATATGTCTTGGTTGACGAATGGCAAGATACAAATAAAGCGCAATATGAGATTATCAGACGTTTATGTAAACCGTATGGCAATCTTACGGTTGTCGGCGACGCGGCACAGAGTATATACTCATGGCGCGGAGCGAATTACAAAAATCTCGTTAATTTAAAAAGCGACTTTCCAAATCTTGCAGTAATCAATCTTGACCAAAACTACCGTTCAACTCAAAACATTCTGGACGCGGCCTTCGGCGTAATCAGCAAAAACAGGCTTCATCCAATCCTAAAGCTTTGGACGGCAAAAGATAAGGGCGAGCCCGTAAAACTTTTCCGGGCCCGTTCAGAACTCCAGGAGGCTTCTTTTATTACAAAAGAGATAGAAAAATTGACTCGCGGGGGAATTCCTCTTTCCCAAATAGCCGTTCTTTACCGAACGAACGCGCAATCCCGCGTCCTTGAAGAAGCTTTTTTACACTCCGGAATTCCTTATATTTTAGTCGGAGCGTTTCGCTTTTATGAAAGACAAGAAATAAAGGATGTCCTAGCATACCTTCGGCTTCTTGTAAATCCAGGCGACTCCGTCTCCTTAAAACGAGCCGGAAAACTGGGGAAAGGAAGGTTTAAAAAATTCGAAGGGTTTGCCGCCGGTTACAAAACGGGGGGGAAAACTACGCTTGAAACCCTGGACGCGGTTTTAGGGGCAACAGGGTATCTTGAGCTTTACAATCCGGATATAGAAGAAGACGCCGGCAGGCTCGAGAATATAAAGGAGCTGCGTTCTGTTGCCACTGAATTCCCAAACCTCTCCGAATTCCTCGAGCAGGTAGCCCTTGTTGAAACTGCGCAAAATCCCAAAAGCCACTTAATGCAAGCCTCAAACTATACATCCCAGACCGAGGCGGTCACTTTGATGACCGCGCATGCGGCAAAAGGTCTTGAATTTTCAGTTGTGTTTCTAGTGGGTCTTGAAGAGGGACTTTTCCCGCATTCCCGCGCACTTATGGACAATGAGGAACTTGAGGAGGAACGGCGGCTTGCTTATGTTGCCATTACCCGGGCCAAAGAGAATCTTTATTTGACTTTTGCCTCCCGCAGACTTCTTTTCGGCCAAAGGGGAACGAGCGTGCCCTCCCGCTTTATATCGGAAATTCCCGAGCATCTCGTTGAAAATATAGACGATGAAAACACAGGCGATTCCGGCTTGCTCTCCGAAGAATTTTCCGATTTTATTGAGAAAAATCAGATATGAGCTTTATAATAAGAAGAATAGGAGAGAACGAGAAAAAAATCTTTAATAACGGGGTGGGGCACCCTATTCAATCTTGGGAGTGGGGAGAATTCAGAAAGAAAACAGGAAATAAGGTTATCCGTCTGGGGCTTTTTGAAGGCAGAAAACTTATTGAGGGATATCAACTCACAATCCACAGGATTCCATACACAAACCTCAAACTTGGAGTCTTTCTAAAGGGACCGGCGCCGAATTCTCATATGCTTCATGTGCTAAAAGAGTTCGCAAGGCAAGAGAAGTTGATTTTTATACGGATGGAGCCCAATGTTACCAAAATCCAAAATCCAAATAACAAAATCCAAAAAATATTAAAACGGGCAGGGGCAAGACCAGGCCGTTCATTCTTTACCAAAAGCACTTTTTGGATAGATCTTACGAAATCAGAAGAAGAAATCTTGGCTGCGATGCACCCGAAAACAAGATACAACATTCGCGTTGCGCAAAAACACGGCGTTGAGGTCGGAGAGGATAACTTGCCCGAGGCGTTTGAAGCGTATCTTAATCTCATGCACGAAACAACAAAAAGACAGAATTTTTATGCTCACACTGAAAGATATCATCGATTGATGTGGAAAGAATTACATCCGGCCGGGATTGCACGAATGCTTACCGCGCGGCACGGGAAGGAAATTATTGCCGCGTGGGTTCTTTTTGTTTGGAAAGATACACTCTACTATCCATATGGCGCATCAACCGACAGACACAAAAATATTATGGCAAGTTACGCGATGATGCGAGAGGCAATAAAACTCGGGAAAAGACTGGGCCTTAAGAAATTTGATCTTTGGGGCAGAGAAGAGGGTAAGGGGTTCACAAGGTTTAAGGAAGGTTTTTCGCCGCAGGTTATCCAGTTCTTGGGAACATGGGACCTGGTTATAAATCCGGTGCCTTACACCCTCTATAGAATTGCGGAAGAAATCCGCTGGAAAATTCTGAAACTACCAATACCATTACCTAAACCAAGATTTAGGTAGCCCGTGATACTTGTGGTACCCGTGATACTTGTGGTACTTTTTCCCCATGGATCTTCGCCAAACTCCGGAATATGCCCGGTATATGCAGTTGCTCGGTTGGTCAGTTGTCAGATGTCAGTTATCAGATGTCAGTTGTCAGATCTTTATTAGAAAGTTGCCACTACTAGGAAACATAGGAAAACTGCAGAGGCCGAAGGGGAAACTGGACCCCAAGAAGCTTGACGAATTCACAAAAAAACACGGCCTTGCCGCATTGTACATTGAACCATCTCTTAATACCCCAGTTAAAATACAAAATACAAAATACAAAATACACAAAGATTGTTTTTTGCCGTCAAAAACTATCCAAATTGATCTAACGCAACCCCAAGAAAAACTCTTTAATCAAATGAAGAAAGATGCCCGCTATGCGGTGCGCTTTGCCCAAAAACAAGGTGTGGTAATTAAAGAATCAAAAGATATAGAAACATTTATTAAACTTTGGCAAAGGTCTGCAAGAAGCCGAGGAATGTGGCTTCCGCAAAAAAGGGAAATTGTCTCCCTTTGGAACGCTTTCGGCCCAAAAGCCCATTGCCTTGTTGCATACTTTGATACACCAGTGTATCCAAGTATTCCGGTTGCCGGAGCATTAATAGTAGAATCGCCAAATACCGCATATTATATGTATGCGTTTTCAACCAGAGAAGGAAAAAAATTCTCCGCTCCGACGCTTCTTGTATGGGAAGCAATGAAACTTGCAAAAAAGAAAAAATGTAAAACTTTTGACTTTGAGGGAATTTACGACGAGCGTTACCCGCAAACCAAAAACTGGAAAGGGTTTACAAGATTTAAAGAAGGATTCGGCGGGAAAATAGTTATTTATCCAAAGACATTAGTGCGATATTATAATCCATTCGTCAGAATCTTCTTGTAAAACATACACCCATACGTATGGGTGTATAAAAGGTTGGAGAAGTTGGCAGGT
>CAYSOV010000010.1:0-15262 GCA_964432785.1 uncultured Gammaproteobacteria bacterium
CTTAGACCAAATAAATAGGCATATTCAGAGTTTAGACCGTCAGCAAGGAATAATTCAAAGAATTTCCGCAGTCTGTTTAAGGTACTAGCGGGATCACCAAGCGAGGTAAAGATAAGAATTAGATTGCAGTTTCTCTTTGATTATTTAAGAAGCTTTATCTCTGTCTGCTATTGCTTGTGGTAATTCCTGTGTTATTTGATCCCGCAATCGCTGTTGTAAAGCAGTGTCTGTCTCAAAGGCCTCTGGACTATAATACGCAGTACCCAATCGATGGTCTCCATATGTTCTATAAACATCAACTCTTCGAACATGGTCAATAATTCTGCAAAATACTTCAATTTTTACGACTGCATCATCCGGCAATTCTTTTTCGGCAATATTTACCGGCTCGGTCTTAATCATCACCCCTGCTTCAGCGAGGAACGTTCCCAAAGGAGCTACCGGGGATTTTTCGCCATTGAATATTTGCCAAGATAATCCAACACCGACTATGCACTGGTGACTTGAAAGCATTGTAAACCAAAGTTCATCTTGAGGTAAATTGAGGCTTTTCCCTGCTTTTTTCAACATGCCTTTTATAACTTGAAGAGAACCGGCTAACTTTGGTTCACGACTTATCATTATCTCTAATTGCGCAGCTCTGTCGGGTATGTTTCCTCTTTCGAGTGTGGAGCCCATAAACAAGGTTATCTTATCACGCGCTCTACGCAAAACGCAAAATTCATAACATGTAGTAGTCCCCGCTGATTTACAAAGAAGCATTTCTAATCAAACGGGCTTTTGCTTTCTTTCCCTCTATATCTATTGCCACCACATCTATGCGAATAAGATTAGGGGTGTTCGGATGGGTGAGTTTATAGTAATCGCCGGTTTTTATAATCGAGCGCAATTTTCGGGGAGTTACGGCTTCTTCCGGATTCCCGAATTTTTTACTCCAGCGTGTTTTTACTTCAACGAAAACAAGTGTGCCATAATCCTCTGCCACAATATCGATCTCTCCAAAATTTGATCGGAAGTTTCTCTGAAGAATTTTATATCCTTTTTTGCGAAGAATCTGTAACGCGATTCGCTCTCCGAGTTTTCCCGCCCGAACGGTGGACATATAAATTTCAGTTTTCGGTTTTCAGTCTCTTGGGCTTAGACTTAGACTTGGACTCGGACTGCTTTACCTGCTTTGCCGCCCCACTGCGTCGTCTTGTAATCTCGGCAATCTCGTGCGCGCTCTTTTTGCGCAGGTAATAAAGCTTGCTCCGGCGCACACTACCCTGCTTTACAACCTCAATCTTCTCAATAAGCGGAGATGCTAAGGGAAATATCCGCTCAACACCAATGCCTCCTGCGCCAATGCGGCGAACCATAAAGCTTTTATTTATCCCTTCTCCTTTTATCGCGATAACCATTCCCTCAAAAATTTGGATTCGCACCTTACTCGCCTCGCTAGAGCCTTGGCGAAGCGGGTCATCCTCGTGAATCTTTTGGTGCACGCGCACGACATCCCCAATATGGAACTGTTTTTCGTTGTGGACTGCAAATAGCGTCATTCCGGGGTAATTCTACCAGAAATAAGGCTATTTGTGAAGAAGGCCTTTTATTTCGGTCTCAAGGGCGTTTGACCAACTAACTCCATAGGGAAGTTTTATCTTCTTTTCGCCGAAACCGTTTTCAACTATTATCTCTAAATTTTCATCCCCTTTGTTTTCTTGCAGAAGACGGTTGATGGTAACTAAAACCTCCGGCTTTGTCCCGCGCGGAATCCGCAAAACCGCCGTCTCCTGCAAATCCCGTTCGCCTTTCGGACCGGAATTCACGCCATACGCCCTTTCAACTATAAGAGACAGGCTTTCTTCTCTGTTGTCAAGCTTTCCTTCAATTATCAGCGGTTCTCTGCCTGCCCAAAGCTCCTTGGTTTTTTCAAAAACAGTCGGGAAGACAACCAGGTCCAAAACTCCGGTGTCGTCCTCAATTGTAACAAACGCCATTTCCCGTCCTCCGTTTTTTGTCACTATTATTCTTTGCGAAGCGACTATACCCCCAACCCTTACTTTCTGTCCTGCGTGCTCCTCGACGGACAGCTCAAACAACTTATGGGTAACTTTTCCCGAAATTTGGGCAAGCATGGATGCCATCGGATGCTCGGTTAGATAAAAACCGAGAAGTTGTTTTTCAAGGCTAAGTTTTTCTTCCTGGGTAAATTCCTCTATGTCGGGAAGCACATCAATTACCGCTTCTTTTGTTTCCTTTTTCTCGTCGCTTTGAAACAATCCGAATTGCCCTTCGGAATCCCTACGGTTTTTTGACGAGGTTTTCTCCCGTATCTGGTCCATGGCTGCCAGAAGTGCCGCTCGTTTTCCGAATTTATCCAATGCCCCCGCTTTTATTAAACTTTCAAGAACCCTCTTGTTCACCTTCTGCCCGTCTACTCTTCGGCAGAAAGAGGTAAAAGACTCAAACTTACCTAACTCCCGCGTTTCAAGTATCGCTTCGATTGCGGCCTCTCCGACATTCTTTATCGCAGAAAGTCCGAAACGAATGGCCCGGCCTTCTACAGAATCCTTATCGGAAACTATAGTAAAGCCGACGCTGCTTTCGTTGATATCGGGCGGCAAAACCTTTATCCCCATCCGTCTGCATTCTGCGACTCCGGCCGCAATTTTTTCAGTGTCTCCGGCCTCCGCGGTCAAAAGCGCGCACATGTACTCAACCGGATAATTTGCCTTCATATAGGCGGTTTGATACGCAACGATGCCGTAAGAGGCAGCGTGGGCTTTGTTGAACCCGTACGCCTGGAACGGTTCAAAGAGTTTCCATAGCGTTTCGGCAAATTCCCGAGTCTGTCCGTTTTCGATTATTCCTTTTATAAGTTTTTCCTTTTGCGCCGCCATTTCGGCCGGAATTTTCTTTCCGACCGCTTTCCTGAATTTATCCGCTTCCTCCCAGCTGTATCCGGCAAGCTCCATGGCGCAAAACAGCAAATCGTCTTGATAAACGATGAGTCCATAAGACTTACCCAGGAATTTCTCCATTCGCGGATCGAGGTATTCGACAAGCCCGGGATTGTTTTTCCGCGCTATATATTCGGGGATAACGGAAATCGGCCCCGGCCGATAAAGCGCAACCATTACCATAAGATCTTCCACCCTGGTGGGCTTGAGCTCTTTTAGGTATTTGGTCATTCCACTGCTCCCAAGCTGGAAAACCCCCATGGTTTCGCCTCGGCTCAACATCTCAAAGGTCTTTTTGTCATCAAGCGGAATTTCCTGCAGGTTTATTTTTATATTTCGCGTTTTTTCCGCGATTTCAACCGCCGCCCCCAAAATCGACAAGTTCCTTATTCCTAAAATATCAAACTTAATTAGTCCAACATCTTCGCAGGCATGCATTTCGTACTGGGTTATTACTTTGTCCCCGGATGGCTCAAGCTGGAGCGGGGTAAAGTCTACCAATTTGGTCGGCGCCACGACCACCCCAGCGGCGTGAACCGATATATGCCGCGCGCTTCCTTCAACCTGGTGCGCCAGCTCTATTATTTTTTTGGCATCCGGATCCGCATCGTACATTTGTTTTAGCTCCGGAGAAATCTCAAGCGCCCTGGGCATATCTATCGGAAATCCTTGTTTTGGCGGAGGAGTAACTTTGGAAATTCGGTCACTGACCGCGTAGGGATAGCCCAAGACCCTTGCAACATCCCGAACCGCCGCGCGAGCCAACATCCGACCAAAGGTGCAAACTTGGGCAACCTTGTCTTTTCCGTACTTTTTGACAATATACCCAAGAATTTCCTCTCTGCGGTTATCCGCAACATCAAAATCAATATCGGGCGGGGACGGGCGATACGGATTTAAAAAACGTTCAAACGGCAAGTTGTAGTTAAGGGGGTTAACCGTGGTTATTCCCAAAACGTATGAAACCAGAGACCCTGCTGCCGAGCCGCGTGTATTTGTTACGATGCCTTTCTCGGTCGCCCAATTGGCTATATCCATGATAATAAGAAAATACGGCGCATAACCCTTTTTAATGATGATCCCCAGCTCGTACTCCAGCCGCTCTCCAACTTCTTTCTCCGGATTTGGTATTTTCTCTTCCAATCTCTCTCTTGCCAACTCCTGAAGATAAGCCTCCGCGGATTCTCCTTTCGGAACCGGGGGTTTTGGGAAAAACCACTTGCCAAGCGTGCTTATTTCAAGCTCGCATTTTTCGGCTACCCTTACCGTGTTTTTTATCGCTTCGGGCAGATCGGCAAACAACTCCTCCATTTCCTCGGGAGATCGAATATAAAAGGTGGGGGTGTCTAAAAATCTAATTCTTTTTGTTTCGGAAACAAGCTTCCCTGTTGCTACGCAGACCAGGACATCCTGCGCTGTTGCATCTTCGGGATTTATATAATGAGCGTCGTTTGTCGCGACAATAGGGATTCCGAGTTCTCTTGAGAGTTTCACCACACCTTCATTAATTGCTTTCTCACTTTCGGCCATCTTTCGCAATTCTTGCTTTATCTCGTCATTTTCCGTCCTATCGATAAATTTGGTAAACTCATGCCTTTGAACCTCCAGGTAATAATCTTTTCCGAATACCTCCTGAAACCATTCTGCCGTTTCTTTTGCTTTTTCATAATTGTCGCTTATTAAGGCTTGCGCTACCTCGCCGAGAGCACAGGCGGAGGTGCATATAAGTCCTTTTGCGTGCTTTTTGAGCGCCTCTTTATCAAACCGTGGCCTGTAGTAGTATCCCTCGAGATGTGCTACAGTTGTAAGCCCCATCAAGTTTTTATAGCCCTCCTCGTCTTTTGCCAAAAGCAGAAGATGGTTGCTTTCCTGTTTTTTCCCTCCTTCTTTTTTTATTTTGTGATCCTGGTTGGTTGTATACGCCTCGACTCCTATTATCGGCTTTATTCCCTCCTTTCTTGCATTCCTATAAAATTCTATCGCTCCGTACATAGCCCCGTGGTCGGTTATCGCCAGAGCAGGCATATCCATTTTTTTTACTTTTTTTATTAACGCCTCTATTTTCGAAAGACCGTCAAGAAGCGAGTATTCCGTATGCGTATGCAGATGAACAAACTTTGCGAAGGCCATACTCCTAATTTAGCGTTTCGCGGGTTTTTTATCAAGTGCTTTTAGGGTTTGGCTACCTGGTTTCTAGCCTCTCTTTGAGGGTTTCGTAGACCTTTTGGTGATTTGCCCGCCCGCCAAATTTTTTCATCGCTTGTCCGATTAAGAATTGGATTGAGATTTCTCTGCCTTTTTTATAATCGGCTACTGCCTGCGGATTCTCGTCCAACACCGCTTTTATAGCTTTCTCAAACTCTTTATTAGATAAAAGAGGCTCTTCCTTGGCTGCCTTGAGCATTTCAATTACTTTTTCCGGAAGAACTTTTTCTATATTTATCTTTTTATTGACTATTGCATCGGCTATTTTCTTGGGTGACACCTCGCGTGCTTCACCTACACGAACCGCTTCTTCAAAATAATCCGCTGTCTTTCGTGTTTGTGTCAAAATCGCAGTATACTGCGGCGGTAGTCCATATTCCCTCTCAAATCTTTTTCTCTTACCTTCAGACAACTCCGGAACCCGCTTTTTAATTTCTTCCAACTCCTCCTCTGTAAAAGAAAGCGTCGGAATATCAGGTTCGGGGAAATAGCGATAATCTTGTGCTTCTTCTTTACCTCTCTGCGACTTTGTGGCTCCGGTTTTTTCGTCAAAACCGCGTGTTTCTTGGGTCAATTTACCGCCACCTTCTAAGACTTGTGCCTTTCTGTCAATCTCAAAATTTATCGCTTGCTCAAGAAATCTAAAAGAGTTAATATTCTTAACCTCTACGCGGTAATTGGGTAATTCGCGACTTGTAACTTGTGACTCGTTAGCAAGCGACACATTCGCTTCAATTCGCATGCTCCCTTTTTCCATATCAGCATCGGAAACTTCTAAATAACGCACTAATTGCCGGAGCTCTTGGGCAAAACTCTTCGCCTCGGCCGCAGAAGAAAAGTCGGGTTCTGTCACTATTTCAACAAGAGGAACACCGCTACGGTTGAAATCTACCAAACTCACTTTTCTGTCATCAATCACGGTATGAAATAATTTACCTGTGTCTTCCTCAAGATGCACCCTCCGAATCCTTACATACCCCCCATACCCCCCATTTCTCGCCAGAGGCGAGCCGTATTGGCTTATCTGGTACCCTTTTGGCAGATCGGGATAAAAATAGTGCTTCCTGTCAAAATGCGAGGTTTGTGAAAGGGTACATCCGAGTGCAGTACCCAACATTTGTGTCCATTCTATTGCTTTTTTGTTTGGTATCGGAAGAGCGCCGGGGAGGCCTAGACAAACAGGGCAGACTTGTGTGTTTGGAGTTTTACCGAAATGATAAGCGGGGCAAGCGCAAAACATCTTAGAGTCTGTCCCCAACTCTATATGCGCCTCAAGACCGATTACCGGCTTAAACCGTTTTTGCATACAGCCTCCTTAGGATATATTCAAAATTAAATGTCGCCAGGGCGGCGGCAAAGAAAACAGCCGCCAAAAAAACTAAAATTGTTTTTTCTCCCAACAGTTCGGTAAGGGCGGCAATCGATAAAACCGGAATAAACGAAGCAATGACTATCGCAAAATTTAGGATGCCGAAAACCCGGCCTCTGAAATTATCAGGGGTATTCTCCTGAAGCATGGTTTGAGCAGGGACAACACTCGCGGCAAGCGATATTCCCAAGAAAAACCCAATAACACTGCCCAAAAAACTGCGGTTTGGCAAATTGGGCAATATCACACCCAAAAGGAAAACGGAGATACCTGCGGTCAACATCCCTATTCCGATAACCCTTTTTTTTCTGTTATTCCTTAAAAATTTAATGGCAAGAAAAGCGCCTAAAATGGCTCCCAGTCCAATAGGGACTATAAGCCTAGTAGAAACATCCAGAAGCCGTATTCCCAAAATGTCCGTCGCTATTGCCGGAGACAAAATCCCCAATACCGGCACAACAATTCCGATAAGGACTAAAAGTAATAATGGTAAAAGAACGGCCGGTTTCCTTTTAATAAATTCATAACCCTCTTGGAAGAGGGCCCAAAACTGCGCAGGGCTTGACACTTCGTGTTTTCTCGCGTCTTTAGGGAGTAAAGAGACCGACAAAGCGGCAAGTATAATCATTCCCGCAACAACAATAAACGGCGTTTTTGCGCCCACAAGGCCAAGTAAGGGCCCTGCCAATCCGTAACCTGCAAGAATACTTGCATAAATTGTAAAGAGAAAAAGACTGTTTGCCAAAGGAAGAAGTTTTTTCTTAACCAAAACCGGTAGGGTCGCAGCCTCGGCAGGAATGAAAAGTTGATTAAAAAGAGCGTATATGAAAATAACCGCGTATATTGGCCAAACCGATGTCTTAATAAAGAGATAGACTAAAATAATACTTGCTTGGGCAATGTTTGTGATAATGAGCACTTTGCGTCGGCTAAAAAGGTCGGTAATCGTGCCCGAGAACGGACCTAAAATTATTGCGGGCAAGGCATAAAAAAGCCAAACGAGGCTCACTGCAAAGGACGAGTGTGTACGCTCAAAAATGCGAAGGACTAAAACAAAGTTAAGGAGATTTATTCCCACCTGATTCAAAATTTGCGAAGCCCAGAGTTTGGGGAAATCCGATTTTACAAGCAACACTCCCAAGGAACTGTCGAAAACTCTTTTCATAGCTTTGGGCTCCTCCTGTGCCAATCGGTAGCCTCCTGATAGGCAAAACCTGTTTGGAATAAAAGTTCTTCTGCAAGTTTTGGGGCAATAAGCTGTAAACCTATGGGTAAATTATTTTTTGTAAAACCGCAGGGCAGGGAAAGCGCCGGAAGGCCGGCAAGATTCACGGCCGCCGACAAGATATCGGAGAGGTACATCAGAAGGGGGTCTTTTGTTTTCTCCCCAAGCCGAAAGGGCGGTGTCGGCGAAACCGGAGCCAAAAGAAGATCGAGTTGTTCAAATGCTTGGGTAAAATCTTTTGCTATTAGTCCCCGAACTTGAGTCGCCTGACTATAGTATTTATCTTTGTAGCCGCTTGACAAGGCATGTGTCCCAAGCATTATTCGGCGTTTGGCCTCGTCTCCAAAAAACTCTCTTGCCCTTCCAAAACGAATGCCGTCATACCGAGCTAAGTTAGAAGACACCTCGGAAGACATAACAAGGTAGTAAACCGGAATCGCATATTCCGTGTGAGGCAAACTTACCTCTTTAATAACGGCTCCTTGTCTTTCAAAAACTTTAGCGGCAGACTCCACGGCTTCTTTTACTTCCGGAATAACGCCCTGTGCAAGGTATTCCTTCGGGATCCCTATCCGAAGATTTCCTGCAAGGGGACCTCTTACAGAACTTAAATAATCCGGGACAGGCTGATTAAGACTGGTCGCATCGTTTTCGTCATATCCTGCGACAACGCCCAAAAGCAGAGCCGCATCCTCCACACTTCTTGTCAAAAAACCCATCGAATCAAGGGACGAAGCCATTGCCACAACTCCATACCGGGAAACCCGTCCGTAAGTAGGTTTTGTGCCGACCACGCCGCAAAACGACGCCGGAAGGCGAATAGAGCCGCCTGTATCCGTTCCCGTTGCCGCGGGAACAAATCCCGCCGAAACCGCAGCCGCCGAGCCGCTTGAGGAACCTCCGGGAACATACTCTTTGTTCCAGGGGTTTTTTGTGGGGAAAAAATCGGAGTTCTCGCCGGATGAGCCGTGAGCCCATGCGTCGCAATTCAGTTTTCCTATAAGCACTGCTCCTGCATCCTCCATGCATCGCACAATAGTAGAGGAGTATTGAGGGATATAATTCTCAAGAACCTTTGAAGCTGCCGTTGTCCGAATGCCGCGGGTTAAATATAAATCCTTGTGCGCAATGGGAATTCCCAGAAGCGGAAATTCAGAAAAAGCCCCATCTCCTAATTCACTAATTTTTTTGTCCGCTCTCTCCGCTCCTTCCCTAGCCTCCTCTTCTGTCACGGTTAAAAAAGATCCAATATCGCCGTCGTGTTTCTTGATTCTCTCAAGATAAGCCAAGGTAACTTCTTTTGCAGAAAACTTTTTTGCCCTTAATCCATCTTGAAGTTCTTTAAGAGAGAGGCCTGTTATTTCTATGTCCATAATTCATAATTCCTGCTTCATGATTCAAAAATCGCCGGTACCACAAACAACCCTTTTTGTTTATTCTTCGCGCCGGAAACCGCCTCCTCCTGCGTCAAACATCTCTCTGCATTCGTCTTATCTTCCCGACTTGCATTTGTTTTGGGTTTTGAAATTTGAACTTTTTTTGGCATTTGAACTTTGACATTCGAAATTTTACTCACGTATTCCGTTATCTCCGACAACTGTCCGCCAAATACAGAAAGCTCATTTGAAGGAATCGAAAGCTTTGCAAGCTTGGCTACATGCTCGACCTGCTTTCTCGTAAGCCCATTTTTCGCCATATCCAAAATATACCACAGCGAAGGGGTAGTTTACCAAACTCTATAATTACCATTTTATTAATTTAAATTATTACGACAATGTTGTAGCTATTTAATCCGAAGTTGCTTTCATATATTGATATATGAAAGCAGGAAATAAAGAAAAAGGGCGCTCGGACTCAAGAATGCTACACATATACATGCTGTCTACATATGTGCCGCACTTCCGTTCCGAGCGCCCGAACCTGGCCACGTTGGCTACGATTCCGGAGTCACCCATCTCCATCAACAATCCGGCCATTACCCCTGTATGGCCACAATTGCATATAAGGTTGTATGGACAACCAAAACGGCAACCACAGGGATCAATAGCCAGGCCCAAGTGATTGTGAAGCAAACAACTGTGAGGCAAACAACCATGGTATACTCTCCCTTCCGCCATTTGGCGACTACCCGCGAACGTTTCGGTGATCGCAACGGCACCACGGAGCCTAGCGACGATATCCTCGGTCAAGCTGTCTACAAATCCAGATGGAGGCAGCAAGAACCATAAAGGTTAGGACTATGGCGGCGAACTCCAGCATTATCTCCTCCTTGGCAGTGTGGCGGTGGTTGTCAAGGTACATGCCCAAACCTCAAGCTCTCAAGCACTTTGAGAATGAGATTTTCAAGCTATGGGGAGTATAGACTATTCACGCAAGGGAATCAAGCCATCGCCTGAAGGGCTTTTATGCGCTCTTCAACGGGCGGGTGGGTGCTAAATAAGTTAACCAACCAGTTAGACTTAGACTTGGATTTAGACTCAACATCTGCCTTAAACGGGTTCTCAATAAATAAATGCGCGGTTGCGTTGCTTGCAAATTTTGCGGGAGTTCGGTCCTCTGCGATTTTCGCAAGAGCCCGGGCAAGACCGTCGGGAAATCGAGTAAGATAAACAGCCGAGGCGTCCGCCAAGAATTCCCGGCGCCTGGATATGGCAAATTGTATAAGCTGGGCAATAATGGGGGCTAGAATAGCCAAAACAATGGCAATTGCAAAAAACAGGGCGTTTGCGCGATTATCCCTATCGTTATCCCTCCCGCCGAACATAGACATTCGGAATCCGATATCCGTAACCATTATAATCATGCCTGCTAAAATTGCCACAATCGCCATAAGCCTGGTATCGTAATTTCTAATATGGGACAACTCGTGGGCAATAACACCCTCAAGTTCGGTTCTATCTAACTTCTCCAACAGCCCGCTCGTCGCGGCAACCGCGGCGTGGTTGGGGTCCCTTCCGGTTGCAAACGCATTCGGCGCCGGGCTGTCTATAACATAAAGCCTTGGCATAGGAATTCCTGCTGCCATAGAAAGATTTTCGCCAACCGTATAAAAGCGAAAATCCTTCTTCTTTTGGGCAGGCCGCGCACCTGAAAGAGAAAGAACAATTTTGTCAGACCACCAATAGCTCCCCAAACTCATCAGCCCCGAAATAACGAGCGCAAAACCAACTACCCAAGGGCCAAAACCCAAAAACTGGGCGAAAATCCAGACAATACCGGTAACAAACGCGATAAAGAAAAGCATAACAAGAACGCTTTTCAACTTATTCTGCCCGACAGCCTCGTAGACATTAGTAATGTTTCTCATAGCTTTATAGCTCTATCTTCGGGGTCTTCGTTTGGTCCACGGAAACTTCCAAGTGCGTCCCTTTTTCAGGAGCAGTAAGCCCTCGCTCTTCGGAAAAGCCAAACATCCGGGCAATAATGCTTGAAGGGAATTGTACGCGCATTGTGTTGTAATCGGCTACCAAATCTATAAATGTCCGCCTTGAGTACATAATCTTGTCCGCAGAATCGCGAAGCTCCTCCATAAGCTGGCGCACGACTTCCGCTCCCTTCATCTCCGGGTTGCTTTCAACAAGAACCTGAAACCTCGGCAGAAAGTCCGAAATGAGTTTCCCGGCTTTTTCGGCGTCCTTCAGACTCCCCGTCTTTTGGGCCTGCGCAACAGCCTTTCTTGCTTCGGTTAAATCTTTATAAATCGAGCGCTCGTGTTTGAGATATCCCTTGGCGGATGACTCAATATTAGGAATCAAGTCGGCTTGCCGCTTTAATTGGTTCCCTATTTCTTGGATTGAGGCGCGAATTCTAACTTTCAGACCGGCAAAGGAGTTATAGGTTACAAGTAAATAACCCCCTGCGAAAAGTACCACAATGACTATGATTAAAATTGGATCCATATTATATCACCTCCTTTATTTTATTGTAGCTTAATGTATTAATTATATCACCCTTTTGGGCCCAGCCGCGGCGGGCGACCGCTACTCCATAACGCATTCCCGTCATATGGGAAACCTCATGGCTGTCGGTATTAATAACTAATTTTACACCATACTTGACGGCATCGTGGACCAGAACATCAGGCAGATCGAGCCTTTCGGGCCAAGAATTTATCTCAAGCCACTTATCATATTTTTTACAAAGCTCAAAAATTTTCTCCCAGTAAAAATCAACACCCTCCCGTTCGTTAAGCTTTCTGGCCGTCGGATGGCCAAGTATTTTCACCTTTGGATGCTCAAGTGCCGAAAGCACTCTTTTTGTCTGTTTTTCTTTGGTTCCCTTAAAACTTGAATGTATCGAGGCTATCGCATAATCCAGAAGCTCAAAACCTTTCTCCGGCAAGGCGAGTTTGCCGTCCGGCTTTATATCTATCTCAAGGCCGTTGAATACCTTAATTCTACTTCCTTCACTTACTTTCTCTGTCGCCTCTTTTTTCTTTTTGAGCATGTCTAAAACCTTAACTTCCGCCAAATCGGACTTCGGATTGTGCTCGCTTATCCCTATATATTCATAGCCGAGTTTCTCGGCCTGCGCCAGATAGTCTCCTATAGAATCTCGACCCGTTGCATGACTTACCTCCATCAGCACATTTCTGGGCATATGAAAATCCCCCTTTATGTCGCTGGTTTCCACAAGGTTGGGTAGTCTGTGGCCCAGGGCCGCATTAATCTCTCCCCTATCCTCTCGGAGCTCCGGCGGAATCCAAGCCATGCCGAGCATTTTGTAAAATTCTTCCTCGGTCGCGACCTTAATAAGCCTGCCGTGTTTTTTAATTCCGTATTCGGAAAGACTTAATCCCTTTTTAAGAGCGAGGGTGCGAAGGGCGACATTGTGATGTTTTGAGCCGGTAAAATGCTGTAGGAGCGCACCGTATGCATCCGGCGGCTGAACCATTAAGTCAACCTGTACCCCTCCGGGCAAGAGAACGGAAGCAGTCACATCTCCGGCCTCAAGAACCTTTGTTTTCTTGGGGTACTTTGTAAAATGCTCTATAACCGACTTTGGCTTATTTGTAGCCACCGCGATATCTATATCTCCAACGGTTGAAGCCCGGCGGCGAAGACTCCCGAGAGGCTCGGCCCGCTTGACATTTGGGTTTTTGGAAAGCCAGGCGACCACATCTTCTGCAATACCTGCCGCGTAAGGAAGAAGAAGGCGGCGGGTGCGCTCCGAGGCTTCTTGCGCGGCGTCTGCGATTTCCTTTTCGGATTGCTCTCCAAAACCTTCGATTTTTCGGATATGCCCTTTCTCGGCCGCTTTTTTGAGCTTTTCCAAGGCCCCGTGCGGCTTTGTAATTCCAAGCTCCTTTGTCAGTTTATAAGCAGTTTTTGCCCCTACTCCGGGAATTCCAATAAATTCAAACATGGCGGGCGGCAAGCCTTTCATGGTCTCTTCAAAATGTTTTACTCTCCCGGTTTTGAAAAGCTCGTTCAAATGTCCCGCTATCGCCGTTCCAATACCGGCTACTTCCCCAAGTTTTCCTTCCTCCCAAAGATCCTTTACCTCGCTTGTGGCATGTTCTATGGCATCCGCCGCCCTTTGATAAGCAATTATTCTGAATCTGTCGTTCGGTGAAGGCTTTTCTTTTAACTGGAAAGCGGCGGCAACCCCTTTAAGAAGCTTTGCAACCTCTAAGTTTGTCATATTCCGGCTCATTTTCATATCAAGAGAATAGTATCATATAAGGCTCCATAAAGTTAAGATATTTTGATACAAATTGAGTCCTTGTCTTCTCGTAAAATTAAAGTAATATTGAAATATGGCGAATATCACCCAAAGACAGATCGTAGAAATTATAAATAAGGCCATAAAACCCATTGTTATTGATATTACCGGCTTAAAGGGCGCTGCAGAAGACATCAAAAGGGGGCAAATAAACTTAGAATTTCAACTAAGAGGGATTAATCGAAAAGTTTCAGAAATTGATGACAAAGTTGGAGGATTGATTGTAGATGTTCATAATCTGCAAGGAGATGTAAAAGGGCTGTGGGACGATACTACTGAAATCAAACAAAAACAAGAAAGGCGCTTCAAAGAAATAAGAGAAGAATTA
The DNA here is from genome assembly GCA_964432785.1 of uncultured Gammaproteobacteria bacterium. Lineage (GTDB taxonomy): Bacteria > Patescibacteriota > Microgenomatia > UBA8517 > UBA10165 > CAYSOV01. The sequence goes on from CAYSOV010000010.1 coordinate 13,794, forward strand.
GGTCTCCAGGCACCATAAATTATCAACCAAATCACACTTATCATTGTTAAGCCGCATGAAACCTGATAAAATAAGATTATTGGGCCCGTGGTGTAGCGGTTAACACATCCGCCTGTCACGCGGAAGACCGCCGGTTCGAATCCGGTCGGGCCCGCTTTCACTCCGCCGCAACTTCAGTGAAGGCGAGCTTCGTCCCGCTTAACGGAACTTCGGCGAGTGAAACACAGCGAAAGCAAAAAAAATTCGATTTTTAACCCCTTGATACAATCAGTTTACATGATTGTATCTTGACTTCTTTTGTTTTTGTAACATATACTCCAGGTTAAGAGAAAGAGTAGGAGATTTAAGGCAGAGGACAATTAAAAATCTATAAATTTTAGAAATTAGGGAGAGAACTACTGCCCTGGAGAGGTGGTGAGAAAAGAGGGAATGGACCTTAAGAATTTACTAAAGACCCTTAAACTTAACGAGTCAACTGTCAGCATGCTTCTTGGCGCGCTTGTAGTTTTGGCAGTCGGATTTATGCTCGTTAATTACATTAGAGGGAGGACGACCGAGGTTCAAAGAGGGGCAACATCAATTCCGGCGGCTACAACCCAAGAGCAGGGAAAAATTAGCCTCCCGACCATGCATAAAGTGTCCCAAGGCGAGAGTCTTTGGAAGATTTCGGAAAAATATTACGGGTCGGGGTACAACTGGGTTGACATAGCAGAGGCCAACAGTCTTGCCAATGCAAACCTTATTTTAGTAGACCAGGAGCTAACCGTCCCTAATGCCGCAGTCAGACAGCCGGCAAGTACAACTCCGGCAGCCCAAGCGCCTCAAAGTACAACAAGTTTCGGCGAACCAATACAGGGAAATTCATATCAGGTTGTCACGGGCGATCATCTGTGGGGAATTGCGGTTCGAGCCTACGGAGACGGGTATCAATGGGTGAAAATCTGGCGTGAAAACAAAAGTCAGATCAAAAACCCTAATCTGATTTATCCGGCCCAAGAGTTTAAGATACCAAGATAGAAGCTGTTTCAAAACTCCCCCGCCGAGGCGGGGTCGTTTTGGCCTTTCGGCAGCTTCTGACAAACTGGTTTTGAAACCAGTTTACAGTAGGTTAATAGCAGTCCTTTACTCTTAGCTCTTAGCTTTTAACTCTTAGCCTAAATAAATTTAGAGCTTATAGTTAGCTTTGATGCACTGGTGTATCAGTATTCGGTGGAGAGTGCTAATAAAGAGGGTACATGCTAAAATTCTTAATGTGCAGTGGGGAGTGGTTCAGCCGGCAGAATATCTCCCTCCCCGCCGTGCCAAAGAATGCGGGTGTAGTTGAATGGCACAACGCCACCTTCCCCCGCCTGCAAAGCCTGCAGCGGTAGTTCAGTTGGTACCCGCCAAAATTTTCTGCGGGGTTAGTACACCGGTAGTACGCCTCCTTCCCAAGGAGGAAAAGCGAGTTCGATTCTCGTACCCCGCTC
>CAYSOV010000011.1:0-4261 GCA_964432785.1 uncultured Gammaproteobacteria bacterium
GCTATAATTAAGATATACGGGTGAAGCAAGAATTGCCCATTTAGCCTCACCCTGTTTTGTTGTTTAGGCATGGTTAAAACTCCAAAGAAAAGCCAAGAATACAGAGCCGAACATATCCAGGTTCTTGAGGGACTGGACCCGGTAAGACGGCGGCCGGGGATGTTCATAGGCTCAACGGACTCCCGCGGATACCACGAACTGCTCCGAGAAATTATAGACAACTCGGTTGACGAGGCTCTGGGAGGATACGCAAAGGAAATTTGGGTAACCCTCCACGAGGACGGCTCGGCATCGGTTCGGGATAATGGCCGGGGGATACCGGTTGACAAACACCCTAAATATAAGATATCCGCTCTTGAGCTGACAATGACAAAACTGCACGCGGGAGGGAAATTTGAGGAAGGAGCCTATAAAATCTCGGGCGGTTTGCACGGAGTGGGCGCGTCCGTGGTCAACGCTCTCTCCGAATGGTGCCAGGTAGAGGTTCAAAGGGACAGCTTTGTTTGGAAACAAGAATACGAAAGAGGAGTCCCTAAGGGCCCGGTTAAAAGGGGAGAAGAAACCCGCTCGACCGGAACCCATACGAGCTTTATGCCCGACAAAAAAGTCTTCGGAAATATACCTTGGAATCTTAAATTAATAGAGGATTCTCTAAGAAACAGGGCGTATCTTATCGCCGGACTGACATTCCATCTAACCGATGAAAAAACTGGCTTTTCCAAGACCTTCTATTTCGAGGGCGGAATAAAAAGTTTTGTTTCCCATATAAATAAGAATAAGAGGGTTATTTCCGATGTTGTCTATTTCTCAAGAGAAAACGGAGAACTGGCAGCGGAGATTGCGCTTCAATACCACGACGGCATTTCGGAAACCATAGAGCCGTTTGTAAATGTCATCAAAACCGCTGACGGGGGCACCCATGTCACCGGTTTCAGAACCGGCTTAACCCGCGCGGTGACCGACTACGCCCAAAAAAGCGGGCTCGCAAAGGATGTACTCCAAGACTTAACGGGCGAGGATATAAGAGAAGGGCTTGTAGCCGTCATATTTGTAAAAATCCCGACAAATCGAATCCAATTTGAGTCACAAACCAAAACAAAACTTAACAACCCCGAAGCCCAGCCTTTCTTGGCACAAATGGTCAAGGACGAGCTTGATACCTATCTTGAGGAAAATCCGGCAGACTCACGCAGAATTCTGGAAAAAATAACGCTTGCCGCAAAAGCCCGTTTGGCAGCGCGCGCCGCAAAAGAAGCGGTTCTGCGAAAGGGTGCCCTTGAAGGCTCGTCCCTTCCCGGAAAGCTTGCCGACTGCCAAGAAAGGGACCCTTCCTTATCCGAGCTTTATATTGTCGAGGGAGACTCCGCCGGGGGATCCGCAAAACAGGGACGGGACAGAAAATTCCAGGCGATTCTTCCTCTGGGAGGGAAAATCCTGAATACCGAGCGGGCGCACTTGGACAAAATTATAAAATTCGACGAACTTAAAGACCTAATCATAGCCCTCGGGGCGGGAATAGGCGACACTATTAATATAGACAAGCTGCGCTATCACAGGATAGTTGTTATGACCGATGCCGATGTTGACGGCCAGCATATTGCAACCCTTCTTCTCACATTCTTTTATCGGCACATGCCGCAGATTATAGAAAAAGGATACTTGTATCTGGCGCTTCCTCCCCTTTACAGAATTCAGGCGGCTAAGAATGTTTTTTATGCGTATTCCGACGAAGAAAAACAAAGGATGCTCAAAGATAACGGTAATGGAAAAGTAAGTATTCAAAGATATAAAGGATTGGGAGAAATGAATCCAGAACAGCTTTGGGAAACAACCATGGCTCCCGAGAACAGAACCTTAAAACAGGTTAAAATAGACGACGCAGCAAACGCGGACAGGGTATTTACCATGCTCATGGGAGAAGAAGTTCCGCCGAGAAAGAAATTCATACAATCACATGCGAAGCTCGCTACCTTGGATATATAATTACAGATAGTATTTTGCGAGCGGGGCCCTGCCAAGCCGCGCCATGAGCCGTATGCGAATAGCATTGAAAAGGCGAATGGCAAGGCGATGTAGGGCAAAACTTGCAACACTGGATATTTGATGTGGAAATTCGAAGCACGAAATTCGAATATCGAAACACGAAACAAATCATAAATTCAAATTTTTAAATGTTTTAAACATTAGAATTTTGAATATTTTATATTGTTTCGGATTTCGAATTTAGGATTTCGGATTTCAAAGTTATGAATCTAATCATTCTTATTTCACTTGCAACATCCCTTGCAACCATAGGGTATAGTTTTTGGCTTACTAAAAGCATCCTAAAACTTCCTGCAGGAGACGAAAAAATGCAAGGTATTGCCAGCGCCATAGCAGAGGGCGCCGGCGCTTATCTCGGCCGCCAATACAAAACGGTAGGCGTGGTTGCCTCCGTACTCTTTCTCATACTCTGGTTGACACTGGGCCCCGCGGCCGCGCTGGGATTTCTTCTGGGAGCCGCAGCCTCAACAGCAGCAGGATATGTAGGAATGATGGTTGCGGTGCGGGCTAATGTCCGCACCGCCCAAGCGGCCAAAAAGGGCTTGGCGGAAGCCCTTGATGTTGCATTCCGGGGAGGTTCCGTAACAGGGCTTATGGTTGCGGGCCTTGCCCTCCTTTCTATTGCGCTGACTATTATCGCGGCGGGTGGATTCGGTATTTCCCCAATATGGCCTTTGGTCGCGCTCGGGTTTGGGGGGTCTTTAATCTCGGTTTTTGCCCGCCTGGGAGGAGGAATTTATACCAAGGGAGCGGATGTCGGAACTGATATGGTTGGGAAAATCGAGAAGGGGATACCCGAGGACGATCCCAGAAACCCGGGCGTAATTGCCGATTTGGTTGGAGACAATGTCGGAGACGACGCGGGCATGGCGGCGGATCTTTTTGAAACATATGCGGTCACTATGGTTTCTGCTATACTTCTCGGAAGCCTCATTTTCCCGCAAAAAGACGCAACAATACTTTTCCCGCTTCTTGTCGGATCGGTCGCCCTTGGAGCTTCCGTCCTGGGAACCCTCTGCGTACGGCTTCCCAAAAACAAGAAGATAATGCCGGCCCTTTACCAAGGACTTGGCGCAACGGCCGTTTTTGCCGCTCTGGGACTTCTTGGGGCATTACTCGTCATCAATGTTAATCTTCCAAACACATCCCAACTTAATATTTTCTTTGTACTCGTCGTGGGAATTTTGGTTACCGTGGGAATGGTTTTAATAACCGAATTTTTCACCGGCAAAAATTCAGGAAGCGTTAAACACCTTGCCGAGGCCTCAAGTTCCGGCCACGGCACAAATATTATTGCGGGGCTTGCGCTTTCCATGCGCTCAACATTCCCGCCCATACTTCTAATCGCCGTTTCCATATTTCTCTCATATAACCTGCTGGGTCTTTACGGGGTGGCAATAGCGGCAGTAAGCATGCTCTCCTTGACCGGAATTGTCGTCGCGATAGACGCCTTCGGGCCAATTACCGATAACGCGGGCGGCATTGCCGAAATGACAAATCAAAAACCGGCCGTCAGAAAAATTACGGACGCCTTAGACAGCGTGGGAAACACGACAAAAGCAGTCACGAAGGCCTACGCTATAGCCTCGGCCGCCCTTGCGGCACTTGTTCTCTTTGCAGCCTACACCCAAGAGCTTGCCCATGCCTCGGAAGGTGCTCCCCAGGGCCCAGCCTTCTCCTTATCCGACCCCATGGTCCTAATAGGGCTTTTGATAGGAGCAAGTCTGCCATATCTTTTTGCGGGACTTGCTATGGAAGCTGTGGGCCGCGCGGCAGTGGCGATTGTCAAAGAAATAAGACGCCAATTCAAAGAAATTAAAGGGATTATGAAAGGAAGTGCAAGACCCGAATACGGCCGTTGTGTTGATATTGTCACGAGGACCGCGCTTCGCGAGATGGTCCTGCCGGCGCTTCTGCCTGTGGCTGTTCCCATATTTGTCGGCCTGGTTCTTGGAAGTCGCGCTCTGGGCGGCCTTCTTATAGGTGTAATCGTAACGGGTCTTTTCGTCGCCATATCAATGACAACAGGGGGCGCCGCTTGGGACAACGCTAAAAAATATATTGAGGACGGAAATTTGGGAGGAAAGGGGAGCCCGGCGCATCAGGCTGCGGTTACGGGAGACACGGTAGGGGATCCATATAAAGATACCGCGGGGCCTGCCATAAACCCAATGATTAAGGTAGCAAATGTCGTGGCGCTGCTCCTGGCTCCTTTTCT
>CAYSOV010000011.1:4361-14606 GCA_964432785.1 uncultured Gammaproteobacteria bacterium
GAAGAGGTTCAAAAATCGTACCTGGACTATGCAATGTCGGTTATAGTCGCCAGGGCGCTTCCTGATGTGCGTGACGGCTTAAAACCGGTGCACAGAAGAATCCTCTACGCGATGCACCAAATGGGACTTAACCCGTCTTCCGGGTATACAAAATCCGCAAAGGTTGTCGGGGAGACCATGGGTAAATTCCACCCTCACGGCGACGCGCCTATTTACGAAGCTCTGGTTCGTCTTGCACAAGACTTCTCCATACGCTATCCGCTTGTCCAGGGCCAAGGAAATTTTGGCTCGGTTGACGGGGACCCTCCGGCAGCAATGCGCTACACTGAAGTGCGGCCGGCAAAAATTTCCCAGGAGCTGCTTGCCGATATTGAAAAAGAGACGGTTGAGTTTGAAGATAATTTTGACGGCACGCTCAAAGAGCCTGTCTTTCTCCCGGCAATCCTCCCGAATTTGCTTCTTATGGGCGCCGAGGGAATAGCCGTCGGCATGGCAACAAAGATTCCCCCGCATAATCTCTCGGAGCTCGTAGATGCCGTAGCAGCAACCATTAAAAAGGGAAAAGTGATTAGTGATAGTGATAAAAAGCAAAATGGTCAAATAGAAGAATTTAGTGTCAAAAGAATAGATCTGGCGGTCTCCGAAGGAAAGAAGCTTACCGAGGAAGAAATGAAACCGCCTCAAACAAGCTTCACCTCCGATATAACAACCGAGGAGTTGTTAAAATTCGTCAAAGGCCCTGATTTCCCGACAGCTGGGGTAATATATGGAGGACGGGAACTTCCCGAGCTCTACGGCTCGGGAAAAGGAAAAATAGTTGTCCGGGGGGTTGCAAAAATTGAAGGCGGCCAGCGCGGAAAATCAAGGATTGTAATCACGGAACTGCCCTACCAAGTAAACAAGGCCCTTCTGGTTGCCAAAATAGCAGAGCTTGCCCGAGACAAAAAGGTAGTCGGCATTTCCGAGCTCCGCGATGAATCGGACAGAAAAGGAATGACTGTCGTAATAGAGCTTAAAAAGGATGCCAAACCAAAGGCTGTTCTTAATAATCTCTATAAGCATACCTCGTTGCAGACTTCTTTCCCGGCAAATTTTGTGGCATTGGTTGACGGAACGCCCAGAACACTAACCCTAAAGCAAATACTCGTTGAGTATGTAAAACACAGGCAAAAGGTTGTCACCCGCCGCTCTATATTCGAACTCACCGAGGCAAAAAGAAGGGCACATATACTTGAAGGGCTGAAGATTGCCCTGGACAACCTTGACGAGGTAATACAAACCATACGCCGCAGCCGCGACCCGGAAACCGCGAAAAACTCCCTAATGCAAAAATTCGGGCTGACCGAGATACAGGCAACAGCGATTCTTGATATGCAGCTTAGGCGGCTTTCGGCACTCGAGCGGGAAAAAATAGAGGAGGAGTATAAAAAGGTCGGGGAACTCATAAACCACCTAACCTCGCTCCTAACCAATCCCGAAAAGATTCTTAATGTTATTGAAGAAGAGCTTGAAAAACTCAAGGAGAAATACGGAGACGAAAGGAAAACCCGAATTTACTTGAGCGCTGTAGAGGAAATATCGGAAGAGGATTTGGTCGCAAAGGAAGATACTATTATAACCGTTACAAAAACAGGCTACATAAAGCGTCTGCCGCCCTCGACCTACAGGGCACAGCGCCGAGGGGGAAAGGGAGTTGTCGGAATGACGACAAAACAAGAAGACGAGATAGAGCATTTAATATCCGCGTCGACCCACGACCAGCTTATGTTTTTTACGGACCACGGCCGTGTTTTTATTCTAAAGGCTTGGGAAATTCCGGAAAGCTCGCGCCAAGCAAAAGGGCAAGCCGTCGTCAACTTAATAAATATAGATCAAAGCGAGAAAATAGAGGCCGTCTTGCCGCTCAACCCTCAAAACGGAGCAAACGGAACCAGATATATATTACTGGCGACAAAAAACGGAACCGTAAAACGGGTAGCGCTCTCACAATTTAAGAATCTTCGCGCCTCGGGCATTATCGCAATAAAGCTTGATAAGAATGACTCTCTTTCTTGGGCGAAAGGAACCGACGGTAAAATGAATGTTCTTTTGGTTACCAAAAACGGCAAATCCATAAAGTTTTCCGAGAATGATATAAGACCAATGGGAAGACCGGCCAGGGGAGTCAGGGGGATAACCCTGGAAAAGGAAGATGAGGTGATGGGGATGGAAGTGGTGCCTCAACGCCGAGAGACGCCCGCCGACAAGCGCCGAAAATTTTTCCAGGATATTCTTGTCGTTACGGAAAAAGGGCTTGGGAAAAGAACTCCCGTTGGGCAATTCCCTCTCCAAAAAAGGGGAGGGAAAGGGGTAAAGGTGGCAGAGATTACCCAGCGGACGGGGGATGTGGGGGGAGCACTTCAAGTTAACGAAGAAGTAGAGCAAATAATAATAACGAGCAAAACCGGCCAGGTTATTAAGCTGCCGCTTAAAAACATCCCGCAGTTGGGCCGCGCAACACAAGGCGTAATCTTAATGCGCTTTGATAAAAAAGGGGGTGATTCCGTAGCCGCCGTGGCAACTTTGGAAAAGGAAGGGGAATAGCTTTTAGCTTTTACTTTTTTAGAAAATCCGCACTTCTGCTTGTTGTTTTAACTCCTGGAATTTCTCGGAAAAAACTTGGGATAATTTTTGGCTTTTAAGAATTTTTTCGGCTTCCTCCCGTTGCTTGGCAGAGTCTGTGGACTGAAGAAAACTACCGCTTTCTTTAATAAAAGTGTCCACTTCATTCGAAGAAACTGTCGCTTCATTTAAATAAAGTTTCTCTAGAGCTAGTTGGATTTTAAGCTGCTCCTCAAGACTTTTTCTGGTTTGTCCTTGCTGGGAAAGTACGGAGTCAAGACCGGATGTTCCCCCAAATTGTCCCTCTATCTCGGAAATTTTACTATCGATTTCTTGTTTTCCCACTTGAACACCATTTTTCTTTGCCTCGCCCAAAATTATCTTTTCGCTGACCAGCTGGTCTAATGCCTGGCTTTTATAATCCCGGTCAAGCCTTCCCAAAACCTCAAGAAAAGTAACGGGCGAGCCGTTAACGGTTGCCGCAATAATCCAATTCTTTTTCCAAAAACCCAAGGCCAATAAAACACCAACCACAATTATAATGACTGCCTTTTTAGAAAACCGAGGGCCAATGGGAGAACCCTGTATTCTTACCCTCTCTATCTCTATCTCTTTCTCTATCTTCTTTCTTGCCACTCATCGAATAGTAACAGAAGCAATAGGGCCTGACAATACTCAATTTATCTCCCGCCTTTGCCGTGGAACGCTTCATGGACATCGCGCAGTTGTTTATTGGTAACATGTGTATATATTTGTGTAGTAGAAATATTTTTATGCCCTAGCATCTCTTGAACACTCCGAAGGTCTGCCCCGGCCATTAAAAGATCCGTTGCGAAACTATGCCTCAACCCGTGGGGTGTAATATCCACTGCAAGCCTCACTTTTCTTGCATATTTCTTAACCATTCTCTGAACCGATCTGGGGGTCAGACGAACCTCCTCATCCGACAAACCGGGATTGAATTTTCCTTTATGTCTTATAAACAGTGGTTTGTAGTTATCGTTGCGGGAGTCAAGATAATTTTTAATCCAGTTTGCCGCCCGGCCGGATAAAAACACGACTCTTGCTCTCCCTCCTTTCCCTATAACCCCGAATTCCCGCCGATCAAGGTCCATCTTTTCTCGATCAAGCGAGGTAAGCTCGGAGACTCTAAGTCCGGTTGAAAACAAAACCTCAAGAAGGGCTTTGTCTCTTTTTCCGGCGATAGAGGACAGGGTAGGGGCGTTAAGAAGCCTGTCTACCTGCTCTCCGTTTAAGAATTTAAGCGAGCGCGACTCGGCCTTGGGCAAATCTATTTTTTCGGGGCTCAAAGCGGACCGGTCGGTTTTTATAAGCCAGCGAAGAAAAGAACGAAGAGCGATAATATGGTAACCCTGCGTTTTCCTTGACAAGGAGAGACCTTGTCTGTGCGAGAAACGGGAGAGATAAAGACGGTATTGGCGGACTTGTTCTTGCGTAATGTCGGATATTTTACCGGCCAGGCCCCGCCTCTTTAACCAATTAGAAAACCGGTGAAGATAATGGGAATAATTTCGAACCGTAAGGCGGGAAACTCCGCGCTCAATCTCAAGATGATCAAGAAACTCTTGAATTAAGCGTTCAACCTCTGTCTTTGGGACAGTTTCCACCGTAAGAAAAGTTTATACTTCGACAAGCTTTGTGTCAAGATTGTGCGACATTTACTCCGTCATTATAGAAAAAACAGCACGGTGTTTTAATTGTTTGTATCCTCGGCACCGTAGTCTGCTTTATGGCGCAGTAATACATGCCATAAGACTCCTCTGACGCGCAGTAACTATCACACACCGTAGCGTGGTAATTACTAAGTATAGAGATGGGAATCGACTGAAGAAGGAAAACTACCGGGGTTGGTAAAATATAGAAGGAACCGTGGTACCCAAGGCAACCACATGCCCCAGGAGGGAGTTTTTGGCACTACAAGCACTAGCTAATCGCCCCGACCGGCGATACAAAAAGGAAATTAAAAATTTCACACAAGTTTTATACGGTATTTGACCCATAGTAGAGTAGGGGGTTTTCGGGGGTTATTCGGAAAGGGCCTAATAAGAGATGCCGGCTAAACGGAGGAATAATAAAAGAAAATAAAAGGGGTAAGCGCACAGAATTTAGAATCCTGGCACGCAAAACCAGACAAGCACAGCCCTTCTCCCTGACTTGTTTACTTGCGTCGCAAAAGATATATTGTGCGAATCAATGGGTGTATGCTCCCCGGCAAGGGTGCGTGTCCTATTTTAACGACATATTCCTCCAGTGCTCGTGTGTTACACTCGTAGTAGGAGAAGGGAATATATAAGTCTTCCCTTCTGTCGGCAGACAGCGATCATGTATTATAGATATAGTCAGTCTTGGAAACAGCCTGCAGCGGGAAGGCTATTAGCCCTCTTCGAACTTATCCACAAACTCTCTCTCGGCTAAATTTCAGTACAAACTATATCATTTGAACCTAATAATTACCGCATTTGAGACTAGAATAGAGAAAAAAGACCGATTTATCAAGCCAAAGAGGGGTTTTTAGCCTCTCCACTATCACTAATTATTATTATCTCTAATAAGTTTCGGGTTTTCTTTTGCGACAACCTGGCACTCAAACTCTCGGACTGCGTGAAAACTATAGGTTAAATTCCGTGAAAATCTATTTTGGTGTTATAGGGTATTTACTCGATTATAGGGGTGGTCTCTCCCCTCTCTCCCCAATCCCTGTCGGCCAAAATTCCTCGAGGATTTTGAATTATTTTTCGGCTTCCGGCCGAGGCTGGAAGATATTAAAAATCCGATAGCGCACCGAGCCTGAAAACGGCTATTTCCAGAACATCCTCTTCTTCTGAATAATTTCTTTATCCAAAATCCCAACCCGAAGCTAACTAATTCTTATGGTGGGGCTTGTGAAAACCGACCAGCTCCATAATTTTCTCCGGATTATCGTCCGGTGCAACCGCATTGACCACTCTTGCGCCGCACCGCCCGCACTTGTACAAAATACGCTTCTCCCCTTTTTTGATCTCAAGACCAACGGGCTCAAGTATGCCCTGACAAGGATTCTCCCTGTCACCGGGATTCACATCAACATGAAGAGAGAAAAGACACCCGCTGCAATGATCCCGACTGCTTGACGGATGCGGTGGAACTTGAGCACCACACATTTTACATACAAATCCCGAATTATTGACTATAAAACGAGGCATCGCTATGGTGCTATAAAGCTATAACACAATACCGCTATGTCGCAACTTAGCTGTATAGCTGAATGGCATAATACCCTTCCTATCCTCCCCACTTCGCCGTCAGAAACATGGTTATAAAAACCGCTGCGCCTACCAAGAGATATTCGCGCACCGTCTTGGCAAAGAGTCTCTGCTGAAGCTTCGCCTGCCCAAGGCCCAATCCAATGTAAACAACGGTCGTTATGGCAAGCGCTGCGACCGGAACCGTAATCGGCCAAAAGGAAAGCACCGCCATTATTTCAGAAACTATAATGGAAAACACCAAGCCCATGTAAAGGACCTCGCGCGAGAGCAGGTTTTCAAGCTCAATTGACCAAAACCCCTGCAATAGAAGAGGAAAAGAAATAAAAAACGCAAAAACCGCATTTGACCAAAAAGAAAGGCGTAGGGAAAAAACCGTATCAAACAAAAGAAACCCGGCAACAAGCGTCAGTAAAAATCCCACCGCATGGGCGGCCCGCAAAAGCGCAATCGTTCGGGCGGTTGAAACGGTGTATATGTTGGCTGTTAATAAAAGCGCGTAAATTCCAATTGCATAAAGAATCAAGATAGGCACCCGGGTTATAAAGGTCGCTGGAAGCAAGAAGTAAAAAAGGCCTATACCGGCCGTAAAAAAAACGGGAAGAACCAAAACAAGAAGGGTTGCGTTCCTGCCCAAGCCACCCCATAGGGACCAGACGGATAAAAGCACGCAAACAAGCGAAAGTCCCGCAAGGGCTTGATATTTAAAGGATAAATCGACAAATTGAGTAAGGAAAAAACCAAAAGCAAGAAGTACGGAGCTTATTACAAATTTTTGTCGTTTGGTCATAATGATAGTGCTTAGCACATAGTGCATAGCGCAAAGGGGAAACCAATCTTCCTAAGCGCTTTGCGCTGTGTACTAATTTATATCCGCATTTGTATATACCTTTTGTACATCGTCGTGTTCATCAAGAGCCTCTATCAGCTTTAGAATTTTTCCGGTCATATCCTGACTGCCAAGAGGCATTGTATTTTTGGGGTTATAAATAAGTTCCGCGGATTTAATATTGATTCCTTCCCTCTCAAGATTCTCTTTGATGGTAAAAATCTCTCCCGGTTTTGTATAGATCTCTATCCCGTCTTCTACCTCCTCAATATCCTCTGCGCCAAGGTCAATAAGCGAAAGCATGCGGGTCTCAGGATCGCTACCCTTATCAACCAATAAAAGCCCATTTTGCTCGAATTGAAAGGCAACCGAACCTGGAGTACCCAAGCTTCCCCCACCCCGCTCCAGGATATTCTTAATTTCCTGCGTGGTCCTGTTCCTGTTATCGGTTGCCGCCTCAATGAGGATGCCTACACCGCCCGGTCCGTAAGCCTCATAAATAGCCTCTTCCAGATTTTCCAGCTTCTCTTGGACCTGCTTGAGAACCCTCTCTATATTCTCCTTCGGCATATTGAAGGATTTAGCCTGTTCAATGGCAACTCGAAGCCGAAGATTTGCGTCGGGGTTGGGACCGCCTTGTTTTGCGGCGATAGAAATAGCACGGGAGAGTTTCGAGAACAACTGCCCCCGTTTGGCGTCCGTTGCCTCTTTCTGGTGTTTTATAGTTGACCACTTACTATGACCGCTCATCTTTCCAATTATAACTCAAACCTGATATACTTGGAAACCAAAATCGCGATATATGAAGAAAATTATCACTAGAGAACAAAGCACCGAACTTGCCGAATTCGATCCTCGGCGTGTCGCAAAAATTGCTCGCGATATGACAAATCAAGCCGCGAAAATCAAGCGCGGCGAGCGGGTCATGATCCATTATGACCCCGCAGGCCGCCAGCTTGCTCTGGAAATTGCCAAACTCTGTATTAAAAAGGGCTGCAAGATCTGGTTTCGGGTAAACGACACGGATATGGACGCGACCTTGCTCTCGGGTCTCTCCGAACGGGATATTGCCCGTTATACCGAGTTTCTGGCGCATGAAATTTTCGGAGCCGACGCATATTTTGCAATCCGCGCCCCAAGGGATCCGGTTGCACTGGGAACAGTTCCGGCAGAAAATATGGCCATCTTTACCAGAAACAGCGAATACACCAGAGACTTCCGCGTCAACTACACCAACTGGCAGCTTATTTATTTACCCACGGAAGCGGAAGCAAAGATTGAAGAAATGAGCCTTGAGGAGTATGCACAGCTTTTCTTTGCCGCCTGCAACAGACCCTGGAAAAAGATACGGGAAGCGCAAAACAAACTTGTTAAGATTTTAGATAAAGGCAAGGAACTAATTCTCGTAGCAGACCCAAAAAGCAAAGATCTAAAGAAAAGGACAAGGCTCAAGATGAGCATTGAAGGTATGCAGTTTGTTAACTTGACAATCGACCGAAACTATCCAGGCTCCGAGGTATTCTCCTCTCCCGTGCGGGATACTGTAAACGGACAATTGTTTGCCGCGGGAAAATACATCTATGAGGGAAGGATTATGGAAGATATTTACCTTCAAGTTGAAAACGGAAAGATTATCGCGGCACAAGCCAGAAAAGGAGAAAAAGAGTTGATTAATATCCTTGACCGCGATGAAGGCGCACGATACTTCGGCGAGGTAGCTCTTGGCACAAACCGGGCGCTCGCCCGGCGCCTCTTTAACCCGTTACTAAATGAAAAAGTCGGCGGCAGTTTCCATATAACTCCGGGAAAGGCCTATGAATTTGAAGAATACGAAGGACAAAAGGTTCGAGTCGACAACGGAAACAGAAGTTTAATCCACTGGGATATAACTATAATGATGCTCCCGCAATACGGCGGCGGCGAAGTTATAGTTGACGGTAAAACCATCCAAAAGGACGGAGAATTCACTCCCTCCTCTCTCCGCGCGCTCAATAAGTAGAATTTAAATCAATTAGTGGAACCAATCCCCGAAAGGAATCTAATCGAGGTCTCTATTCCTTTTCGGAACATCTCCAAAGAAAACTTCTCGTTGGGTGCATGCAGGTTATCGTCAGGCAAACCAAAACCCATTAAAACAGTTTGGATGCCCAAGACCCGGGAAAAGGTTTCAACAACAGGAATACTCCCCCCTTCTCTGTCAAGCAACGGTTCCCGACCAAAGGTTTCTCTCAAAGCCGCAACCGCGGCTTTCATCGCCTTTCCTTCTCTCTCTACAACGACCGAATTCGAGCTATGGTACGACTTAAAGGATAACTTTGCAGTTTTTGGTGTAAGTCTGCGCAAATATGCCTCAAAATCTTTCTCTATTTTGCCGGGATCTTGGTTAGGAACAAGCCGCATGCTAATTTTAGCCGAAGCCTTGTAAGGCAAAACGGTTTTAACGCCCTCTGCCGTAAACCCTCCCCAAATCCCGTTTACTTCAAGTGTCGGTCTTATTCTTTTTGCCTCGCTAGGGGTAAAACCTTTCTCGCTTACAAGTCTTGTTGCACCCGAATGCTCACGCAATTTTTGTGCGTCGCCTATTTTTTTAAACATCTTCCTCTCCTCTCCTGTCGAGTCGGCTACATCTTTATAAAAACCCGGTATCGTCACCCTGCGATTTTTATCATGGAGTCTTGCTATAATCTTTGACAGCACATGTACCGGATTCTCAACGGCTCCTCCGTACTCCCCCGAATGTAAGTCATGTTCGGCTGTTTGAATAGTTATCTCTGTATAAAGAATTCCTCTTAACCCATATATTAATGTAGGTTGGTCTACAGCCGCAGAAGGAGTATCCGAAACAAGCGCAAAGTCCGCCTCTAAAAATTTTTTATTTTTGGTGATAAAATCCTCCAAATTATCACTCCCGCACTCTTCCTCCCCTTCAAGAATAAATTTTATATTCACCGGTAGCTTGCCGACTGTTTCCATAAACGAGTCCACCGATTTTAAATGGATAAACAGTTGACCCTTGTTGTCATTTGCTCCCCTGGCGTAAATATTGTTATTTCGAACTTGCGGCCCAAACGGGTTTGATAGCCACTCGTCAAGCGGGTCTGGGGGTTGCACATCATAGTGGCCGTAAATTAGCACTGTGGCCATATTTTTTGCATGCATCCAGTCTCCGCAAATAATCGGGTGTCCTTTCGTTTCAAAAATCTGGATATTCTCAAGTCCAACCTCTTCCATGTGTTCGGCAAGCCAAGAAGCGGCCTTGTGTATATCTTGATGGTGCTCCGGAAGCGTACTGACGCTGGGAATAGACAAGAGGTGAAACAACTCTCGCAGATATTCTTTTTCTTTCTTTTTGGCGTTCTCTAAAACTTTATTCAACATTCTGTAAAGTTAAGGAATTATATGATATACAGCTATACAAATAAAGATCTCTACTTTTTGCACTTTGATACACTGGTGTATTAGTAACGAAATTGGAGTGCTAACACCAGCTCTTCAATTTAATTTTTATTCGGCGCTTCAAGAATACCCCGAGTTTATCGAAGGGATGAATTG
>CAYSOV010000012.1:0-12596 GCA_964432785.1 uncultured Gammaproteobacteria bacterium
CTTATAGGATAGTCAAGTTTGGGTGTTTGTGCTGCAGAATAGTTTATACTCGCAGTCCTGGCACCAAAAGTTTCCCAAGCAGCGAAAATCCGATTCCTCTATTTCCTTTTTAACTTTTAATATTTCTTCTGCCGCCTTTTCCAGCTGTTTTACGGTTCTTGTTGTGGAAACCTTCTCCCCCTTATCAAAAAAATAAAGCGAGAGGGTTATCTGTTCCGGGTCTTTTGGGAAAAGCGGATCGTTCGTTTTATTTGCGGCCATAGCATATACAGAAAGCTGTAGATCTTCCAAGAGGTCTTTTTGGGTCGGCAACTCTTTATTGATAAACTCGGTTGTTTTGTAGTCAATAATCTCTATTCCATTTTTTGTTCTGTCTACCCGGTCTATTTTCCCTCCTATTTTCAGGCTCGGTGTTAGTCTAAAAGAAAAGGGCGTCTCAAGAGCCCTTGGCGGGCTGTCCGGTCTGAAAAGCTCCGTCCCCAAATACCTCAAAAGATAATCCTCTCCCCTCTTTTTCATTTGATGTTTATATTGTTTGTCTTTATACCCATCGGGTACCCAATTTTTTTCATAAAGCGCAAGGAGCTCTTTCTCTCCTACCTTTTTATTTCGTTGAAGAGCTTCGCAAAACTCCTTTAGGGTCGTGTGCAGGGTGTTGCCGAAACTTTGGGGAGCAGAAGCGGGAGTCGGAATATTGAGAATATACTTTAATTTATAATGAAGGGGGCAAAAACGGAAGGTATCAATCTGTGAATAGCTAAGATAAGTGATGGGTAAAAGGTGAGAAGTAAAAGGTTCTTCCTTTTTCTCTATAAGAGGAGTAAAGTCAAGGATTGAAAGTTGTTCATTCCCCACTTTTTGCCTGCCCGTCGAAGTCCCGCTAAGCGGGACGAAGTCGGGCTTTTTACTTATTACTTCTTCTCCGAGCGCCTCGGGCACAAACGGTGAGATTTTACTTTCCCTTTTCCCTTCTCCGTAATAATCTGCCGCCGTTAAGAAAAGATAATCCATTGCTCGGGTAACGGCTACATAAAAAAGCCGTCTCTCTTCTTCCAGATGATAATCCCCTTCCGGCAGAATTTCCTTTATTAATTCCTCGGGTATTGGAATCTGCTCTCTCCTCTCCCGCGTCGGAAAGCGCTGGCTGACTAAATTAACCACAAAGACAACCGGAAATTCCAAACCTTTCGCGGAATGTATAGTCAAGACACTGACCGCGTTTTCTTTTGTCCAGTCAAAATCGGCCGCCAGAGGAGACTCTCCGACTTCCATAGAAAGATCAATCCAGTCAACAACGGCAAAAACAGACGCATCCTCATGCTCTGTTTCATAGGTCTTTAATTTATCAAAGAACTTGGCTATATTTTGGCTGCGTTTTTCATCTTGGACGGTTTTCGGGTCAACCATGGCCTTTAAGAGTCCCGAATCCTCAAGAAAATAATAGGTAATTTGTCCGGCTGTTTCGCGAGGAAGAAGTTTCAGGTGTCGGTGAATCATCACAATAAGTCTTGTTACTATTTCCTTTGTTTTATCGGAAACAAAAATGTCATTGATTTTTTCTGCTGCCTCAAACAGACTTAGGTTTTTCCGCCGCGCGAAATTGGTAATTGCGGCAAGATCTCGCGGTTCTATATTGAAATGGGTCATTGTTACAACCTTATAGAAGGCCGCGGAGTCCTCAAAATTATAAAGAACCTTAAGATAGGCAATAAGTTCTATGACTTCCGGCTGGCGAAAAAGTCTGCCCGGCCCCAGGAATTGATAAGGTACGCCGGCTCTGGCAAACGCGCGGGTGAAAGGCTCCGCGTGGTTATTGGCGCGAACTAAAATTGCAAAATCCGAAAATTGCCTTTCCTCTTCTTTAACTAATTGAAGAATCTTCTTTGCGACTGCATCGGCCTCGTTTTCCACCCTGTCTTCATAGATAAATTCCGGGGGGCTGCCTTTTGCTTTGCGGGTCGAGACAAGCTTTTTACTAATTTTTTCTTTAACCTCAAGTCTGTCCGGGTTATTGTTTTGGATAACTTTGTAGGCGTGATTGAGAATTTCTTGCGTCGATCGGTAATTTTGGGTTAAGACAACAATCTTTGCTCGAGGAAAGCTTTTCCGAAACTGAATTACATTTGAAAAAGAGGCCCCTCTCCAGCGATAGACGCTCTGATCATCGTCGGCCACGACAGTGAGGTTCGCTTTTTTCCCCGCAAGCAATTTCACCAACTCATTTTGTGCTATATTTGTATCCTGGTATTCGTCAACCAAAATATATTTAAATCTCTCTTGGTATTCTTTTAGAACATTCGGCCTTTCCCTGAAAAGCCTAAGGGTATTGGAGATCAGATCGGAATAATCCATAACCCCCTCTTTTGTTTTTAATTCCTCATATTTTTGATAAGCTTGTGCCAACTCCATCCATTTCTCGACTTCTTGTTTTTCCGTTTTTTTGTTTCTTAGTTCTTTGGTCCATTCGACGTACTCCCTCGATGCCATATCCTCATCTTTTAATCTTGAAAAGTGCTCGAGCATTCCTCCTAAAAATTTATTTGGGTTTCCGAGAGGCCGGAAGTAGCGAAGCTTAAAACCAAAAAGGTGTGTCCGCAAAAACCTTATGGTTTCTGCTTCGGTCATTAGAATGTATTTCGGACTTAGACCAATATGCAACGCTTCACTGCGCAGTACCCTGTCACAGAATGAATGAAATGTTGAAATCCACATTTGGACATAGCCATAAGGGAGAGCCCTGTCTACTCTTTCTTCCATTTCTCGTGCCGCCTTTTCCGTAAAGGTTAGCGCTAAAATTTCTGCCGGCCGGGCCAGATCCGAAAGGATGAGGTTTTTTATCCGCTCGGTAATAACCGTAGTTTTACCGGTTCCCGCTCCGGCAATAACAAGGAGGGGTCCCCCGCCGTGCTCTATGGCTTCTTTTTGCTCTTTGTTCGGCCGGATATCGTCCGTTTTTATCACGAAGTAATTCTATCACGAAGGGATGGGTCTACCCTGCGGGAATTTGTTTTGCGTCTTCTTTTGTCTTTTCTCCCAGCGCCTGGGTCGAGGTAATCTTTTGTCCAAGATGGGCAAATGCGCCGGTTACTTGCGTCATCATATTATACGCGTTGTTTATATGTCTTCCCAAAATCCCGAGATTATCTTCTACTTTTGTGTAGTCTTTTTGTATTGCGCGAATTGCGGCGAGGATATCTCTGGCTCTTGCTTCTATTTTTTGGCCCTCGAAAGACATCAGTATTGCTCTAAGATAGGCATAGAATGTCGTCGGGGAAACAGGCAGAACCCTCTTCTGGTAAGCATAGTCAATAAGATTTGCGTCCGCTGTCATTATTTCATAATAAATACTCTCCGAAGGAACATACATCAAAGCATAGTCAATGGTGCCCTCATCGGTTAAGATGTATTTTTTAGAGATATCGTCAATGTGCCGCTTGACATCTTTTGTGAACTCGCTGGCAAAAGCCTTCTTTTCGGTTTCTGTTTCCGCACCCGCCATTTTGCGAAAATTTTCCATCGGGAATTTTGAATCAATGGGGATAATCCCGGCGGAAGTGGTGATCGCCGCATCAACCGTAACGCCGGACTTGAAAGTGTATTGAAGATTAAATGATTGTTTCGGCAACATTTGTCCCAAAAGCTGTTTTAAGACCTGTTCTCCGACATTTCCGCGCAACTTCGGGCTTCTTAAAAACTCCTGAAGTTCTTTAATGCCCCGGCCAATCTCCGACATCTCCCCAACCCCCTTTTGGACCTGGCTTATTACCCTTGCCGCATTATCCAATCTTTCGTTAAGCGATTGGGTATTGCGCGCAAGATTTTCAAGAAGGACTTTTCTATCCTCCTTCGAGCCAACCTGAAGCATTTTTATTACTTCAAGAAGATCCTCGGACGGCTTCTGTTTTTCACCGAATTCGGAAAGCCGTCTGTTTACCATCCACGCAATGAAAACAAAACCAAGGACTATAGAAAACAAAATAAGCAAAAGGTCTTGGGGCATTTTCCCTTTAATTTTAGCAGTTTAAGCTCTACAATTAAAGTATCATGAGTAAAATCCCGAAAAGGAAAAATTTTCTTCTTTCTTTTGCTGTCGCGTTATTGCTTTGGCTTTCTTGGCTCGCAATATTTTTATTTATTCCTCCCGAGGCATTTTTTGTTCCAATTGTTTTTTTAGCAGTCACTTTTCTTGCGATATTCTTAACCGTCACGATTTTATTCTCAAATACCAGACGCGGTTTGCTAACGGCGCTGGGGGCAATTATCTTTATGATTCTTAATTATTACCATGCTACTAATTATTTAAACATTGTTCTTGTTGGCGGGGTTCTCTTGACCATAGAATACTATCTCTCCAGAAAATAATAGTACATTAATTAGGGAGACTGACGATTGACATACTGGTTCCCGAATGCTACTCTTTAATTAATAAAACAGCATAGCTGTTTTCAACCTTGTATAAAACAGCATAGCTGTTTTCAACTTCGCATTAAAGATAAAGAATATGCGCGTTTCTAAAAACAAACTAAATCCACATCTTGAAAAGGAACTTTTTAAAACACTTCATCAAACAATTGCCGACCTGAAAAATCCCACGGAAGCCGAGGAATTCCTAAGAACCTTTTTATCGGAAACCGAACATTCGGCCTTGGCCAAACGAATAGCTGTTTTGTATTGGCTTGATAAAGGAAGGGGCTATAATAATATTCATGATAACCTGAAGGTTTCAAGCGCGACTGTCGCGACAATAAACGCCATAACAAATACCAAGGGGGCGCAAATTGCTCTTCAAAAGATTAAGGCCGAGGAATGGGCAAACCAATGGGCGGATAAGATAAAGGGCTTTGCCAAGCTCCGATAGATTTGCCTCAACCCCCCAAAAACAGGTAAACTAGGTTTAAGATGGCAAAATATTTCGTAACGACGCCAATTTATTACGTAAATGACGTGCCGCACATTGGACACGCCTATACGACTGTGGCCGCCGATGCGTTGGCCCGTTATTGGAGAGAAAAGGTAGGGAAAGAGAATGTCTTTTTCCTGACAGGGACCGATGAACACGGCGCAAAAGTAGCTCAAGCCGCCAAGGAGGCCGGGAAAACGCCTAAAGAGTTTGCAGATTCCGTTGTCCCAAGATTTCAAGAGGCATGGAAACTGCTTAATATAGAATATGACTATTTTATAAGAACCACCGATCCAAAGCATGAAAGAGTGGTCCGGGAAATTCTTCAGAAAATCTATGACAAAGGATATATCTACGAAGGAGTTTACGAAGGGCTTTATTGCGAGGGTTGTGAGAAATTTCTAACCAAAGACGAGCTTGTTGACGGGAAATGTCCTCTTCACCCAAATAAAGAGCCTGTTTATCAAAAAGAAAAGAACTACTTCTTCAGACTTTCCGCCTTTAAGGACAAGCTTTTAGGTATTTTTAACGGAAATGGATATCAAATACTGCCGGAGCCGCGCAAAAACGAAATTCTAGGAAAACTTCAGGGCGAACTTCAAGATGTATCTATTTCTCGGGCAGGGGTTTCGTGGGGGATACCTATTCCTTGGGACAAGAAACAGACAATATATGTATGGGTTGACGCCTTGTTTAACTATTACAGCACCGTAAGATTTTTAAAAAATAAAAGTGCGTTTTGGCCTCCCGACCTTCATCTTGTCGGCAAGGATATTCTTTGGTTCCATGCCGTAATCTGGGCCGCTCTGCTTCTAGCTGCCGATCTCAAGCTTCCCAAAAAAGTTTTTGCCCATGGCTTCTTTACTATTGGCGGACAGAAAATGTCGAAGTCTTTAGGGAATGTTATCTCGCCTCAACAACTTGTAGAAAGATATGGAAAAGATGCCGCAAGATATTTGCTTCTTTCCGAGTTTCCATTCGGAGAGGATGGAGATTTTTCTTTTGAGAAATTAGATACCCGGTATAACGCAGACTTGGCCAACGGGCTAGGGAATGTTGTGGCACGGGTTGCAAAACTGTGCCAAGAAAGTGATTTTCTTTTTGCTCGGGAAGGGGAATTCGCAATTTCAGGACCTGTAGAAGAAAGACTGGAAGGTTTTCGCTTCCACGATGCTTTGGGTGTTGTCCGGGCAATAATTGATGGTAGCAATAAATCTTTAGACGAAGACGAGCCGTGGAAGTTGTCCGGTGAAAGGCTAAAACAATCTCTTGCAAAACAGGTCCGGCGTATTAGACAGATCGCCTGTGAACTACAACCGTTTTTGCCCGAAACCGCCGGAAAGATAGAAAAGCAGTTTGCCGGACCAAAGATTAAGAGCGATAAGCCCCTTTTCCCCCGCCTCACCTGAATTTGTGTTAAAATTTAAGGCTAGTTGCCCTAAAAATGATACGCAATTTCATACTCGCGCACGAGCGCGGTGTTCACAGAGTCTTGGAAATCCTGCCCGGGTTTACTTCCTGGAATTTAATCCTCTTTCCTTATTGGGGAATTCTTGTCTTTCCTGTTGCCGTTGCCTATTTTGTTCTTCTGTTTGATATTTACTGGTTCTATCAATCTTTGACCGTGGCTATAACCTCGAGCATTTCCCACCTCCGAATAGAGGCATCAAAAAGACTGGGCTGGCTAAAAGAGCTTGAACACTTTCCCGATTGGAAAAAGGTGCAGCATATAATAGTTATTCCTACCTACAAGGAGCCTTTACATGTTCTTTCCCGAACCCTATCCGCAATTAGCGCTCAAGATTTTCCCTTAAAACAATTACATATTGTCCTCGCAACAGAAAAAAAGGAAGACGAAAACGCCCGAGAAAAAAAGGTTAGGTCACTGAAAAAAGAATTTGCTAAAAAATTCGGAAGTTTTCTTGTTACCGCCCACGAGCTTGCTCTCGGAGAGGTTGCCGGCAAATCCTCGAATGAGCGGTATGCGGCGCTTCAAGCAAAGAGGGAAATTATAGAAAAGCACAAATTCGACCAAAGGTATATAACTATTACCTCGTCCGATGCGGATCATTGCTTTTATCCGAAGCATTTTTCTTGCTTAACTTTCAAATTCCTTGATGACCCGGACCGCTATTATAAAATTTGGCAGCCCGCGGTGATGTTCTACCAGAATATTTGGCGCCTTCCGGCATTAACAAGGGTTGTAAATACTCTATCTTCCATTTGGAATTTATCCCAACTTCCGCGAAAAGATCGCCTGGTTAACGCCCAAAACTACAGCCTCTCTTTCTGGCTTTTGGACCACGTGGGATATTGGGACCCGAACATAATCCCCGAGGACTACCATATATTCTTTAAATCTTTCTATAAAACAAACGGTCGGGTTGAGGTGGAAGCAATTTATCTTCCGCTTATTGCCGACGCGCCGGAGGGAAACGGATTTTGGCAAACGATAAAAAGCCAGTACTTCCAGTATCAGCGCTGGGCATGGGGAGTTTCCGACGACCCGTATGTTATAAAAAACTATTTTCTTACGGATGCTCCCTTTTGGTCAAAAACTCTTCGTCTTCTTTCGCTTGTAAGAGAACATTTTCTCTGGCCGGTGAATTGGTTTATTATAACCTTGGGAATATCCGTGCCGGTCTTTTTAAACCCCGTCTTTGCAAGAACCGTTCTCGGATACACCCTCCCGGGGCTTTCCTCTCTTATTCTTACGCTTGCCCTCGGGTTTCTTGTTATTATGCTTGTTATTGACTCAAAACACCGCCCTCCAAGACCTAAGGGATTCCCGGCCTGGCGAGCATTGCTTCTACCGTTTGAGTACATACTTATGCCCGTTTGTGGATTCTTGCTCGGCAGTCTTCCGGGGCTTGACGCACACACAAGGCTTATGCTTGGAAAATATCTCGAATATCGCGTGACGGAAAAAAAATGAGTATACTCAAAGTACGGAAAAGGGCCATGCTCCTTATGCAGAAAAAATTTAACCCCCTTTACCTACTGCTTGTTTTTGTAGTCTTTTTGCGCGTACCTTCTCTTTTCGAGCCATACTGGTACGGGGACGAGGCAATATATCTAACGCTTGGGGAAGCAGTTGGCCAAGGGCTTGTTCTTTATAGAGACATCTTTGACCACAAGCCGCCGGCAATATACTTATTGGCGTCCCTGGCCGGTTCGGTTTTTTGGTTTAGGTTAATACTTCTTCTCTGGCATCTCGCAACGATTGTTATCTTTTGGGACTTGGCAAAAAAACTGTTTGATAAAAAAAATAATCTTGTTGTCCTTGCGACATCTATTTTTGCCTTCTTAACCGCAATCCCGCTTTTTGAAGGAAATATTGCCAACTCCGAGATATTCATGATCGGGCCGACAATAGCCGCTTTCTTGATAGCCTTCTCTGTCAAAAAACCTACAACTCTGAAATTGTTTTCGGCCGGATTGCTTTTTTCTTTATCAATCCTTTTTAAGGTGCCGGCCATTTTTGATTTTTTTGCCCTTGTTGCCTTCTGGTTGCTAAACACAAGGTTAAACGCCAAAGATATATTCAAGGCAACTAAAAATATCTTGGTTGTTGGGGGAGGAGTTCTTGCCCCGATACTCGCAAGTATGCTTTATTTCTTTACTCAAGGTGCCCTGCCCCAATACCTTAATACCGTCTGGTCTCAAAATTTTTTCTATATCTCTCTCTGGAGCGCGCCCTCTTTGCCCTTGGGAGATACAATTGCCCAAGCCGGTCTGTCCGTCCGCGCGGCAATTTTTATTCTTATCCTCGGTCTACTATTCCTGTTCAAAAGACGCTTTGACGGGGCAACTCTTTTTGCGGTCTTGTGGTTTACTTTCGCACTTTTTGCCTCCCTCCTGTCCGGAAGGCCATATTCTCACTATATCATCCAGGTTTTGCCTCCTCTTGCTCTGCTTTTATCAATCCTTGTTTTTGGCCGCGAAAAATACCGTTTTCTCCCGGTCTCTTTCCTGTTTTTCTTCGTTTTTAGCCTCGTGTTCTATAAATTCTATTACTATCCGGTCTTCGCCTATTACGGAAACTTTCTTGCTTTCGTCGGCGGCCAAAAAACAAAAATGGAGTATTTTGATTATTTCGACAAGCGCATGCCGATGATATATCAGCTTGCCCAAGCACTCTCCTCCCGGACAACCAAAAACGACAGGATATTTATTTGGGGAACTGCGCCCGAAGTATACGCCCTTTCTCGCCGTCTGCCGGCCGCAAGATACATAACCTCGTTTCATATTAAAGACTTCAACGGCGAACAGGAAACCGCCGACTCTCTGCTTGAAAAAAAGCCCAAATACATTATTGTCTTTAAGAATGAGACGGCTCGCTTTCCGCAACTGGCCAGCCTCCTGCAAAAAAACTATATTTATCTTGAAACAATAGGCATGGCAGAAATTTGGAAACGGTTCGATTTAAGGTTAATGAACAGGACAAAAATCTAAGATGAAGCCGAGAATACTTTCCCAAGAAACCCAAATAAAAACCCCTTTTTTCCTGGGATTTGCGAGTATTGCCATTGCCCTTTTTCTTTTGCTCATCTTTTGGAAAAAGCTTCCTTCCCAAGTACCGCTTTTCTATAGCAAGCCGTGGGGCGAGGAGCAACTTGTTTCTCCTGTCTTTTTTTTGATCCCGCTCGTTTTATCCGGAGGTTTTCTTCTGGTGAACACCTTTCTTGCCTCCGTCTTGCCCGAAAATGCGTTTCTTAAAAGATCGCTTGTTCTGGCTGCTGCCATATCAAGTGTTCTGGCCTCAATCGCGGTCATACGAGTACTCTTTTTAATTTCTTAATCTTATGGATAAACAGATACTCGAGCTTATATTTTGGCCCACTCTCGTTTCTTTTTTGGTTGCCGTTTTTGCCACACCCTTCACTATCCGGTTCGCGCGCCCTTTGGGGATAATTGACGATCCCAAGAAAAGACGGCATCCGGCATCTTTACACCAAAAGCCCGTACCAAGAGGCGGTGGGCTGCCTATTTTTTTGCGATACTTGCCTCCAGTTTGATTTTTTTGCCCATTGACCAAAAATTACTGGGCATATTGATTGGGGCGGCTGTTATAATTTTTATAGGCCTTCTGGATGATAAAAGGGATATTAATCCGTACTTTCGCCTGATAAGTCAGTTTTTGGCAGCCGGGATTGTGGTCGGTGCGGGAATAGGAATAGCTTTTGTCTCAAACCCGTTGGGGGGGATAATTGATCTCTCGACTCCGAGAATTAGTTTTGAGTTTTTAGGAGAACAAAAAAGCGTCTGGCTTCTGTCGGCCGGGTTTGGACTCCTGTGGATAGTTTCTTTAATGAATGCTGTCAGCTGGTCATCCGGCGTTGATGGCCAGCTCTCTGGGTTTACCGCAATAGCGGCACT
Organism: uncultured Gammaproteobacteria bacterium; assembly: GCA_964432785.1. GTDB lineage: Bacteria > Patescibacteriota > Microgenomatia > UBA8517 > UBA10165 > CAYSOV01. Next base: position 10,280 of record CAYSOV010000012.1, read on the forward strand.
GGTCATAGCCGTTCTCTCCTTGCAGTTTTCCGCAGATATTACCCAATGGCCGGTTACGATACTTGCCGCAATAACCTTCGGCGCATTTTTGGGATTTTTACCCTGGCACATATATCCCCAAAAAATAATGCCGGGATTTGGGGGAGCAACCCTTGCCGGCTATATGCTGGCGATATTATCAATACTGACAACAACAAAGGTGGGAACGCTTCTTGTGGTTCTTGCAATCCCCGTGGTTGACGCCGGATATTCTTTTACAAGGAGGGTTCTTTCCGGAAAATCGCCGGTCTGGGCTGACCGTGGGCATCTTCATCACAAATTTCTTGACGCCGGCTGGAGCAAAAGAAAGGTCGCGGCCTTTTATTGGCTGGCAACAGCAACTCTTGGCATGCTCGCCCTTAATTTGAATACCAAGGCCAAGTTCTATACAATTATCGGTATAGTACTCTTTGTCGGAGGACTTTTGATATGGTTGAGCTCTTTCTTCCCATCCTCAAAACCGCGAGGCCGCGGCAATGGATAAAAAATCTTGCCATATTCGGCGCGCTTGTTTTTTCGGGCAACCTCTTTAACGACCGGCTTTTTTTAGAAACCGTATTTGGCTTTTTGGCGCTTTCCATGCTCGTTTCCTCGGTCTACTTTATAAACGATATTGCCGATGCGCCAAAAGACAAGCTCCACCCTTTTAAAAAATACAGGCCTATACCAAAAGGTGATTTGCCCATTCCTACTGCCGCTTTTTTGGCAGTTGCCGGAATAGCTGTTTCTCTTTTTTGGTCATATACACTATCCGTATTTTTCTTTCTGGCACTGCTTACATACCTTATTCTTCAGCTTGTTTATACCTTTCGGCTTAAAGAGTTTGTGATTGTTGACATTTTGGTAATTGCGACCGGTTTTGTCTTGAGAATTTATGCCGGCTCTTTTCTAATTAACGCGCATTTATCCGTTTGGTTTTTGCTTTGCGTTGTCTCAATCTCACTTTTTCTTGCGGCCGGCAAAAGGCGAGCCGAGCTTGCAATTTTAACCGAGCAGGTAGCGGCCAAGCACAGAGCAACCCTAAGCCTCTATAGACCACAGCTTCTTGACTCCTATCTTGCCATGTTTGCAACAGCTTCTTGGCTGTCTTGGGCGCTTTTTACTTTCTTCAAAGAAGAAGAGCGCTTATTTTATATAAGCAGGGCGGTTCCGTCTGCGCTTTTAGGGGAATTGCCGCTTACCATTCTTGGGTCGGGAAAACTTTTAATGTTGACTATTCCTGTGGTTATTTTTGGGGTTATGCGCTACTTGCACATTGTTTATGAGGGGTCACGGGCCGAAACTCCGGAAAGAGTATTAATCACCGACAGGCCGCTTCTGGCCACGGTTTTTATATGGCTCTCTATGGTTTTGGTTGTAATCTATTGGGTGGGGTAAAAAGAGATTGGTGCCCCGTCTTGCCTTTTAAGGCTTCTTTGCATATTGGGAAAACACCCAGCCCTGCTTGCCTTTTTCGTATTCTATCTTAAACCAGCTTCCGTCTTTATTTTGCTCAAGATAAGGAAACTTTTCCCCGGGTTTAACTTGGGCGGCTTCGGTAGCAGATGTTGACGGCTCTGTTCGCACGCGCAGAAACCCCGTCGGGGTATCAAGTATCTCAACCGAGGCGGATTTTGCAGATTTTGCAGCCGAAGATGTGGCCTCCCCCGCAACGGTTGCCTCGGGAGAAGGAGACTCGGCCAATATTACAACAACCGTTAGCTTATATCCTGTTTTTGTTGTCACGGTCAGGTCTTTATCCGAAAAACCGGGGCGGGAAACATGTATCTGGTGCTGGCCGGCAGGAAGCGAGTCTCGCCTGGACGGCGTAAAACCAAGCCTTTCTCCGTCAACCACAATCTCCGCCGAGTCGGGCGAGGACACGACAGCCAAAGAGCTTGAATTCCCGGGTATTTTCTCAAAAGAAAGCACTTCTCCGGATGACTTGCCTTCCGTTTCCCCAAAATTCCGTCTAACAATTGTCTTTACCCCCCGGGTCAGGGTCAATTTTGTGGTCCAGGGCGAAAGCGGGGTATCGGCAACCGCAGGAACAAGGCGCAGGGTTATCTCGCCGGGAGACAGGGTCTTTTCAAACGGGGTTGCGCCATGTTCTTGATCGTTAATATAGACCGTCGCTTGAGGCGTTGCTTCAATTTGAATTCCGGCCTGCTCGGGGTTTATCTTTGTGCGCAAAAAGAGCCCTCCGGCGCCCAAAACAACCAAAACCACTCCCAGCGCGAGAATCCACTGCCTTTTCATTCGTGAGGCAAGAATAGCAAAAAGATTTTTGAAAGACAAG